>JBDHHA010000210.1:0-5422 GCA_039589615.1 Gemmatimonadota bacterium
ATGAACGTGTCCTCGACCCAGTCGTAGCCCGTGTACGCCACCAGGCGACCGTTGGGTGAGACGACGGGGCTACCGTCGGGGCCGTTCCGCGTGGTGAGTTGGCGGATGTCACGGGTCTCCACGCTCACCGCATAGACGTCGGACTGGCGCCAGGTGTGCTCGGCTTCCTCCACCCGATTCGCCGAGAAGAGGATCTCCCGGGAATCAGGGGTCCACGCTACGCCGCTGTGACTCCAGTCGCCGCTGGTGAGCTGCCGGGCGGTGCCGCCCTCCGACGGGACGACGAAGATGTGGCGGTACCCGTCGTCGCTGAAGCCCACCCGGTCGCGCCGGTAGTTGAGGCGCGTGACCACCTTGGGGTCCTCGGTCCACTTGGCGCCTCTGGGACGGCCCGGAAGCGAGACCCGCCACTGGGGTTCCCCCGGCACGTTCTTGGTGAACGCGATGTGCTCTCCATCCGGGGACCACGCGATGCCGCCGGGTCCCTGCTCCAGGGTGGTGATCTGGGTTTCTGCCCCTTCGGCGTCCATCCAGCGGACGAAGATCTGCGATCCCTGGGGCTCGCCTTGGCGGGTGAATGCGAGACGCTGTCCGTCGGGCGACCAGCGAGGCGACGACCCTTCGGTGAGATGCCGGTTGCGGCTTCCGTCGGCGTTCATGATCCAGAGCGAGGACGTCCACCGGTCGTTGATCTTGTCCACCCAGCGCCGGCTGTAGACAATCTGCCGCCCGTCGGGGGAGATCTGGGGATCGGACACCCGCTCGGTATCTAGGAACTGGGCCAGGGTGATTCGATCGTCCTGGTCCTGTGCCGTTGCCGCCGATGGCAGGGCGACGGCCACGACGAGGCAGGCGGTGACAAATGAGACTGCGCGGCGCATGGGGGCCTCCATGAAGAGGGATTGAGACAAATTGTGGCGGGGGTCAACCGCGCGGAAGACCCGCTTGACGGGCCACTGCGATTCCTCCAAGCTACCGTCATCCTCATCCCCAAGGTCTCCCAATGGCCCCCGTTCGCACGTTGCGCTGGCTCGTTCCTCTCGCTCTTGGCGGCCTCGCCTGCTCGGTGAGCGACCAGCGAATCGAGCAGCTGTTTCAAGATCCCGACGCGTGGATCGATCTCACCCATTCGTACAACGATTCGGCCATTTTTTGGCCCACGGCTGAAGGCTTCCGGCTGGAGACGGTGTCGGAGGGCGTGACCGAAGGCGGGTGGTACTACTCGGCCTACAACTTCAGCGCCGCTGAGCACGGGGGCACCCACCTCGATGCGCCCGTCCACTTTTCCGAGGGGAAACACACGACCGACGAGATCCCCTTGGCCAGGCTCATCGCCGGCGCCGTGGTGATCGACGTGGCGAACCGGGCTGCGGGGAATCCCGACTACCTCGTCGCCGTGGAGGATTTCGAGGCGTTCGAGGCGGCCCACGGGCCCATTCCCGTGGGGGCGATCGTGCTGCTGCTCACCGGGTGGGGCCAACACTGGCCCGATCCGCAGGCGTATCTGGGGACCACCCTGCGCGGCGCCGAGGCGGTGCCGCTGTTGCACTTCCCGGGACTCGATCCCGCCGCCGCCCGGTGGCTGGTGGAGAACCGCGACATCGCCGCCCTGGGGATCGACACGCCGAGCATCGACTACGGCCAGTCCAGCACCTTCGAGACCCACCGGATCCTCTACGCCGAGAACATCCCGGGGTTCGAGAACGTGGCCAACCTGGAGGCGATGCCGGAAATCGGCGGCTACGTGATCGCGCTCCCGATGAAGATCGAGGGTGGCAGCGGAGGACCGCTGCGCATCGTGGGGGTGGTGCCGGGTCGGTAAGCGCTTACTCGGCGATTTCCCGGATCACGGCGAGGGGCGGTCGCTTCAGCACGTCCCGACCGTTGAGGAGCCCGATGCCTGCGGTGAGCACGGCCACCCCGAGCCCCAGGGCCGTCAGGGGGATCCCAGGTAGGTGGAAGTCCAGTTCGAACATAAACCGCACCATCCCCCATGCGGCGATCCCGGCCAGGAGGATTCCCGTGAGCCCTGCGAGCGTGCCGAGGGCGAGGTATTCCGTGAGCAGGATGTGGCCGATCTGCTTGCGGGTGGCGCCCAGGGTTTTGAGCAGCACGCCCTCGCGAATCCGGTGAAAGCGGGATGTGGCGATGGCGCCGAACAGCACGATGATGCCGCTGGCGATGCTGAACAGGGCCATGAAGCGTACACCTAGGGTGACCTTGTCGAGGATGCTCTCCAGGGCTTCCTGCAGCAGCGCGAGGTCCGCCACCGACACGTTGGGGTACGCCCGGACGAGGTCCCGCTGGAAGTTGGCGCGCTGCTGAATGTCGTTGATGCGTGTGAACGCGATGATCGTCGGCGGCGCGGCCGCGAGTGCCTGGGGCTCGAAGACGAAGAAGAAATTCAGCTCGAATCGGGCCCAGTTTACCCGCCGCACGCTCGAGATCTCCACCTCGACGGGAATCCCCTGAAAGTCCCAGGTCACGCGGTCCCCGATACCCACCTGTAATTCCTCGGCGATGTCTTGCTCGACGGATACCCGTGGGAGACCCGAAGTGGTGGGGTTCGCCGTCTCCCACCACTCCCCGGCGATGAGTTCCTCCGTTGGCGCCATGGTTTCCCGATACGTGTGACGGTACTCCCGCCGCAGTGCCCACCGCGGGATGATCGGTCCGGCACTGTCGGCGAGGATCTCGTCCACGGGACGTCCGTTGATGGCGCTCAGGCGAGCCGGAAGGAGGGGGGTGAGCTGGAGCGGCGGCGCGCCGTGTTGCTGGAGCAGGTCGGCGACACCGTCCTGCTGATCCTGCTGGATGTCGAACAGGAAGAGGTTCGGGGCTTCGGCGCCGGAGTCGATGGTGAACGGCTCGAGGATGTTGCGCTGCACGAGATAGATCGTGGCGATCAAGAACGTGCCGAAGCCCAGGGCGATGATGACGGCGGCGGTTTGGTTCTGCGGCCGGAAGAGGTTGGCGATACCCTGTCGGATCACATACCGCGCTCGCTTCGGAAAGTGGCGACGGGTCATGCGCATCAACAGGCGTGCGGTACCCCAGAGCAACACGACGGTCCCCACGATCCCCCCGGCGTAGACCCACCCCAGTGCGGGCAACGGCGCCTGCCACAGGCTGATCACCAGTACGCTCGCGAGAAGGGCTCCGCCCGCCACGCCACGGGAGACGGTGAACCGCCGGGGCATCTCTTCCAGCTCACGCCGCAGCGCCCGCAGCGGCGGAATGTCGCGAACGGCGAGGAGGGGTAGGAGGGCGAACACGCTGGCCACCCACACACCGATGACGAGCCCGGCGACCACGGCGAGCCAGTCCACCGTCACATTGACCTCCAGGGGCAGCAGGTCGCCCAGCACGCCCGGCAGCGTGCGCTGCACTGCGAGTCCCAGGATCACGCCCGCCGCCGCACCGAGGAACCCGAGCGCCGCCGCTTGCACCAGGTAGGCGGTGAACACGGTTCGCTGCGTGGCGCCAAGACAGCGGAGCACCGCCACCGTATTCAGTTTCTCCTTGGTGTACACGTGCACAGCACTGGCGACGCCCACGCCGCCGAGGAGCAAGGCGGTAAGCCCCACGAGGCCGAGAAACCGGGTCATGTTCTCGAACGCCTCGGTGAGGTTCTCCACCTGTTCGGCCACCGTGTTGTACCCGACCTGGTTGTTCTCGAAGACGCTGTTGTACCGGTTGAGGAAGGCCTGGAGGGTGGGATTGTCCTCGATCTGCAGGTACGTCTGGTAGCGCACCAGGCTCCCGAACTGGATCAGGCCGGTCTCCTCGAGGTACGCGGCGGGAATGTACACGCGTGGGCCCACCGCACTTTGGAAACTCACCTCCCCGGGGGAGCTCGTCATGATCCCGATGATCTGGAACGCCGCCTCACCCACCATCACGCTGTCGCCGACCGCGATGTCGAGCTGCGCCGTCACCGCGGCCTCCACCACGGCGTTTCGGCCCTCCCGCAGCCGCCCCCAGGCGTCGGTCGGGTCCGTGCCGATCTCGCCGTAGTAGGGGAAATCGCCCTCTAGCGCCCGCAGGTGGACCAGCCGGCTCATCTCGGTGACCGGCGACCGGGCCATGGACGGGAGGCTGGTCACCGTGGACCGGGGGACGCCGGCTGCCGCGGCGGAATCCAGAATGGTCTGGACCTCGTCGGGAAACCGCCGGCTGCTGTGTACCTCGAGGTCGGCGCCGAGGAGCGTGCGGGACTCGGATCGGATGGCCTCCACGATGTTGCCCCGGAACGAGTTGATGGCGACCAGTGCGGCGACCCCCAGCGTGATTGCCCCCATGTACAGGCCGATCCGTCGCACGCTCGAGCGACCCTCCCGCCGGGCGTGGCGCAGCGCAAAGCGGAGGCTCACCCGTCCCCGTTCAGCGTATCCGAGACGATCTGCCCGCCGCTCAGCCGGATGACGCGGTTGGCCCGGGACGCCAGCTCCGGGTCGTGGGTCACGAGCACGAGCGTGGTTTCAAAATCCCGGTTCAACCCCACCATGAGGTCGATGATCTTGTGACCGGTGTCGGCGTCGAGATTGCCGGTGGGCTCGTCCGCGAAGAGGATCTTGGGGCGGTTGGCGAAAGCGCGAGCGAGAGCGACCCGCTGTTGCTCGCCGCCGGAGAGTTGTGCGGGGTAGTGATCGAGCCTGTCGGCTAGGCCGACCCGGCTGAGGAGCTCAACCATCCGCTCCTCGAGATGGTGGCCGTTCACCCCGAGGAGCTCCAACGGGACCAGCACGTTCTCACGTGCGGTCAACGTGGGAATCAGCTGGAAGGTCTGGAATACGAAGCCCACGTTTTGCGCACGAAACTCCGAGCGCTCGTCTTCCGTTAAACCAGCCAGATTCACGCCGTCGACGGACACGGTGCCGCTGCTGGCCTCGTCCAATCCCGCGAGCAGACCGAGCAGGGTAGTTTTCCCGCTGCCGGACGGCCCCACGATGGCGAGGAACCCGCCGGCTTCGACGGCGAGATTGATATCTTTTAGAACGGTGAGGGGTTGCCCACCGCTCGAATAGGTTTGTCCAAGTCCAATGGCTTCGATCATGGTGCCTCGAAAGATAGTCGCAAGCGGTCTCCTTGTACTCGCCGTCGCGTGCGGGGCGGGAGAGCGTCCAGGCGCGGAACGCCAGGCTGCCTCGGAGAGTTCGCGACCGGCCGCGAACCCCTCCGACGCGCCCGCCATCGTGTTCCTCGGCACCAGTCTCACGGCCGGGCTCGGTTTGCCCCGGTGAAACCTCCGCCGGCGGACTTCGCCGCATCGATTGGCTGCTCCGCCGACCCGTGGGTGTGCTGGTGTTGGAGCTCGGGGCCAACGACGGTCTTCGGGGGCTGGACGTCGAGGCGATGCGGTCGAACCTCCAGGCCATCATTGACCGGACCAGGAGCGTGTATCCCGACGCCAGCGTGGTGA
>JBDHHA010000211.1:0-5159 GCA_039589615.1 Gemmatimonadota bacterium
ATCGATGTAGAGCGAGAACTGCTTGTCGTAGAGGTCCTTCGGATACTCCTTCTGGATGATCTCGCTGAAGAGCCGCTTGAGGTCGTCATACAGCGGCAGGTAGCCGATGGGCGTTTCGATGGCGTCGACCTCGTTGTGGGTCCTGCGCTCGAGCCAGCCGAGCCAGACCTTGACGTCCCTCTTCTCACCAAGCAGCTGCTTGCCCGTACCCCCCCGTGCCTCGTGTGTCAGGAAGTAGTTGAGGCCCGCCAGGACCGGCTTGTGTTCGCCGGCGATCTTCGAATTGCCGAAGAACTTGAACTGGGCGGCCATGTAGTCGCCCAGCGGCCCCGGGGTGAACGGCGCGTTGGCCCAGGGGGCGCGCTTCACGCCAGTGGCCCCGACTTCGGTGGCCGTGGCGGCCGACACGATACACGCGCCGATGACCACACCCTCGTCCGAGGTCTTGGCGACCCACACAGGCGGCATGGTGTCCGCGTCGCGGCCGCTGTACGTGAACATGCGCGTGACGACGCCGGCCGGGTTCTCGGTCTCCGTCGAGTAGGTGGCGAGGGCGCTGGCCGACAGGGTGCAGCGGGCATTGGGGTGCGAGATGGGCACCGGCTTGCCTTTGTCGTCGACCTTGCCCTCCTCCCACTCACCCTGGAAGTTGACGCCCTTCTTCGGGGCCTCCTCCCCGCTCCCGACCCAGTGGGGCACGCCGTTGTCGTCGATGAGAACGTTCGACCAGATCACCTCGGTCTTCTCATTGCGCAGGAGGTCCATGAGCTGCGGGTCACCCTCGTTATTGACATCCTGGACGATGCCAAAAATGCCGCACTCGGGGTTGATCGAGCGGATGGTGCCGTCATCGGCGATCCACATTTGTGCCAGGTCGTCACCGACGAACTCGTTGCCGGCCATGGCGGTCGTGGTCTTGCCGCATCCGCTGGGCGCCGCCCCGGCACACCAGGTGGTGCGGCCACCGGGACCGTTGATGCCGGTGATGAACATGTGCTCGGAGAGCTGTTCGTCCTTACCCTCGTACACGGCCTTGTCCACCGCGAACCGGTGGTTGCCCTTCTTCATGAGGAGCGTGTTGCCGGCGTAAGTGCAGAACATGCTGTAGGTGGTCCACCAACTCCGGTCCATCAACACGCGGGCGTTCGGCAGGTCCTCGGGCCGGTTCTTGCCCTCGCTGTGAATGTTGGCGAAGAAGTGGCCGCAATTCTCGACCTCGCGGTCGAAGACGTCATAGGCGTTGCGGTAGAGGATGTTCGCGCTGTGCACCACGTACGCCGAGCTGGTGATCTCCAGCGCCGGGTTGGACACGGGCGCACCCGCCGGGCCGCGGATGTAGAACCCGATGATCATCGTGCGGCCCTTCATGATGCCGGCCATGTTGTTCTGCACCAGCTCCAGCCCCTCGTCGCGTAGCACCTTCAGGCCCAGCGAGCTGGTTGTTTCGCCCTCGTTGACGATGTAGAAGGTGCGATCGATGATGCGGCCCTGTTCCTCCTTGAGGTCGTAGTGGATCGTGTGATCCTTCATCGGCAGCTTCTTCTCTTCACCCTGGTCGAGCGCCAGCTGGCGGATGAAGGCCTCGTCCTCTTTCGAGCCGGTGAAGACGAAGATCTTCTCGGGGTCGCAGATTGAGATCGCGTTGGCGGTCTTGATGAGGACCTCACCGTTCTTGATCTTCTCGAGCCGGCCGAGGTGCTCGGAGTCCATGCGCTTTTGGAAGAGCTCGTTCGCCGCCTGGACCGTCTCGATGCCCCCGATCTTGGTGGCGATATCAAAGCCTTTGTTTCTCTCTAACATTTTATAGCTCCTCGTCTCGTATCGACGCGTGAGGGCCGGGACCACGCAGGTGGGTCCGGTCAAAGCAGGTGATCCGGAAAATAAGGTGGGTGGCCGAACCAGGATAGCACACCTAAACGGGGGTGTGTTACGTGCAATAGAATCACCCGTTAGTCCTTCTTCATGAATGATTCAAACGCCGACGCGCCCCCACAAAAAAACCCGGCCATTGGCCGGGTTTTCGTGTCCCAGGGGGTCTTTGCCGCCCACTGTCAGGAACTGATCTTGACCTGACGGGGTTTTGCGGCCTGGGTCTTGGGCAGCGTGACCTTCAATACCCCATCGGAGAACTTGGCCTCCACCTTCTCGGCGTCGATGCCGCGGGGCAGGCTGAAGCTCCGCTGGAACCGCCCGTAGCGGCGCTCCAGAATGCGGCGCCCGGAAGCGGTTCCGCTCTCCTCGAGGCCTTCCTTCTTCTCGCCACTGAACGACAGGACGCCGTTCTCCACGGTGACCTCCACGTCGTCTTTGGTCAGACCGGGCAATTCGGCACTCACGAGGAACTCCTCGTCGCTCTCCCGAACGTCCACCGCGGGCGACCACCCGGACAACGACGGGCCGTTGGACGCGGGACCGAATAGACGGTCGAACTCACGACCGACATTGAACACATCCCACCCAACGGGGCTTATTCTGTTGCGCTTTACTACGGGGAACATGTTTGACCTCCAGTTGCTCATTTATGACGTTCACCGGCGGCGGACTCGCCACCGAAGCTCGCTGTGTCCCAATGCAACTGAAGTGCCAACTGAAATGCGCCGGATTGGCAGAACTCAGAACGCGTCCAAGAAGAAATGCGCCAGTATGACAGAAAACCACGGTGAGCACTGCCAGGAGATCCCTCTCAGCCCACCTCCTCCACCGCCGCACGGATGTCGGCGAGGCACTGCTCCATGCGATCCCGGTGCGTGCGGAACGAGAGGACGCAGATCCGGAGGGCGAAACGGTCCCGTAGCATGGTGCCCGTGAGGTAGACATTCTTCCGGTCGTTGACGCGGTCCATCAGTGCTCTGTTCAGCGCGTTCAGGGCGTCCGCGGATCGCCCCGGGGGAGCGAGGCGGAAGGCGGTGAGGGAGAGGCTGGGCTCGGCGAGGATCTCCATGTACCGAATGGTGCGCAACTCGTCGGTGGCCCAGCGGGTGAGATCGAGCTTCTCGTCCAGGCTTTGCCGAAACGCGTCGATGCCAAACAACTTGATGGGCAGCCAGGCGCGGAGCCCGCGGTAATCCCGGGACAACTCGGGGGAGATCTCGCAGAAATCGACAAAATCCGGATCCTCCTGCATCGCCGGCATGTAGTCGGCAAACATGGAGTGGGCCCGTTGCAGCGCCCCCGCATCCCGTACCAGCAGCGATCCATTGCCGTAGGGGAGGAACAGCCCCTTGTGCGGATCGAGCACCACGGAGTCGGCTCGCCCCATGCCATGCAACACGTGGCGTCCGCGCTCGGTCAACATGAAGAACCCACCGTACGCGGCATCGACGTGCATCCAGAGCCGTTCACGTGCCGCCACATCGGCCACGCCGTTCAGGTCGTCCACGGCACCGGTGTTGGTGGTTCCGGCGCTGGCCACCACCATGAACGGCTCGAGACCGGTCTCCCGATCCTCGGTGACGCGGCGCGCCAGGGCGTCGAGCCGCATCTCGTAGCGGTCGTCCGTGGGAATCTCCCGGACGTTGTCGGAGGGGAAACCGGCCAGGACCGCGGCCTTGCGCACCGAGTGATGCGTCTGGTCGGACGTGTAGATGGTGCCCGACAGGAAGTCCTCGGGGAGACGCTCCCGCCGCGCCGTCACCATGGCGGTGAAGTTGGCCAGCGATCCACCGCTGGTGAGAATGCCGCCGGCGGTGGCCGGGTACCCGACGATGTCGCAGAACCATCGGACGACGTTCATCTCGAGCTGCACCAAACCGGGGGACGCCAGCCACACCCCGACGTACCGATTCACGGCGTTCGCAATCAAGTCCGCAACGGCCGATGGGAACACACCCCCACCGGGGATATAGGCGAGGTAGCCGGGGCCTGCCGTGTTGAACGACACGGGAATGGCCCGCTCGAACAGCAGCTCCAGCAATTCGTCCAGCGGGGCTCCCTGCTCCGGGAGAGCTTCCGCCAGTGCCCGAGCGGCTGTTTGGCCGTCTTCCACGTTCGCCGCGGGTTGCCTCGGCAGGGAGTCCAGATGGTCGACGATGCGTTCCATTGCCCGATCGACCATCTCACGCATTGCCTGCGGCGACGGTTCTAGCGGATACCCGTCAGTGATCATGGACATTCACCTGGTGACATCTGCAAACCGAGATACACGAAACGTTAAGATAAAACCCGCCCCACAATCGCGCGTGGCACAAACGGGCCACACACGACATCATTTGGTGACTGCCACCACTCCACAGGAGATTCAGCGCATGCTACACCTTCGTAAAGCATTCGTCATTCTTGCCGCTTGCAGCTTGCCCGTCAGCGTCGCCGCCCAACAGTTCGACGCCGCGAGACCGTTCGGCACGCTGCGCGAGCAAGCTGACATTCGGCAGGCCTGGTTGCGCGAGCGGCTCGAGGTGAACCTCCCGAAGGTCATGCGGGACCACGGCGTGGACATGTGGGTGATCCCCATGCGGGAGTACAACGAGGATCCGGTGTTTCGCGCCCTGGTGTCTCCCACGACGCTCGCCGCCCGCCGCCGCACGATCTATGTCTTTTTCGACCGGGGACCGGATGCAGGCGTCGAGCGCCTCGCCCTCGGCGGATCGTCCCAAGGCGGTCTGTACGAGGCGGTGCGGGACACCGAGGCCGCACCCGACGGCCGTCCGCGGGAACTGTGGGGTCGCGCCCAGTGGGACCTCCTGGCCCGCGTGATCCGTGAACGAAACCCTCGACGCATCGCGGTGAACATCGCCCACGAGCACGCCTTCGCCGACGGGTTGAGCGCCGGCGAATGGGAGCAGATGCAGGAGGCCCTCGGTGCCGACCTGGTGTCCCGGGTGGTGCGGAAGCCCAGGCTCGCCATCGACTACCTGGCCCTGCGCACGCCGACCATGACGCAGGTGTACCGGCGGATGCAGGTCGTGGTGCACGACATCATCACCACTGCGTTCTCCACCCAAGTCATTACACCCGGTGTCACGACCACGGCCGACGTTGCGTGGTGGATGCGGCAGCGGGTGAACGACCTGGGGATGGGCAGCTGGTTTCACCCCTCAATTGATATTCAACGGCGCGGTGGAAACGTCGAATCCAATGTCATTCAGCGAGGGGATGTCCTCCACTGTGACTTCGGCATCGTGGCCCTCGGGCTCGCCACCGACACCCAGCACATGGCCTAC
>JBDHHA010000212.1:0-5140 GCA_039589615.1 Gemmatimonadota bacterium
CCGTGGTGCCGCCGGCCAGCGTAGGGGCGTCGACGCCATGGGTGCGCTCGCCGCAGAGTTCTCGGAGAACGAGAACAACCCTGACTACGACCCGACTGCCGCCGCCCACAAGGCCCTGGCCGTCGTCGAGGACATGGATGACGACACCGCTGCCAACTTCCTGAGTGTAGTCAAGACGCGTCTGCCGGACATGCTTGACAAAGAAAGCGACCGTCGCATCGAGTCCGCGCGCATCGAGGCCCTCCAGGTCGGCCGTGAGAACGTCACCGTGCAGAACTTGGCGAACGCCAAGGAAGACAACTACGCCGACGTCCATGCGCGCTTCGCCGACGAGCGCGCAGATACCAAGAACCTCCCCGGCTACGACGCCAAGGTCCACAACCTGTGGGAGACCAACGAGTGGATGTCGTACCTGAAGGAGAACGGCCCCACGCAGGCGTGGCTGGACGCTGTCCAGACCCCGTTCAACGGCGAGAAGGGCCCGAGCCTGTGGACCAACCCCACGGTGGGCCCCAAGCTGCGTGCAGCGTGGGAGACCGCCACCAGGGAGACGTCAACCAAGCAGTCCTTGGAGCAGCTGCGCACCGCCAAGCGGATGATACGCGCAGCCCAGGACATGGAGACCCTCCCCCAGGAGGACACCGTCATAGCCATGGAGGCCAATGGTGACCTCACGACTGGCCAGGCTGGCACCATCCTGGACAACCGCGAGAAGACCATCCTGGCGGACCAGGCTGAGCTTCAAGACGCGGGACACCTGTCCGCCCCCTCAGTCACCGGGGCCACCCCCGAGGACCTGACCGAGATTCTTACCGACGCCGGCAAACTCGAAGCTGCCACGCGCCGCATGGTCCAGGAGGGCGAGGAGTCCGGTCTTGAGCCGCCTCAGGCCCGCCTGGAGACCGCCGAAATAATGGCGCAGAAGCACGGCACCGCCGTCGAGTGGCTTAACCGGGAGTACAGTTCCAAGGTCCGAGCCGGCGACTTTGAGTCGGGCGCCGCCTACTACGAGACGCTGCGCCAAGAGAACCCCATGCTGGCCGCCAAGTGGGGCACAGCCTCCGAGCGCACCGCGGTTCAGTTCTGGCAGACCATGGCTGCCAACGTCGACCCTGGTACCGCCAAGGAACTGACCAACCGCGGCTTCGAGAACTACGACGCCGGCAAGCAGGCCATCCTGGCCACCGTTAAAGACCGCACATTCGACGGCATCCTTGAAGTAGAGGACGTCGCTGGGGACGCAGCAATGCGAGCCCGTATCATGGAGCGCGCCAACTTCTTGGCCGGCACTGGGCAGACCGCTGCCACCGCCACACTGGAAGCCATCCGCCTGGAGAAGCTCGAAACCTTCCGGGACGAGAATGACACGCCCATGCCCTCGGATGCCAACAACCCCTTGTGGGCCCTGGACAACGTCCGCGAATACACGCGGGAGCAGTTCTTGAAGCCCTGGCTGGAGCGTCGCACTGGCGACACCGGCAATCTCATCGAGCGTGATGACGAGTTCCAGGCTATCGTGCGCCCGCTGCGCGACGGCATGGCCCTCATCGAGACGCCCGAGGGTATCGTCCTCGGAGTTGTCCCGCTGTCCACTTGGGCGAACCAAGCCCACAAGTTTCTACGGTTCGAGGCGGAAGAAGAAGTGCGAAAGTCCCAGGTCGAGAGTGACCGCAAGAGGGCCAAGCCGCCCATCTTCCTCCGAAGGAATCGCACATAAGGAGTCCCCATGGGAATCTTCGATACGCCCGCTGATGATGCCTTGGGAGAGGAACTCCCCGAGGGCATAGAGCATGCACCGGTCGTACCAGGCTCTATGGATACCGAGGAGCCCATCGCGGCGCCCGAACGCATCACCTCCCCGAACATCGAGGCCGCACGGGAGATTGCAGGCAACGTCGAGACGCCCGCCATAGAGGACGTCGTAGCCGCCGAGTTCACCGAGAACTCCATCCCGGTGGCTATCGTTAACATGCTCCACGAGCGTGAGGTCGGCCCCATCGACCCCAACTTCCGCTGGGGAGAGCATGACTACGAACCCTTCGTACAGAAGTGGGCCCCACCTGCACACCTCCGCGAGCAGTTCCTCGACTACGTCACCGAAGCGCGCTCCGAGGAGCATGCCAATGCCCTGGCGCGCAAGTTCTTGGGCTCCGTGGAGAACCAGAAGGTCCTTGCCGACGCCACCCTCGGACAGCGTGCGCTGACCTTGGGCTCCTCCATCGTCCTCGACCCCACGGCCATCATGGGTGGCCAGGCCCTCACCGCACTGCGCGGCGTGCGCGCCACGGCCCTTGGGGTTGGTGCCCTGACGGTCGCTGAGCAGACCATGCTCAGCCTGAACTCCCCAACCCAGGACGAGTCTGACGTCGCCATTGCCGGTGCCGTGGGCGTCATCGGTGGTGCCATCATCGGCAAGCTGACCGGGGGCCTGCCTGGTGTATTCGACGACGCGTCTGACGCCGTCAGTCGGATAACCCGAGAGGGCGCCGCCTACGGCAACGAAGCGCCCCGAGCCGTCACCAAGACCGTCGCCGAGCCCAGCACAGGCCAGGTGGCCGCTATGGGCCGCCAGGATGCCGAGGAACTAGCACAGGACTTCGCTGGTGGTGTCTCCGCCCGCCTTGAAGGCGCCGTTGACGAGCCTGTGGAAGCTGCCGCCGAGGCCGAGTCTCGCGTGGCGAACCTCGAAGCCATTGCCGAGGAGGTAGCTTCTGAGGGTGGCATCGTGCCCCGAGCAGCTGGCCCCATTGGTCTCCTCCGGGCCATCCCCGGACTCGCGACTATCCAAGACCGTGGACTCCGTTCCAAGAGCCCCCTGATACGCGCCATCACCCAGCGTACCATGCTGGACGACGTGGGCAACTACCAGGCCAACGGACGTATCACGCAGGTCGACCAGCAGATGAACGAAGCCATCATCCTCACGGACGCGATGATGGAGTTCGAACCCGCAGCCAAAGCGTGGGCGCGCGCCGCCGGCCGACGATACAATGCCGACGCCATCGACGAATTCTCTGACGCCGTAGGCACCGCAATGCGCCGCGGCGGCTCTTCCAACCCCGAAGTGAACCGCATGGTTCTCAAAGCCCGCGAGGGGTACACCCGTGCCCTGGCCATGGGCAAGCGTGCCGGCACATTCTCCGAGGACGTCAAGGACTCGGACGTGTACTTGAGCCGTATCTGGAATGGCGAGAAGATTACCAAGGCTGTGGCAGACCACGGTGAGAAGAACGTGCGGAAGCTCCTGACAGCTGCGCTGCGCAGTGGGCTCGCAAAGGCGGGCGTTAAGATGGAGGAGAAACTCCTCAAGCGCCTAGCTGACGGCTTCTTCACCCGCATCCGCAACCGCGCTGACGGCGTCGACACCGACACCGCAGTGGGCTTACGCCTGGACAACGTGGCGAAGCTCGACGAGATTCTGACTGACATGGACATCCCCAGGGCTGACATCGACGCGATGAAGCTCCAGCTGAAGAACACCTCCATCGGCGAAGGCAAGATTGCTCCCGGTAAGCGTCGGGTGCAGCTTGACGAGACCGCGGGTATCGCTACCTCCAGGGGTGGCCTGACCATCGAGGACCTCCTGGAGAACGACATACGCAAGATTCTCCCGCAGTACGCGCGCCGTGTTGGCGCCGATGTAGCCTTCCGCGAGGGACTTGGGGTGCCCGCCACCGAGGCCGGCATCAAGCGAATCCGCGACCAGGTGAAGCTGGCTGGTGATGAGGTCGGTGAGAACTTCGCCGACGACTTCGAGAACGTCCTGCGCGAGCAGGCGAGCCTTATGCGCGGGGGACACACCCCCGACGGCCTGTGGCCACGGGTTGGCCAGGGCGTGCGTAACTTCTCTTTCATGACCTTCGGCTGGATGTTTGGCACTGCCTCGCTGGCAGAGTTTGGCGCCGTCGTTGGTAAGCTGGGCGTCATCAAGACGCTACAGGTCCTCCCGGAGTTGAAGCGTGTGCGCCGCCTGGCCGAGACCGGTCGACTGGAAAACGAGTTTGTGGACCACGTCATCGGATACACCGGCCTGGGTATGGACTCCGCTATCCGTCCCTCAGCCCGCCGGGGTGTCCGCTTTGACGCCGTGCGTGACGACTTCGTGAACGCCAACACCGGCCTCGAACGGGCCCTCGAAGCCGGCCGGAACATCACCGCGAAGTACTCTGGCCTCCAGGGACTCACCGAGTGGCAGCGTCGCCAGGTCCCCATCCTGGTGCTCAGCGAGATTGAGCGTGTGATGATGCGGGGCGGCAAGATGTCGCGTTCGATGTCGCACCGCATGGCCCAGATGGGCTATGACGAGAAGTCCCTCAAGAAGCTCTTTGACGACCTGAACAAGCACGGTGTCGAAGTGAGCAACCACGGCCGGAACATCCGGCGCGCCGACATGGAGCAGTGGGCTCAGGCCGACCCTGACAGCCACGCGCAGTTCATGCGCGCCCTGTTACGTGAGGCCGACCGGACCATCATCGACGTGTCCGTTGGTAAGACGCCCGCCTGGATGTCCTCCCAGTGGGGCAAAATCTTCGGTCAGTTCCTCTCGTTCACGGTTCACTCGTACAATACCCATCTCCTCCGTGGTGCCGCTATCCGCGACCACCAGGTCATGATGAACTTCCTCACGTCGTCGCTCATTGCGTCAACGGTTGGGGTTGGCATCAACTATGCCAGGTTTAGCAACGACCCTGCGAAGCTCAAGAAGCAGCTCACGGTCGAGAACATGGCCAAGTGGGGCGTCGCCCGGAGTACCTTCGGTGGTATCCCTTCGATGGGCGTCGACAGTGCCCTTGGTCTCTTTGGCAAGGACGGCTTCTTCAACGCCCGCCATAGCAACCTGGACAGCCAGCTGTTCTCGCTCGACTCCACGCCGTCTATCTCCCTGCTCAATCGAGTCGGTGATGTTGGCAAGCGTGTCCTCCAGCAGGTTCAGCCTGGTGGTAAACCCATGACCGGCGACGACGTCAAGTCCGTGCTACGACTCACTCCCCTCACCGTGCTACCCTCAGCCGTCAAGGCTCTCTCCGAGGGTAGTGCTGACCTCCTTTCCCTTCCGCGTAAAGACCCCAGGAAATAACCCATGCCATTCGCACGCGATACCTACACCTCTGCCGGTGAGGCAACGTACACCATCACGTTC
>JBDHHA010000213.1:0-5090 GCA_039589615.1 Gemmatimonadota bacterium
CGCCGGGACACTCGGCTCCGAGCAGATCGCGGCGCACAGGCTCTCCGCCAGCGTCACACACTGGTCGTCCCAGAGGGTGTCGCAGCAGAAGGAGTCCTGGGCGCAGACCTGCGAACAGCACGACTCGTCCTCGCAAGAAGGCGAGCCGTTCTCGCTGCAGCAGTCGCCGATTCCGGCGCAGGTGGCGCCGCTGCAGCTCGACGCATTGCACAGGCTAAGCGCGAGGTCGGCGCAGTTCTGATCCCAGTTGGTGCTGCAACAGAAGCCGTCCTGGGCGCACACGAGCTCGCAGCAGTCGAAGTCGTCGCAGGCGGGGGTGCCGTTGTCCGCGCAGCAGTCGCCGGGGCCGGGGCAGACCGAGCCACCGCAGACCTCCGCTCCGCAAACGGTGAGCGCCAGGCTGGCGCAGCTCGCGTCCCAGCTACTCAGGCAGCAGAAGCCGTCGAGCAGGCACACCTGTTCGCAGCAGGCGGCGTCCTCGCAGCCCGGGGTCCCGTTGGCGCTGCAGCAGTCCCCCGTTCCCGGGCAGGTCTGGGCCGCCGCGGGCGTGGCCAGCAGGAAGCTCCCGAGCCCGAGGCACAGCAGGAAACCCCGGCGAAGCGCCGCGCGCCTCGCAGACGGCTGCGGCGGGGCGATCGCGAGCGCGTCGCGATCGCCCCCGCCGCGGGCGTCGTCAGAAGTTGACGACGATAGTCGGGTTGAAGCCGCAGCTATTGACGTCAAAGCCGACGGTCCTCTTCGTCATCCTGCCGTCGATCCGGGTCTGGACCGTAACCTCGTACGAGCCCGGCAACAACTGAACCGGGTTCGCCACCGTGCCGTACTCCCGGTGGTACACGAAGGGAGCGCACGGCGCGTTTGGCGCCACCGTCTGCAGCGGGACTCGCCGCGCATTGTCCACCGTATCCAGCCGATTCTTGTTGCGGTTCGCGTTGATGCGATGGAGCCGGATGCTCTTGACCTCCGGAAGCGGTGTCCCGTTGTGGGTCACCAGCACCCGGGCCCCGGTGAACACCCCCTCACCGCACAGCGCCCGGTCCTCGGTCGCCGTGGCTCCGGTGATCGGGTCTTGCACGTACGTCACCGACACCGTGCCCTCGCGGTCGCGATCGATGATGTTCGGCGCGAAGACCGTGTTCAGATCTCCCGAGCCCGCCACGTGGCCGGGCTCGAGGATGATCGGGAGAGACGGCCGGCCGGAGAGCGAGTACTCGGCCGCGTTGGCTGTGATCGAGAGGTTCGTGATGTCGAGGTTGCACCGGCCGGTGTTCGAGACGGGGAAGGGCTGCGCAGATTCGCAGACGTCGACGCTCTGCACCACGGTCGGCCGGAAGCCCTGGTCCGGAGGCACGTCGATCGAACCGAACGGCGTGTTGGCGGTGAGGTCGAGCGTCGTCACCGGGGTGTCGGGGTCGTCGCTGTTGATGGTGAGCGTGCAGCTCTTCGGGCCCGCCGAGGTCGGCGTAAAGGCCACCACCAGATCGATGCAGAAATCGGAACTCACAGCGGCCGGGAAGGAGTTGTTGATCAGCGTGAAATCCGGGCAGTCCACGGAGGCGGAGGTCACCTCCAGGTTGCACGGACCCACGTTGCAGACCGACACCGTCTCTTCCGCCGGATCCTCGGCGCACACGTCGCCGAAGTCCGTATTCCCCGTCACGCGGATGTCGCCCGGGGACACGTCGCCCGAGACGTCGACGACCTCCACTGGCGTATCCGGATCGTCGCTGTCGATCGTGATCGTGGCGTTCTGCGCCCCGAGGTCCGTCGGCTCGAAGCGGACGGGCAAGATGAACTGCGCGTCGGGGCTCAGCACCAGCGGGAACAGCGTGGCGGTCGGAAGGACGAACTGGGCGTCGCTGGACGTGATGCTGTCGATCGTCAGGTTGCAGGCGCCCTGGTTGAAGAGCGTCAGGTCCAGATCGGCGTGCTCGCCGAGACACACCCCGCCGAACTCGCCCGCGTTGGCGATGGCCAGGTTGAAGTCCGCCTCTCCGCCAGTCCCCGAGACAGTCACCTCGACCGACGACTTCGCTCGGTCGTTGCTCGGGATGGTCAGCCTCGCCGACGCAGGCCCTGGCCCCGCCGGCGTGAACGTCACCTCGAACGGGAAACAGAAGTCCGGGCTGATCACCACAGGGTAGTCTGAGCTGGGAACGGTCACTGCGAACTGGGGATCGGACGATGTAATCGGGTCCACCTCGAGATCTTGGTGGCCCGTGTTGCACACCTCGAGCGTCGCGAATTCCGCTTCGCCGACACATGTGTCCGCGAAATCAACGCTGCCGGGCACCTGAATCACTGGGACAAAGCAGTCATCGAATTGGAAAGCCGCGATCCTGGGCTGACGACGACCCGCGTTCGTCACGTAATCGTTGATGTACCAGAATGTGCAGTCGTCCGCCGGGTCGACGTTCAGGGAAGTGTAGTCGCCCCAGCGGAAGTTCCTGATCTGGGACCCGCCGGCGATGATCGTCCGTTCGCCTTGAGTCATGAAGTTGAGCCCATCAACTGCTCTCCGGCCGGTGTAGCGAATCGAGGGGAAGATATCGGTTTCATTCGACACGCTGTAACCAAGGGCAATGTTCCCCACTTGGTCCATTGCCACACTCCCCATCCAGCGGTGGACGAACGACGTGGCGTCCGGTGGTTGGGGTGCGAAAGTTCCCTCCTGATGCAATGCCCATCCCGCACCGGGAGATTTGCGCAGCTCGAACCACCGTATGCCGTGGCCGTCGTTGCCGTCCGCATCGACCGTGAAGTTTCCGACGAGCGTCTCGTGTGTACCGAAGTTCCGGTATTGCAGGCGCCACATCGGCACCTCGTTGATCGGATCGAGCATCTCGCAGGTCTGGCCGTCAAGGGAGCCACCGATGCAGGTGGCTCCTCTACCCCTTGTACAATCCGGACACCGCGTTGCGTTATCGGGTTGCGGAACGCAGCGAAAACTGAGGAACCCGCAGAGATCAGAATCAAAGCCCGCCAGGTTTATATTTGTGGGTCCTGCGAAGGTCGACAAGTTCTGCGGATCTGCCCAGTTCACGCTGAACTCGAAGATCTCAACGCGGTCGTTTCCGCCGAAGACGTCTCCGTCCGCCTGCCGGTAGAAGAAATTGGGCGAGCCTGGCGGAGGCGGGGTCGCGCCATCAAGGTCGCTGGGCAGCATGACGTTGAAGCCCAGACCGGGCAGCCCGCTGATGTTGAATACAGCTTGCCGGGCCGGTGCGCCATTCAGCATGCTCAGGCGCTCAAATACGGCCGCGTGGGTGTCGCCACCACCAATGTTGGAACTCATGTAATAGCCGTCCGGCCATACACCGAGCTTGAAGTAATCCGGGAAATCATTCACATCGAAATCGTACAGGTAATAGCCACCTGTGGGATCGGGTGTCTGAGAGACGGCCATACAAAGGTGGTTCGGGTCGGCGAACTGACTGAGCAACCAACGATCAACCAGACGATCGTAGAGTACGATCGGGTCCCCCTGGTTGTTGTCGGAGCAAGGTGTTCCGCTGATCCCAACGTCGGTCCATAGTGAATTGATAGGAGACGGTCCTGCGACACGGGCATTGAGATCGCCGTCGAGCAAGCGCTGAATATCGTAGATCGCGAAGATTGAGTTGATCATCTCGACGTAGTGGTGCGGTCCGACATCGCCGACCGGATCATGGGGGTTGGAGCCCGTTCTCTCAGCATCGAAGTTCAAGATAGGGTCGGAAAGTTGATCCAGCGCACGTGTGACTGCTGCTTCACGTTGCTCCTGCAGCAAGGGATCAGGAGTTGGGATTGCAGGTCGTGGCTCAATGGGTTCCCCGCCTCTCGGATTGACTTCGATGCCCTCGAGTGCGTCGAGAGGAACTTTTGGTAGATCTCTGACATCACCCGTAAATTCGTGTGGCACGACCGGTTCACTGACAACCGGCCCGTCGATCGCTACCTGCGCCTGGGCACTCCATCCCATCGTCGACGTCAAGATCAGGACTGCGGCCGCGCTAACCCATCCACACGGCGCGGCAGCGGCGGCGCACTGGTGAACCATTCGGCTGAACGTTCTCATGACTGCCTCCTTCGCTCGGATTGATTTCGATACGCTCGAGTGTGACGGCATCTTCATATCCGCGAAGGGCAGATTGCAAGCAATTTCTCGGCAACTGAAGTGCAACTGAGAGGCAACTTACGCATCTAATCCATCGACAAATCACGGAAACTCAGGATCAACGGAAGATCGTGGTCGAGAAGAAGGGCCGGGGCACTGGCGCTCCGTGTGTGCGATGCGCTCAACATGGCTTCGGGCAACGCGGAGCGGACGATGTCAGCCATCACTCGGACCAGGGCTGCCAGCTTACATTCAAGGGGTCCTCGCAACATCTCGAGATTGAGGAGTTGCGATGGCCAAGAGTAGGCGCCGACCGGCGGATCATGCGTTACGACCACCGATGCGTTCACCCGGCCGGCCGACTGCTACGACAACGCGATCTGCGATAGCTGTCAAGCGACGCTCGAGTGCGAGCTGCTCGATCGCAAGGCGCTTCGCACGCAGGCCGAGGCCCGCATGGCGGTCTTCGATTTCATCGAGGGCTGGTACAACCCGCATCGGCGACACTCGGCCCTGGGCTACCAGTCCCCGAATGCGTTCGAGCGCGAGTCACAGGAACTCGGGAGCTCTGCCCCCGAACCCCCATTCATGAACGAGCGAAGAAGAAGCCAGGAAGGCCCTGGCCCAACGCTCAAGTATCCACGGAAACGGGGTAACTCCAATTCTATGGAGTGGGCATTGCGGTCGGGATCGCACTGGTGTGAGTACTGGGGAAGGCAGAACGCGCAGGGCGGGTTATGCGCCACCTAACACCTATAAGTGAGTATTGGAGCGCTCATTCCACAGAAATGAGTTGACATAGACAACCAGATGGGTGTCTGGTTGACACGGGGCGGGATAGAGGAGAGTTCTTAGTCCGTATTGTGCTCGAGGGTCTAAACCCGCATTGCCCAGATGACCTTTTGATTTGACGACAGCGCACCCCGATTCTGGTATGAGAATCATCAGTTTATAGGCGGATTGGGGGTGTTGATATGGCTCACCCGATGGGTGA
>JBDHHA010000214.1:0-5088 GCA_039589615.1 Gemmatimonadota bacterium
ATATCCAACAGCCTTCAGTTGTGAGATTGAATCCCTCCGGGGCTCCCGCCACCTCTCGAGCGCTGCTTGTGCGCTTCCGGGCAGCTGCATAATCTGCCTCCCGAGGCTCCGGGCGCGGCGCGCTCCATCCCCCGAGCACGCACGGATGGTCACCTGATAGACCCTCAACCGGGTGTCCACTGTTCAGGGAAAGCCCAACCGCCGGTGGAGCGGGCTGCGGACTTCCGCTGGACGCTGGAAGGCTGAACGCGCCGACTCCATCCGAGAATGCGGCTCATGGGGCGCGATTCCCACGCAACCAGCGACACGCCGCGCAGACGGGCGAGCTGGTCACGCGTTGCTCACACCGGCCGGCTCACCCGGTGCAGCACCGCGAGCACAGCCGCGCCCGCCGCCAGCAGCAGCACCGCGCCCGGCTCCGGCACCTGGATCCTCAGCAGGCCCGTCTGCGCCGAGTGTTTGTTCCACCCGGGGCTCAGCCAGTGGGTCAGCGACGGTGTCACCAGCTGGATGCTGCCCTTGCCGCCCACCGTGCGGTTGTCGAAGCCCGTGCGCCAGAGGCTCGTCTCGTAGGCGCCCGTCTTGGCGAAGGCGCCCACCTGCCCGGTCGTCCACAGGGTGCCCGTGCCGATCGCGGTGATCGTGTTCGTGCCGAGCGCATACGGCCACATGTTTGTCTTGCTGTAAGGATTAAACCAATATGTCATACCTTTGGTACCACATCTATATACTGTGTTCCTGAACAGGCGCCCGAGCGGCGGCACCATGGCCCAACTCGAGACCCCGGTGAAGATGCTGCCCGGCCAATCCTCGTCGGTGTACTTGCCGGTGGCGCCGTACTTGCCCAGCAGCCCCATGACGCCGCCGAAGGCGTTCGCACCCGCCCGGATGCGCCAGGTGCCCCTGTCGTTGGCCCCCATGCCCGTCCGGTTGTTGTATCTCCCCGTCCCGCTGCCGCCGAGGTTCTTGGCGTAGCCGGCAGCCACCGCGCCGCCGTTCGCGAAGAACGACCCCGCGGCGTTCACGAACGTCGCATAGGTGATGCTCTGAATGTACGAGTAATCGACGAGAAAGCCCCGGCAGCAGTTCCCCACACCCCAGGTCTTCTCCGTGGTATACGAGGACAACGCGATGGTGAAGTCCGACTGCTGCAGGGTGATCCTGGGCGGCGTCCCGCTCCCGATGCTGCGCGCCGGTGCCATCTTGCCCCCCCAACCACCGGGCGTGGCAGTTCTGCCGATCGCCGGGTGACCGTGCATTACCTTATTGGGGGTGCAGTAGCGGGTGTTTGGGGCACCGTTCGTCGTGTACGGCTCCGCGTCCTCACAGTTAAAGCCCAGTGGCGCCGCGGAGAAGTAGTTGTCCAGGTACGGGTCTGCCGTGCCGCTCGAGATGTCGTTGCCCCACGCGTGCCAGATGAACGACGCGGCGAACATCTCCGGCGCCGCGCCCACCGGCGCGGCGATGGCGAACGCTAACCACAGGATCGGAGCGACGGAGTGAGCGCGTGGGAACATCGGTCTACCTCCCCGAGTCGCCCTCTGCGCGTAGCGTGTGGCTGATGCAACCTCTTTGAAGAAGCCTAACACGGGCATAAACAATATCTTGATCTTTTTACGCTCCGATGCATAAGGGAGCAATTGCTCCCTTTTTGCCGACCCTTCGCGCGTCCGCCAAGGGATCTACACCGCGCAGCGCCAGAGGCGAGCCATCACTCCCCGTGTTGGCGTCGCGACGTCTTTACCCGTGAGAGGAAATTGTCCCGAGCCGGGCGCTCGAGGGGCGCGCGGCGGAGGCACTGGGCACGGCCTGGGTCGGAAGCTGCGTCGAGGTGATCGAGCGCCACTACTGACACGCGACCCCCGAGTTCGACGACGCACTCGCGTCTCTCGCTGGGCCCGCCGAGGGCGTGCGCGTCGTGGAGGCCTTCGAGCATGAGACGGTCTGGGAGGGCGAGGTGCAGGTGTTCCGACGCCTAGACCAGCCCACGGCTCCCAAGTGCTACGCCCGGGAGGTGGGCGGCGAGGTCACGGTTGTGCTGCATACCGGCCCAGTCGATTCGCCGCAGGCCGCGGTCAGGGCCTCGAATGTGGCCTGTGAGAACGCCCCGGAAGCGTGAAAGCCTGCGCTTCCGGGGCGTCTTCCCAGCGATTGGTCCGCAGTCTGTCAACGGGAAAGAACAGCCTACACCAGACAGCTGAGAGCAATCTACACCAATTCTTGTCCCGCTGGGCAGGACACTACCAGCGCTTTCCCCGGCTATTGGTCCGCCTTCCTTCACGAAAGGAGAGCAGTCTACACTGACGGGTGAGAGATGTCTATACACATCGGACGAGGCAGGAAACTGGCGATGAGCGTTGAGTAAAGTTCACCATTATAAACACCGGTTTCGGAACCATCAACACGCGGTCAGTGCGGCGGTGGCCCGCGATCTGCCCCGGCCTCGACAGCGGCCATGCACGGGCGAGCTCCGGTGCGAAGCATCTCCTCGCGAGCTGGGGCCGACGCTGCGACTGTACTCGGGGCGAATTCTTCTGCGCGCCGCGGTGGCCAAAGTTGCATAAGTTGTTGAATCTCGTGCGGATTCACTGGTGACCCGGGAGGAGTTCGAAGCTGCGACCCCGTGCTCCGAAGGCTTAGGTCGAAACGACCGCGAGCGCTGGGGTTCGCTCGCGTCTTCAGAATCCGACGGACCACTCGAAGCGCACAGGAGAGGACACGAGACGACATTAAAGGACCGGGCGCCGCGACCCGATGCGGTGTTGATGCCTCGCTCCCGACTCGCGCGACTCCTCGCCGTCGTGGCCCTGCTCGCGGTGCCTCCCGTCACCTGCGCCGTCGCCCCGGCGCTGCAGTCCCTGATGACACGTACCGAGCGCCTGGAGATGCTCGTGGCCTCGCTGCCCGCCGTGGTGGTGGACGCGACGGGCCGCACTCTGGGGCCGGTCCTGGGACTCGACCACTACAGCGAGCACTTCACGTTCGCGAGCACCCAGACGCGCACCACGAAGGTTCAGATCGCTCTCGACGGACTGCCTCCTTTTTTGGCTGAGGTGCGGCGCGACAGCCTCTTCGTGCCCCACAACACCGGCCTACGGCTCAACTTCGAGAGTGAAGACTGCGCCGGTCAGGCGTGGGTCATCGATCATTCCACCCCCTCACTCTGGCCGGCCGTCTCCAACGAGTACGACCAGTGGTATTACCCTCTTCACGGGACCTCCCTCTACATGGCCGATCTGGAGCAACCATCGCAGTGGGTCGATGTACGCTCGTATTTCATGGTCGGTCCGTATCTACCCAGTGGTCGCTTCGAATACAATGATTCCCATGCATCGGATTACTACAGACCCTGCACGCTGATCTCGTCTCAGCCGCCCTACCGCGACGTGTACACCGTCCGAGCCTGGCCGATGCTGCCGGTCGGCGACCTTCGCGACTACTTCGAGCCGCCCTATCGACTGGTCACGGGGCAGGAGCTGCTCGACGAGTAGCGGGTGCCCTTCTGCGCCAGCGAGCCTCGCCTGCGTCTCGCCGCGGCGCCAGTGGAACCAGCGGGAACCCATGGCGCGGCGGCAACCGCGCAGGCGCGCGGATTCACTGGCGACCCGGGCAGGATTCGAACCTGCGACCCCGTGCTCCGGAGGCAGAATCTGGGTATCCACCGTTATCCACATGTGTTTGAGATCAACGAGTTACGTCGTTCACCCGTCCACTGCTATCCGCAACTGTTCAACCCGTAGACTGTACTTAGACTGTACGAAACTCTACACGGTCCGGTGACAACGCATGCGCTGGCTGAGGCATGTCGTGTGACTGTACTCGGACTGTACGGCGAGAATAGCCTTGCAGTTGCAGTAATTTAGTGGCGACCCCGTGCTTACTGAACAGCCGCTCACGCACCCCACCTAGCCTCTGCGCGCCCTCCGGAACTGGCTCCTGGGCGCCGAAGGCCGCAACGCCTTCGACAGCCCAGACCTCCGCAGGAGCATTGGGCACACCCCCACCGGGGGGCCGCGTTCGGGACTCCTACCCCGGATGCACCGCAAAACAAAAGGGGCTCCACCGCCCCGCCTGCCCGTCGGAGCGTCTTGCGCGACACCGCGCCGCGGCGACGCCTTCTCGGACCACGCCGGAGACGGGCTGCTCTAGCCCAGCTCGTTCGTGCAGGCCGGGGGGGCAAGGGCCCCCCTCCCCCCCTCGCCGACGTGGACAGTCGGCCTCGCCCATTGTGTGTGACAAAAGGGAGGGTCGGCCGCCAGCAACGTTCCTCAACGCTCTACAGAACCAGCGGCACGCCGCGCAGGCGGGTGGGTGGGTAACGCAGCCGTCACCGGCGTCGGCTCACCCGGTGCAGCGCCACGAGCACACCCGCGCCCACCGCGAGCAGCAGCACCGCAGCCGGCTCCGGCACCTGGATCTTCAGCATGCCGATCTGCGCCGTGTGGCTGTTGAACCCGGTGCTCAGCCAGTGGGTCAGCGTCGGCGTCACCAGCTGGATGCTGCCCTTGCCGCCCGCCGTGCGGCTGTCGAAGCCCGTGCGCCACTGACTCGTGTGGTAGGCGCCCGTCTTGACGAAGGCGCCGACCTGTCCCGTCGTCCACAGGGTGCCCGTGCCGATCGCGTTGATCGTGCTCGTGCCGTCGCTGTAGAACCACCACATGTCCGTCTTGCTGTACGGGTTCCACCAATACGTCGTACCCTTGGGGCCATAGTGGTGGACGGTGCCCTGGAACGGGCGCCCGAGCGGCGGCACCATGGCCCAACTCGAAGTTACGGCGAAGACGCTGCCCGGCAAAGCCGGATCGGTGTACTTGGCGGTGGCGCCGTACTTGCCCAGAAGCCCCATGGCGCCGCCGAAGGCGTTCTTGCCCGCCCGGATGCGCCAGGTGCCTTTGTCGTTGGCCGCCATGCCCGTCCGGTTGTTGTATCTCCCCGTCCCGGTGCCACCGACAACCCCGGCGCCTCCGCCGCTGCCAGCCACCGCGCCACCGTTCGCGAAGAACGACCCCGCGGCGTTCACGAACGTCGCGTAGGTGATGCTCTGATAGGGGTAATACGTGGCGAGGAAGCCCCGGCAGCAGTTCCCGA
>JBDHHA010000215.1:0-9192 GCA_039589615.1 Gemmatimonadota bacterium
TGCGCGACGGCTGCAAGCGTGCTCAGTCAGCTTGAGCCGTGGCTGGACGATTACAACGAGGTGGCGCCGCACTCGGCGCTGGGGCACCGCTCGCCACGGCAGTACCGGCGCGAACGAACGCCGAAAGAGGCACAGATTCTACACCCCTGAGTGTCTCACGAATTGGGGGACAGAGCACGCTCCCCAGTGTGGTACCGGTTGTGTCTAGTGGCTACCAGACCTATGATGACCGAATGGCGCAGCTTGCCGATGAAATCCCCGGGTTCGCGGGCATTCACTTTGACGAGAATCAACCTAACGAGAATCAACAACTGGTTATTGAGCTCACAAGCACAGGCAATTTGCAGCAGGCTCGAACACGGTTAGGGGAGCATTTCTTGGCGCGGGCTCGGGGGAACACTGCACGCATGGCAGTGCGTCAGCAGCACCTTGATGAGTCTACTTCACATTTGGCGAAATACAATTTTCGCGAGCTCCACACGTGGTATGGTGAGATCGTAGAGAAGGTCCTCTCAATTGAGGGAGTGACCTCTAGCGACATCGACGAATCGCAGAATCTCATCGTGATCGGCGTAACGGACTCAGAGACAATGGCTAAGGTCCAAACCGCACTGCGGCACGTCGCTGCGCCACGTGATGCGATCCACATCAAGTCTGGCATCCAGCCCGCGACGCTCGCCATTGATTTGAGGAACTATGTGCGTCCAGTGGTCGCGGGCGTACAGTTATACAACGCAGGATATTGCACTCTTGGCTACAACGTCAACCATCCAGAGGACGGGTATTGGTATTTCTTAACCAATTCACACTGCACCAGCGAATACGGCGGAGTCCACGGAGACTTTTTTGGTCAGCCGGACGCTGCCCATCCTATTGGACGTGAGGCTGCCGATCCTCCGACGTTCACCCATGCTCAGGATTCGCGTTGTCCGAACTACGAATGTAGATTCTCGGACGCCGCACTAATCCGATATTCGACTTCTAGCTATCGACATGGTTACATCGCTTTGCCTAACATCGGAAGCCGCGATTTCACGACCAGCGTTGCGATCAACGCTGCTGCTGACCCGGTACAGTACCAGCTAGTCTACAAGGTTGGCCGGACCACGGGCCATACGGGCGGGCTAGTCAGACGTATGTGTGAGAATCGCTTCGGTAGCGATGGGATCTGGAGACTTTGCTCAGTTGTTGCCGACTACGTAGCCGACGTAGGCGACAGTGGATCACCAGTCTTCACGAACTACTCGGGAGTGGTGACGGCCAGAGGCATTCACTGGGGAAGGGAAACTGGTTCGAATCCGATAGAGGTGTTCTTCAGCCCACACAGTGCTTGGGACGCAGAATTGCGGGCTGACTTCGGCGGAACTTATAGCGTAGTTTATGTACCACCGCTCAACGGATACATCGACGGACCTGATGAGGTCAGCCCAATGATCAGCTGCACGTGGTATGCGGCCCCCAGTGGAGGAACACCGCCATACAAGAACTTTCAGTGGTCAGGTGTTCTATCGGGAACCAACAACTACGTCTCTGGCCAGGTATGGAGTTCTGGTTATCTGAATTTAACCTTCAAGGATTCTGGTACTCCACAACAGACCAAATCCACGAGTAAGTGGATTGAGTCGGACTGGAATGGACCTCCGTCATGTGAGGGCTAGGTGCCAAGGAGAGATTATGATGAAGAAATGCCTTCTAGCAATCGCACTGTTGGCCGCGTGCAGCAGTCAAAGCAGTGACGTGGTTGGATTGTCTGGAGTTTTGGCAGCCGGGCTCGGTCTGCGACCTGGTATCATCCTTTTTTATGATGATTCTGTTCGCATTGACGTACCTGCGTCCGCGGCGATAGGCGACTCTGTTACTATCGGAGTCAAGACGTATGGTGGTGGTTGCGTGACCAAAGGTGAAACCCGTGTGAGCCGGTCAGGGCTCGCCGTGGAGATCTCACCGTTTGACCGTGTTACCGACCCAGGACCCCAGGGAGCGTGCACGCAGGTGCTCCGTATTTTGAACCATGACGTGGTCCTTGTGCTCGATAGGCCGGGAACGGTGGATGTTGTGATACGCGGTCGAGAGTGGCCAGCGGACCAAGAATTCGTACAGCGACATCCTATTACCGTACGGTGACATTCGGATGGTGCAGCTGTAAGCCCGTCTTATCACACGCATCCCGTCGCTTTAGGGCGGCAACCTCTTTTGGTTGCCGCCCTAAACACGTTTTACGTGCGTAAAGCTTGACTCCGCAGCCAGAGTTGTATTAGGATGTGCATCGAACGCAGTTGGGTGATGATGTAAGAGGTCGGGAAAACCAATAGGGCCATAGGACCGAAGTCAGGACCATAGGCCCCGTCCGAGCGCGGAAGGTAGAAGGCGCTCGAGGCGGGGCTTTTGCTATGTGGGGGTGCATGGCGGAGACGCTGACGGACCTGCAGACCAAGCTCACCCGCGTCCAAACCGCAATCGACAAGATCGAGAGCGGGAGGGCGCAAAGCTACAGCATCGACGGCGATGCCTTCACCAACCTCGACCTCCCCACCCTCTACACCCGCGAGGCCCGTCTGCAAGCGAAGATCACACGTCTCGAGGGTGGCGGCATCCGCACACGCCGGGTGGTGCCGCGATGACGGTCAAGATCCAGATGCCGAAGGCGAATCTCCTCGATCGCGCGATTCAATACGTCTCACCGCGTCATTACCTCCGGCGTATGTCGGCCCGGTTCGCGTTGAATCTGCAGGGCGGATACGTCGGGGCTCGCACGGAGCGTGAGGCCCTGCGGAATTGGGAGCCGGGCACCGGCAGCGCCGACGCCGACAGCCTCATCGATTTGCCGGAGCTCCGCGCGCGGACGCGCGATCTCGATCGAAACTCCGGCATCGCCCGGGGTGCCACGAACACCAAGGTCACCAGCGTCGTTGGGACCGGCCTGCGCATCAGCGCGCAGGTCGACCGCGATCTGCTCGGGTTGTCCGAGGAGCAAGCGACAGCGTGGGAGCGGCAAGCCGAACGGGTGTGGTCGGCCGTCAACCGGACGCTCGACATCGAGCGCAAGAAGACGTTCATGCCCGGTCTGCAGGATTTGGCATACCGCTCCACGAAAATGAGCGGCGATCTGTTCGTCGTTCGTCGATTCAAGCGGCGCCGGAGTGATCTCTTGGGTACCAAGGTGCAGCTCGTCGAAGCCGATCGCGTGTGCAACCCCAATCACGTGCCGGATACGGACCGTTTCCGCGGCGGCGTCGAGTTCGACGACGACGGGGCGCCGATTCGGTACCACGTGATGAATCGGCATCCCGGGGATATGAGCGCGTTCGGCGCGTTCAAATGGGATCCCATCCCGGCCTTCGGCAACACCGGGAGCCCCATGGTCCTGCACGTGCACCACGCCGAGCGGCCCGGGCAGACCCGCGGCGTGCCGGACCTTGCCCCCGTGATTGAGCCCCTCAAGCAGCTGGATCGGTACAGCGAAGCCGAGCTCATGGCAGCCGTCGTGTCCGCCATGTTCACCGTCTTCATCAAGGCGGCCGAGGGGCAGGAACCGGCGGCCCTCACCGGACAGCCCCACGAAGGACAGACGGAGGCGGACGACGAACTCACGCTCGGCTACGGGCTGATCAACGAACTCCAGGCTGGCGAAGAGATCCAAACCGCCGACCCGAAACGGCCGAACGACAAGTTCGATCCGTTCGTCGTGGCGATCCTTCGCCAAATCGGTGCAGCGATCCAGATCCCCTTCGAACTCCTGATCAAGCACTTCACGGCCAGCTACAGCGCTGCGCGGGCCGCCCTCCTGGAGGCCTGGCGCCACTTCCTCGCCGAACGGCGGTGGTTCGCCGACGAGTTCTGCCAACCGATCTACGAGTGGGTCATCGAGGAAGCCATCGCCAGTGAGATCCTGGAGGCCCCCGGGTTCCTCGCCGATCCGCTCATTCGTCGGGCCTGGCTGGGCGCGGACTGGGTCGGACCCGTACAAGGTCAGATCGATCCGCTGCGGGAGATCAACGCCGGCGAAAAGCAAGTGAACCTCGGGGTGAAGACGCTCCGCGAACTCACCGCGGAGATGACGGGCGGCGACTGGGAACGGAAGCACGAGCAGCGCATGAAGGAGGAACGCATGCGCCGTGAGGGCGGCCTCGCCGGCGAGGTGGTCGGTACGGCGTGAGAACTACGAGGGGGAAGTGCCCGCCGGCGTGGCGGTCCTCACTGCCGGCGTCGACGTCCAGGGCGATCGGCTCGAGGTCAGCACGTGGGGATGGGGCGCCAACGATGGGGATGGGGCGCCAACGACGAATCGTGGCTCGTTCGGCACGAGGTCCTTCCTGGGGATCCGTCGAAGCTGGACGTCTGGAAGCGGTTGGATCTTGTGCGAACCCGAGACTGGCAGCACGCCTCCGGGGCCATGCTCCGGATTGTGGGCATGGCCGTTGACTCCGGGGGCCACCACGCGGACGAAGTCTACCGGTATGGGAAGGCCCGCCGGAAACAGAACGTGTTCGTCATCCGGGGTGGATCGGACGCCGGCCGGAAAGGTGTCCCGCCGCGGCCGAGCACGACGAACAAGGCGAGGGTGCCACTATACGTGCTGGGCACGATCGCCCTCAAGGACACGCTGTACGCGCGACTCCGGAATACGAAGATCGGCGAAAACTATGCGCACTTCCCCTGGGTCGACGAAGAGTACTTCCGTCAGCTGACCGGTGAAGTGGTCCGGACGCGATACGTGAACAAGCGGCCCAAGCGCGAGTACGTGCAGCGGTACACCGACGTCGAAGCCCTCGACTGCTGGGTGTATGCCTGGGCGGCTTTGCTGATTCTCGGGCCCGTGCGCGACCAGCTCGCGGAGATCGCCGAGGCGATGAACGCCGGGAAGCCCATGCCGCGAGGCCGGCGCCGGCGGGTGCGATCGCGCGGGGTGCGACGGTGACGCGGGTCCATCGACAGCGTATCCCCCCGACCCAGGCAGTGAGCGGGCAGTGCCAATGCTCGGGGCGGAGAATCCCGATCAGGACTGTTCGGAGCGCCATCGGGCGATCGGGGTATAAGCCGGACGAGCCCGTGCTTACCTGGCGATGCCGCGAGTGCAGCGGCGTTGTGATGCTGACCGCCGGCGATCTTCACATCGCGGATTCAGCGGCCTGACGCACGGTGTTTCAGATTGCACCACCCTAAAATTTGGGCAATGAAGGGGCTTTAACCTGAGAGAGAGTAACTTCCGCTCTGATGAACGCATCGGATTTGGGTGGGGAGAGCTCGACGCGTGCTCCGAGAACCGCACCGTGCGTCTCAGATCGCACCAGTTCCTCTCCTCCCCACAAAACGAGGTGACGACTATGCACAAGGCGTTAATCGTAGGCACAGCACTCCTTGTCCTGGGGTGCGACCAACTCGTCGAACCAGAATTCATCAGTCCGGAACTCAAAGAGCTGCAAATGCGCCAGTTCCCGTTCCGGTTCCAGGGTGAGTGGTCCATCAGACTACAAGCCGGATTGGCGAATGCGGATGTTCGTCCACAGGACAATGCACGCGTCCGAATTCATTTCCAGACGGGCAGCGGCGACATAGAAGAGATCGCTTTGCGGCCCGAGTTTTGTGGGGATGTCGAACATGCGTATTCCTGCGCCACATTCAACCTGAAAATGGACCCTGGCCGACACATCAACGACCTGCGTCCACGGCTTCACGAGATTCCTGCACGGTTTGCCACTGTCGACAACGACGGTTCCCGGGGATCGATGTGGATTCTTGAGGGGGAACTGGAGCCGGCCATGAAGCGAGCCCGCTCGTGGCCCGGCGTGGCCTCCACGGACGTGTCAGTTGTCATTATTACGGACTGGCAGGGGACCCCGACCTTCCCGAAAACAATGGCGGCGGTCGCACTCGTCAGTTTCGGTACACCGGTCTTGGGAGACGGGATTATCCAGGCGGGCGCGGGAGATTCGCTAATCGCAACATATACACAACCCGACGGACAGGTATTGGAGATAAGCTCCGTCATGTGCGAGCAACCCCAAGGCACGGGCTTTGGCGCGGGCCTGGGCGACATACCACCGTGCGGTTGACAGCAAGATGTTCGCATTACAGCTAACCAAAGAACAAGCAGGATGCCTCACAGCGACGACATCACCGGATGGGATTTTCCAAAAACGCCGTCGTCATTGCACTTCTCCAAAAAGTGAGGCAACATGCGATCATCATTTCTCCTTCCTCCAGCCAAGAGGTTCACTCCACTTCTCTTCTTAGCGGTCTTACTGACCACTGTAGCCTGTGAAAACCCAGTCTACGACACCGGGGAGGAGGGGCGTCTTCTGTCCGTGAACGTCCAGGACCTCCCCAAATTCCCTGAGATGCGCGATTGGATTCCGTCGCTGCGAATTGACGTGCCCGCGGAGCCAAGAGCGCATGAGGTCAACGACCAATCCCTGATCGAGGCCATCGCCGCCAAGGACGGTGCCGCAATGATCGGCCTCAAACCGGCGGGCGCCTCCCGTACAAGAGACAACGGCGGCATCGTTCCCGGAATCGACAAGGCTACGGCGATGGCCGGGCGAGCTGTGATCCAAGCTATGGGTGGCGAGATTACGCGCACGTTTCGGAATACGGCGACCGTGGTTGTCAAGATTCCGCCGGAACTAGGTCCGAAACTCCGAGAGCATCCGCTTGTCAACTTTATCGAGCCCGTAGGGACCGCTGTATTGTCTTCCAGTTCAGCGGCCTCAGCTAGCAATGCCGTGGCGATCAATCCCAGTTTCTACCGGTTCTCGCAAGACACCTCGTGGGGTGTGTTCAAGGTCAATGCCGACGATGCTTGGGAGCTTGAAAACGAGGGTGGATCCGCCACGATCTACGTCATCGACACAGGCATTGATTCCCTACATAGGTACAGCGCCACTGGCGACGCCGATCCGTACATTTGCACATACTACAACGAGGGTTTCAATGATTGTTTTGATGGGGTCGCCGATACGTATGGACACGGCAGTCATGTTTTTGGAATTGCCAACGCGGTCGACAATAGTTACGGGTATATTGGTATCGCACCCTCCGCCTGGTCTGTCGTCATGCGAGTATGCACCCCAGCCGGACAATGCAATCTCGATGGGGTTGCATCAGCGCTCGACTGGATCGAGGATCGAGAAACGCCACGCAGGATTGTGAACATGAGTTTCGCGGGGCCGGACGACTCCGACGCGGTGGCCCTCCAGTTAGCTTCACTATACAACGCCGGTGGTCTTCTGGTGGCTGCGGCAGGAAACACTCCAACCAGCCCAGGACCTGGCGTCGGATATCCCGGCAAGTACTCGATGGTGATAGCAGTGTCCGGAACGCTTGAGAATGACGCATTTGCGACGCCTCCGTACAGTTGCGACAGAGATATCCAATCGAACCACACGACTGGATCGCGTCACGGTTCCGAGGTGGAGCTGTCAGCACCTTTCTGGGCGTGGAGCATGTGGTCGGACCAACGCTACGAGAGCGAATGTGGTACGTCGATGGCAACCCCCGTCGTGTCTGGTGTCGCTGCGTTGGTGTGGACGAAATGGACTTCGTGGGACCAGTCGGATGTGCGATCGCATTTGCAGAAATGGTCCATAGATCTGGGAACGGGCGGGCGCGACCAGTACTTCGGATATGGCCGCGTTGACGCCATGAAAGCGCTGCGGCCACCGGTCAGTGCAACAATCGACGGACCCAGCACGGTCAGTCCGATGTCCTCCTGCCTGTGGGACGCGGCCCCAACTGGTGGTATACCGCCGTATACCAATTACTCCTGGTCAGGCGTTTTGAGTGGCAGCAGTAGTTCTGTGTCTGGTTCTGTGTTCAGCTCAGGTTGGCTCTACTTAAGCGTCAAGGATTCGAACACGCCTCAGGCCACTGGATACGCACAGAAGTACATCACTGTCGATCCGAATGGGCCTCCGGGGTGTGACGAGTGACTTTACGTTGAGTCGTAGTGGTTCCCCAGAACCACAAGGGCGGCAACCTTCTCTGGGGTTGCCGCCCTCCTTACGTTTTACGCGCGTAAAGCTTGACTCCGCAACCGGAGTTGTGTTAGGATGTGCATCGAACGAAGTAGTTGGATGATGACGTCGAGGTCGGGAAAACCAATAGGACCGTAGGCCCGAAGTCAGGACCATAGGCCCCGTCCGAGCGCGGAAGGTAGAAGGCGCTCGAGGCGGGGCTTTTGCTATGTGGGGGTGCATGGCGGAGACGCTGACGGATCTGCAAACCAAGCTCACCCGCGTCCAAACCGCAATCGAGAAGATCGAGAGCGGGAGGGCGCAAAGCTACAGCATCGACGGCGATGCCTTCACGAACCTCGACCTCCCTGCTCTCTATACCCGCGAGGCCCGTCTGCAGGCCAAGATTGCTCGACTCGAACGAAACAGCGGCGGCATCCGCACGCGCCGGGTGGTGCCGCGATGACGGTCAAGATCGAGCTGCCGAAAGCGAATCTCCTCGATCGTGCGATCCAATACGTCTCTCCGCGTCATTACCTCCGGCGCATGCGCGCCCGGTTTGCTCTGAATCTCCAGGGCGGCTACGTCGGGGCCCGCACCGAACGCGAGGCGCTCCGGAATTGGGAGCCGGGGACCGGCAGCGCCGACGCCGACAGCCTCATTGATTTGCCGGAGCTCCGCGCACGGACACGCGATCTCGACCGGAACTCCGGCATCGCCCGGGGTGCCACGAACACCAAGGTCACGAGCGTCGTGGGGACGGGCCTGCGGGTCAGCGCCCAGGTTGACCGCGACTTGCTCGGGCTGTCCGAAGAACAAGCGACCGCATGGGAGCGGCAAGCCGAACGCGTGTGGTCGGCCGCCAACCGGACGCTCGACGTCGAGCGCAAGAAGACGTTCATGCCGGGACTGCAGGACCTGGCGTACCGCTCGACGAAGGTGAGCGGTGATCTGTTCGCCGTGCGCCGATTCAAGCGGCGCCGGGGGGCGAGCTGCTGGCGCAGGACAGCATCGGCGTCGACGTCGAGGCCGACGTGACCATCCGGCCGAATCTGACGACGCGCTGGTTGTGGCAGGTGCGGCGCGCGCCGATCGTGCTCGACCTCGCGCTCAGCTGCCGTGGGGACCTGGCTGTGGCGAACGTCGCCGGGCCCGGGTTCGCCTCGATCGCGATCGACTCCGTGGTGCAGCGTGCAGACGTCTGCATTACGCCCACCCCGGTCCCCACGTACAACCCGTT
>JBDHHA010000216.1:0-4993 GCA_039589615.1 Gemmatimonadota bacterium
CGACGATGCGGGATTCACCGCGCCGCTCATTGCGACCGCCCAGATAACTGGAACGGTCGCAGTGGCTTCGGTCGTGCAGGCAGGTACCTACTACGTGCGTGCGCGTGCTGTGAACAGCACGTACGTCGCGGGCGGAGGCGGCGCGAGTGCGTCGGCTTCGGTCGACGTGATCGAAGACGTTGTGAGTGGCCCCGACCCGTCGAGCCCCGCTTATCAGGGCTTCATGGACGGACAGGGACCGTACACTGTTTCCGATCTGAATATTCTCCCGGTCGACGACGAGGATTGGTTCTCCGCCGACGTGTGTGAACTGGATACGCTGGTGGTGGAGACCTTCGCGCAGCGGCTAGCCGAACCGTCGCCGCTCGACACGTACCTCGAGGTGTGGGATCCGACCGCGACGACCATAATCGCCGAGAACGACGACATCGACGCAGCCAACCTCGACTCCTACGTCGAGGTCGAGGTCGGCTCCGACGGCGAGTACTTGATCACTGTATTCAGCGCCACCTCCAGTTCGGCAGGAAGTTACGAACTCTCGATCGACGTGAAGCGCGGGCCCAACAACGATGGCTCGCGATGCACCACGGGACCGCCGCCAGTGGCGTCGGTAGTGGTTTCCCCAGCGCTCGACTCACTGGAGACCATCGGCCAGACGGTCCAGATGGGCGCCACAGCGTTCGACGACCAAGGCAATCCAATGGTTGGCGTGCCGTTCACTTGGAGAAGCAGCGATCCCACGGTCGCGAGCGTCGATCTCTTGGGCTTGGTGACCGCGATCGAGAACGGCACCGTACAGATCAGTGCGGTCGCCCCCGGTAATGTCTCGGGTTCCGGCACGATCGTAGTGCTCGACCAATCGAACCTGGGTACGCCCACCAATCTCGACCTGATTTCGGGCAACGGGCAGTTCGGTGCACCGAGCGCGGCGGTTGCGGAGTCCTTGGTGGTGCGCGTGACCGACGTGAACGGGGACGGAGTTCCCTTCATACCGGTCAACTGGTCTGCCGTCACCGCAGGCGCGTCGGTATCACCGGTGGTGTACGCGACGGATGCCGGCGGTTACGCCCGCGCCGAGTTCACTCTTGGCTCAAGCGTGGGAACCTACGATGCTCAGGCCGAAGTGGCCGGACTCACCGGCTCGCCGGTCACCTTCACTGCCACCGCAACCAACGTGGCTCGCTGGGTCGATCCGGTGGACGGCAACTGGAGCGACGGCACCAGGTGGAGCACTGGATCAGCTCCCACCGCCTCCGAGGTAGCAGTCATCGATGTCGACGGCAGTTACACCGTAACACTGGACGTCGACGCCTCGGTTCAAGGCGTCGTGGTGGGCGGGCCGAACGGCGGTCAGGAACTATTTGGGTTCTTCCGCTCGCTCAGCGCAGCGAACGCCACGATCAACCCATCAGCACAGCTCACGCTCGACGGTAGCACGTTTGACGTAGGGGCAGTCACCAACAGCGGCTTCCTGCTCCTCAACAACTCCGACATCGTGTACACGGGCGGTGGAACGCCGGAGTTGACCAACGCCGGGATCTTTCAAGTGCTCGGCACGGTCAACGTCGCCGGAGACATCGTTACCGGCACGACGTCGTTGATCGATGTAGGATCGGATGTTTCAGACCTCACGGTGGCAAACGGCTTCACGAATGCCGGTAGCATCTCATTCCGCACGGAAAGCCTGGGCGCGGTGCCCATCCTGACTGTCACGAATGGAACCCTGGTCAACGCCGCTGGCGCCACCATCTTCACCGACGGTCCCGGGAGCGCACAGATCGACGCCGACTTCGACAATGGTGGCCTCGTGAACGTGGCTGATGGACAGAGCCTGTTCCTGAACGGGAGTACCATCAATAACAACGGCAATGGATTGATCGTAGTGAACCAGAACGCGGACCTCGAGGTCGACGGCGCTTTCACCAACAACGCCACCATCACCGTCGGCAACGGCGCGATTCTCGGGAGCTACGGTGACGGGTTCACGAATGCGGTCGGCGCCACCTTGCTGCTCAATTCGGGCAGCACCTTGGACCTCCTTAACGAAGTGACGTTGTTCCAAGAAGCCTACACGGTTGCCAACGGAGCGTTCGTTTACGTCGATGGATCTGGTGCGCTGGGGAACTCAAACACCGTTACAGTCGCCGGTGAGTTGATCGTGAGTCCGAATGCCTCGATCGACCTGTTGTCGACCCAGCTCACCGCCGATCAGGTAACCAACGGCGGGGATGTCACACTCGACGTGGCGAGCATTGTAGCACCTGTCGCCAACGGCGGAGATATCTATGCGGCCACTGCCGGCAACGGCATCAACGGCGCCGTCACGACCAACGCGGACTCGTGGATAGAAATTGCAGAGCCCGGTGCCGAATTGACGGTTACAGGCGATTTGGTAAACGACGGAACGATCAAGCTGTACAGCACAGCGGCTGGCACAGCTCCCAGACTCACCGTTACAGGTGGCACCCTGGTCCACAACCTGTGGTTCGACTCCGACGGACCGGCAGGTGGGCTGGTGGTAGTGGATTCCCTGCACAACACAGGTGAATTACACGCGGCATCCGGCGGGACGTTCACCGTCCAGGGACCCGCCATCCACAATGCCGGCACGTTCGTGCTCACAGACGCCGACATGACGGTTACCGACCCGGGTGCCTTGAGGAATCCCGGCACCATCATTCTCAACAATGGCCGCACCTTCACTCGGACCGGTGGGACGTTCGAGAGCACCGGGACTCTCACGGGCAGCGGGACATTCGATGTCTCAACCACTACCTTCACCAACTCACTCAACGGGGTAATCAACCCGGGCAACGGGATCGGCAGCCTCGAGTTCGTGGGCGACGTCACGATTATCAGTGGTGCAATCAACATAGAGCTTAACGGCCGCACACCGGTTACCGAACACGACGTCTTGAACGTCTCGGGCAACATCACGTTGGCTGGAGAGTTGGGGATCATCCAGGGCTTCACGCCGGTCGGTGGCGACACGTTCCAGATTCTCACCTTCACTGGCACTCGGACCGGTGAGTTCGAGACGATAACAGGTGACGACATCGGCGGCGGTAACGCGCTCATTCCGTTCTACGACGCACAGAACATCACACTTCAGGTTGGACGCCCCACTGATCAGGTGGTCGTGAGTCCGTCGGGCGCGAGCCTGTCCGGTGCCGGCTCGAATCAACAGCTCAGTGCGGAAGCGTTCGACAGGGTTGGTGCGCTGATCTCCGGTGCGACGTTCAATTGGGCCAGCCTGAACCCGAACGTCGTTACGGTGGACGCATCCGGACTGGCTACTGCCGTCACAAACGGTCAGGCACTAGTTGCCGCCGAGTTCACCGGAGTCGTCGGCTACGCGGTTGTCACTGTGACCACTCCAGGAACCACTCCGGCGAACGTCTGGGCCAACTTCGCGGCCTTCGGAAGCCACGGTTGGGGCACCAGCGAGAGTGACCTCTGGGTCTGCTCTGCCGTAGACGAGATGTCGCACTGGAATGGCAGCGGGTGGACAACGTTTACCGTCACTATGCCTGGCTGTCGTGAAGTGTGGGGCACCGCCTCGGACGACGTATTCGTGTCCGGCATGACCGGAAGCATGATCCACTGGGACGGTGCCCAATGGACCAGCATGAACACGGGTAGCGGCGAGACACTCACGGGGTTGTGGGGCAGCGCGCCCAATGACGTATATGCAGTCGGCCTGAATGGCACGATCCTACACTACGACGGCTCGAACTGGACGCCGCAGACCTCTCCCACCGCGCTTGGCCTATCACGGGTATGGGGTACCGCCGCCGACGATATCTATGCTGCGGGTCCCACCGGTGGCGCGGTCTTCCACTATGATGGCTCGAGCTGGTCAACCGTAACGGGTGTCCCAACCGCTGAACGGTTAATAGGCATTTGGGGCTCGGGGCAGACCGACATCTTCTTTGTCGGAGACCACGGTGCCGCCGTGCGGTATGACGGATCGTGGAATGCCATCACACTGCCCGCAACGGATTCGCTGCGAGGTTTGGGCGGCGCGAGTTCATCGGACCTCTATGCGGTCGGCTTGCACGGCGCCCTGTGGCGCTATAATGGGCTGACGTGGCAGGACCCGGATGACCCTTCACCGAATCGTCTGTTTGACGTCTGGGCTTCCCCAGGTGGGGACATGTACGCATTTGGGGATGACGGCACGTTCCGCGGCTACCGCGGGGCGTCCGTGGCCATATCCGCACCGGTGACAACCTTGGATGCAATAGATGCGCAGGTGCAGCTCACGGCTGAGGCACGGGATGCGGGCAACAACCCGATCAGTGGTGTCTTGTTCCAGTGGTCGAGTGACAACGAAGCGGTCGCAATGGTGGACGGCACTGGATTGGTGACAGCAGTGTCCAACGGCATCGCGAATATCTGGGTCAATGCGCCCGGCGGCGCGCAGGCAGTGCAGCCCATCACGGTGCAGCAGGTCCCAGTGTCTGTATCCGTCTCGCCCAGCGGTGCAGCCGTGTCGCTCGTCGGCACAACCACCCAGTTCACGCGCACAGCGCTGGACGCCAACGGCAATCCGATCCCGAACCCGCCAACCACCTGGCTGAGTTCGCACACGCAAGTGGGAACCGTAAGCGGAACCGGATTGGCAACGGCAGTCCGTGACGGACAGACGACCATATCTGCGGAGGTAGACGGCCTGATCGGATACGCGCTGCTCACGGTGACGGTACCCGGAGAACCGCCAGTGCACTCATGGAGCGCTATGGCCAGCCCGACGTCGAACTTCATCTATGACGTGTGGGGGTCATCGCCAACGGACGTGTTCGCTTCTGGTCAGGGCGGCACCATCCTGCGCTACGATGGAAGCACCTGGACTACCCAGACCACCGGAGTCACCAGCTGGATGTGGGGCCTCTGGGGATTCGCGCCCAACGATGTTTACGCGGTCGGCACTGCTGGTACCGTGCTGCAATGGAATGGCAGTGTGTGGAGCCAGATGTCCGGCACTGGCAGC
>JBDHHA010000217.1:0-4972 GCA_039589615.1 Gemmatimonadota bacterium
CGGCGGTCGCGCCAGAAGAGGGTGCGGGCGTGGGAGGTGGCGCACAGGGATAGATCGAGATCGGCCAGCACCAGGTCGTCGTCCAGCTCCACGCCCCGGGAGACGACCCGGCCCGAAGGATCCACCACGAACGACTCACCGCCGAAGGTGAGTCGTTCTTCTTTTCCCACCCGGTTGCACAGGGCGGCGAAGTAGCCGTTCTGAAACGCCGCCGTCTGGACCTCGGCCTCGAAGAGCCCGTCGGGCCACTCGTCCAGTGCGCCGGCCTGAGGGATGGCCACTAACTCCGCGCCGGCCACGCCCAGGGCGCGCATGTACTCGGGGTAGTGGCGGTCGTAGCAGATGGCCACGCCCACCGGGCCCACCGACGTGTCGTACACCCGGGCGCCCCGGTCGCCGGGATCGTAGTAGGCCTGCTCGTGGAAGCAGGCGTAGTCGGTGATGTGGATCATGCGGGTGACGCCCAGCAGGCGCCCGTCCGCCTCGAACACCGGGGAGCTGTCGTAGAACCGTCCGTAGTCGCCGGCCTCGTAGAGATTGAACACCGTCACCAGGGAGAGGGCCTTGGCTTGGTCCGCAATGGCCTTCGTGCTGGGGCCGGGAATGGGCTCGGCGATGTCCCGGGCGTTGGCCGCCTCGTGCTGGGGAAAGAACTGGTCGATGGCCAGTTCGGGGAAGACCACCATGTCGGCGCCGGACTCTTTGGCGGCTTCCATGGAGTTGAGGGCGCGGCTCAGGTTCTCGGCGCGGTCGGGGGAGCAGTGGTTTTGGATGAGGGCGAGGCGCATGGCGGATGTGGGACCTGTGAAGTGAGTAGTGCGAGGTGAGAAGTGGGGCGGCTTGCGCCGCCCACTGTTCTCGCCTCTCACCGCAGCGTCGTTGTTTCCCTAATGAAGCTCCGCCGACGTCAGTGCCACTATCCCGTCGTACCCCCCCGTCACCAAGACCCGTCCGTCCGGGAGTAGGGTGGCCGTGTGATCATAACGCCCCGTGTTGACACTTGCCGTCGGGCTGAAGCTCCCTGTGGCGGGGTTGTAGATCTCGGCCACGGTGATCGGCACCGGACCGGGTTCGAGACCGCCGGCCACCAGTACCCTGCCGTCGGGCAGCAGAGTCGCCGTACCCGCCCAGTGCCCAATCGACATGCTTCCGGTGGCGCTGAACGTGCTGCTGGTGGGATCAAACAGCTCCGCCGCCGATTGGGAGTCGCCAATCACGAGCACCTCGCCCGAGGTGAGCGTCACCGCGTGGGTGTCGCAACGGGCGTTGACCATGTCGCCGGCCGCTGCGCTGAACGTACCGGTCCCGGGATCGTAGATCTCCCCCTTGCTGAGACAGATGCCGAACCCCGGTGTGGTCGTCTGCACGCCACCGACCACCAGGACCCGGCCGTCCCCCAGCAGCGTGGCCGCAGGGCTCGATCGATCGTCGATGAGGCTCCCGGTCAGGGTGAACAGGCCGGTGCCGGGATCGTAGATCTCGGCCACCGCATGGGTTTGGGGCTGGTTGTCCTGACCTCCCGCGACCAGGACTTTCCCATTCGTGAGCAGTGTGGCCGTGTGGTACCGACGGTCCACACTGGAACTTCCCGTGGCGCTGAACAATCCCGTGCCGGGATCGTAGATCTCGGCCGACGTCGGCGCGGCGTTCCCGCCCACTATCAACACCCTCCCGTCCAGCAGCTTCGTGGCGGTGACGCTCTGGCCGTGGGTGAAGGCGGGGGTTCCCACGGTGGCGCCGAACGTCCCCGTCGCCGGATCGTAGATTTCTGCGCCCGCGATAAAAGACCCGATGACGAGGACGGTTCCATCATCCAGCAGCGTGGCCGTGTGGCCCCACCGCGACGCTGCCATGCTCCCGGTTGTCTGCCACGTGGAACTGACGGCGACTGTGGCATCGTCCAAGATCGCCACGCCGTTCACCGTGCCGGTGATAGTGGCGGTGCCAGGGGTCGTGCTGCTGGTCAGCGTGGCGAGGTAGAGCCCGTTGCCGTTGTCCGTAAGAGCGCTCAAGCTCCCTAAGGTGGTGGACAGCGCCACGTGGTCGCCGCCCACGTCCAGCGTCGTGCCCACGGCGTCATACAGCGACACCCCTACCTCGGTCGTTGAGCTTCCGTCCGGGAGGATCCTCGTCGCTTGAGTGGTAATCTGAGACGTCAACTCCGAGGCCGGTCCGGAGCTGGGCGCGGTCGAAGTGGCGGGATCCACGAGTCCGTCGAGTTCGGCCACGACGTCCCCAATGGAGGTTACGGTTTGTCCCAAGAGGTCGAGTATCCCGAGAGCATCCGTGGCTCCGCACTCGAGTGCTGCATAGAAAACGCCCGTCGCAGGATCGAGATCGATGGCCTTGATTCTGGTACAGCCTGGGTCAGAGAAGGTCAACGTCCCGAGTGCCGGCCCTGTACCGGTCGCGGTCGACAACGCCCAGAGCGTGTTGCTGGACGCAAGGTACAGGGAATTGGTTCCATTGAACGTCATCCCGCTCCCCCCACCAGCAATGCCAGTGAGCCCGATGAGCGTGGCGAGACCAGTGCCGGTATTGAATGTGTGGAGCGCGTGTCCACCACCTATGGCGAGGTGCCCGTACAGCGTTCCGCTCGAGTGGAACGAAAGATCCGAGATCGCACCCAGGATACCGGTCGGGCCGATCTCGGTGCCGACACCCGTGGTCTGATCGATGGCGATCAAGACGGGTGTGGCGTCGGACGCCCGCTGCGCCGCGGCGTACAACACGCCCGTTGACGGATGCAGGTCCATTGCTCCCACGCGGTTGAACCCGGTCATGCCGATGGGGGTGGCGGCGCCGGTGGTGCGGTCGATCGAGTATAGAGCCGAGGGATTCGTGCCACCGCCTCCAGCCGTCGAGCCGATCAGGTCGGGCGGTGCCGTGCCACGGAACGTCACGATCCCGTTGTTCATCGGCTGTCCCCAAATCGTGCCCGAGATCGTGGCAAAGCCGGTTGTGGTTCCGGCGGTGAGCGTGGCGGTGTATGTCCCGTTGCCGACGTCGGTCACGGCGGTAAGGGTTCCCAAGTCGGTGAACAGCTCGACGAGATCGCCACCGGTCGTGAGCGGTGTGCCCACTCCGTCAACGAGTTGGACCGTGATCAACGACGTGGAGGCCCCGTCCGCTGGGATCGAAGTCGGCGCGCCGGTGATCGTGCTCTGGGTCGCGTCGGCCGAGGTGAACCTGACGGTGGCGTCGTCCGCGACGGCTTGGCCGTTGAGCGTGCCGGTGATGGTGGCGGTCTGGACTATCGTGCTCGCCGTCAGCGTTGCCGTATAGCTGCCGTCGGTGTTGTCCGTGACCGAGCCCACCGTGCCCACGTCACTGGATAGAGTGACGTTGGCACCGCCACTCGTGATGTTCGCACCAGTGGCATCTTTCGCTTGGGCCGTAATCGTAGACGTGCTGAAGCCGTCGGGCGGGAGGATGAGTGGGTTCGCCGCGATGTCCAGCGTGGCGCCACGGTTCCCCAATCGGACCGTGCCGAGAGTTCCGACGGCGAGGACCCCGGGATTGGGACTTCCCCAGATAGCCTGCAGGGTACTCCCCGTCCCGCTGGCCTGAGCGCTCCAGACAGCTCCATCCCAGTGGACGATGGCGCCGTTCGTGCCGGCGGCCAGAACGTCGTCGGTATTAGTGCCCCACACGGCCAGAAGATCTTCCGTGGTGCCGGTCGGGGTCACTGCAACCCAGTTCTGCCCCACGTTCCCGTCGTAATGGAGAATAGTCCCACCCGCTCCCACGGCGTACACATCGCTGGGCGAAGTTCCCCATACGGCGAACAGCGATTGGGCTCCGGGGAGATTCATGGTGTTCCACGACGTGCCATCGAACCGAATGATCGTGGCGTTGTCACCCACTGCGAACACGTCGTCCGTTGCGAAGCCGTACACCCCGTTCAGGGCTTGGCCTACTGGGAGGCCTGTGACCGGATTCCAGTTGGCTCCGTCCCAATGCGCCATTGCGGCAACTCCGACCGAACCTCCAACTGCATAAATGTCGTTCGGCGCAGAGCCCCAAATACCCAACAAGTTCTCCCCCGTGGGAGACGGCTCGATTTGCCAGGTTGTTCCCTGATCGTACGTGACCAGGATCGTACCCCCGCTTCCCACCGTCCACACTTCGAAATCATCCACGCCCCACACGCCGGTGAGGGCGGCGGACGTGCCGGAATTCTGTCCGGTCCAACCGCCGCCGTTGTTGAAGCGGATCGTGCCGTTGTTTCCCACTGCCCACACGGCGCCGGAGTAGGCGCCCCACATGCCCAGCAGGTTCTCGATGGTGCCGCTGGCCGCGCCGTCACTCCAGTAATTCACCGGCACAGCACTCGGGTCGGTGACGGTCATGAGGGCGTAGCCGTACGCCCCGTCCGCCTCGGCGACGATGATCGACTGTCCGTTGCCGAAGGCTTCCACCAGCCCGAGGTCGGCGTCGGCCACGTCCGGGTTGGAGCCCCACCAGGTGAGGGGCTTGCCGGGGATCAGGTTGTCGCCGGCGTCGAAGGCCTCGGCGCTCCACAGCACTTGCTGGCCGACCTGGAGGAGACCGCTGGTCGGCGTGATGATGATATACGCCGCCGGAATATTGGTGACGTCGATGGTGGCGGTGCCCTGGATCCCTTCGCTCTCGAGGGTGATCGTCGCCGTCCCGAGGGATTGTCCGGTCACCAAGCCGGTGGCGTCCACGGTGGCGATGCCGTCGTTGCTGCTGGACCAGAATGCCTCCCGGCCGAACAGCTCCACGTCGAACTGATCGAACGTTTGGCCTGTGAGTTGCACCTGGCCCGTCGGGACGATCTGTGCCGTAGACGGTGTCACATCAACGCGGAACACCTCCGCCGCGTTCACGCTCACGCCTAGTTCGTAGTGGCCCACGGATTGTTGGTTCCAACTCGTTACGCGGATGTAGTGTTTGCCGTCGGTGGAGATGGTCAGATCCGTGATGCGTGGCTCCACCGTGACATCGT
>JBDHHA010000218.1:0-4920 GCA_039589615.1 Gemmatimonadota bacterium
CACCCTCGACCGGTGGATCACCAGCCGCTGGCTCGGGTTCCCGCTGATGCTCGCCATTCTGGCGGTGGTGTTTTGGCTGACGATTGCCGGCGCGAACGTTCCGTCGCAAATGATCGCCACGCTCCTCCTCGACACCGTTCATCCGGCGTTGAAGGCGTTCGCGGCGGCGGTGGCGATGCCGTGGTGGCTCGACGGTTTCCTGCTCGACGGCGTTTACCTCGCCACGGCGTGGGTGATCAGCGTGATGCTCCCACCGATGGCGATCTTTTTCCCGCTGTTCACCCTGCTGGAGGACTTCGGGTACCTCCCCCGCGTTGCGTTCAATTTGGACAAGCTGTTCCAGAAGGCCGGGGCGCACGGCAAGCAGGCCCTCACCATGTGCATGGGGTTCGGGTGCAATGCCGCCGGGGTTGTGGCCACTCGCGTGATCGACAGCCCGCGGGAGCGCCTCATTGCGATCATCACGAACAACTTCTCGCTCTGCAACGGCCGGTGGCCGACGCAGATCCTCATCGCCACCATCTTCATCGGCGCCCTCGTGCGCCCCCAGCTCGCCGGGTTGGTGGCGGCGACGGCTGTGGTGGGCATCGCCGTGCTGGGCATCGTGGCGATGTTCGTCGTGTCGTGGGTTCTGTCGCGCACCGTGTTGGAGGGCGAGGCCACGACATTCAGTCTCGAGCTGCCGCCGTATCGACCACCCCGAATCCTCCAGACGCTGTACACGTCCCTCATCGATCGCACGATGATCATCCTGTGGCGGGCCGTGCTGTTCGCCGTCCCGGCGGGTGCGGTGATCTGGCTGATGTCCAACATTCAGGTGGGCGGCGGGAGCATCGCCGAGCACGCCATCGGACTCCTGAATCCTTTCGGCATACTCCTGGGACTCAACGGCGTGATATTGCTGGCCTACGTCGTGGCCATTCCGGCCAACGAGATCGTCATCCCCACCGTGTTGATGCTGACGGCCCTGACGCTCCCCGCTGCGGGTGTCGGCGAGGGTGCCGGTGTGATGTTCGAACTCGATTCGGCTTCCGAGATGGGTGGGGTGTTACTGCTCGGGGGATGGACGTTGTTGACCGGCGTCAACCTGATGCTCTTCAGCCTGCTCCACAATCCCTGCTCCACCACGATCTACACGATCTACAAGGAAACGAGAAGCGTGAAGTGGACCACCGCGGCAACGGTGATCCCCCTCGTCTTGGGGCTCGTGGTGTGTTTCCTGGTGGCCCAGGTGTGGCGTCTCGCCTCCGTTTGATGGCACCTTGGTTTTCGCAGGCCCATACGTCTCGGGAGCGAGGCTCTTCGTTTGTTGTTGACTGCGGACCTGACAGGCTGGGCACCCTGATAATTGACATCACTGTCTACAAAGCACGTTGAGCAGACGGCGCGGCTCGTTGTTGAGAGGGGAACGTCATTGGGTGGTGGGTTGGCGACCGAGTGGACACGCCCGGACGGGCGTCGCCGCAGCCAACGTGTTGTTCCTAAGAAAATCTTCAGACCACTCATGCCACCTCGACGTGGCTGAGTAGCGCCGCTGGTCGTATTGTAGGACCGTCGCCAGCGGGGCCAAAACACGGTGCCAATACTCCTCGACCGCCTCAAAGCCGCCCTCGCGGACCGCTACGCCATCGAGGAAGAGTTGGGGAGTGGAGGGATGGCCACGGTCTACCTGGCCGAGGATCTGAAGCACAAGCGTAAGGTCGCGGTCAAGGTGCTGCGGCCGGAGCTCGCCGCTACATTGGGCCCCGAGCGGTTCCTGCGCGAGATCGAGGTCGCTGCGCAGCTCACCCATCCCCACATTCTTCCCCTCCACGATTCGGGGGATGCCGACGGCTTCCTCTACTACGTGATGCCGTACATCGAAGGGCAGTCGTTGCGCGAGAAGTTGGCCACCGAGGGTGAGCTGCCCATTGCCGAGGCGGTGAAGATCTTGCGGGAGGTCGTGGATGCACTGGCGTCGGCGCACAAGCACGGCGTCGTGCACCGCGACATCAAGCCCGACAATGTGTTGCTGTCCGAAACGCACGCGATGGTGACGGATTTCGGCGTGGCCAAGGCGGTCCACGAGGCCACGGGTCGAGAGACACTCACCACTGCGGGCGTCGCGCTGGGCACGCCGTCATACATGGCGCCGGAACAGGCGGCTGCCGATCCCCACATCGACCAGCGGGCGGACATCTACGCCATCGGCGTCCTCGCTTACGAGTTGCTGGCCGGCAGACCGCCGTTCACAGGGGCCACGTCGCAGATGGTGCTGGCGGCGCATATGACGCAAACGCCTGAGCCGGTGACCGCCCACCGAGCGGCGGTGCCGCCGGCGCTGGCCGCGTTGGTGATGAAGTGTTTGGAGAAGAAACCCGCCGACCGGTGGCAGAGTGCGGAGGAGCTATTGCCGCAGTTGGAGGTATTGGCCACACCGAGTGGAGGTGTGACGCCGACTGCCACGATGCCGGTGTCGGCGGTGGCTGCAAGACGGAGGTACTTCACCCTTGCGCTGGGGACCATCTCGGCGCTGATCGTGATCGTCGTGTTCGGGACGCAGATGCTCAAGGGAGGCCCGCTCACCATTACCACGTCCAACATCCGAGCCGTGACGAATGAACCGGGAATGGAAGTTCACCCAGCTCTCTCACCCGACGGCAGTCTGGTCGCGTACGAGAAACGGGGCGCCGATGGTACGCAGGTTGCGATTCGTAGTACCGTCAACATCGGCGGTGGCGGCGAGTCCACGCCAGCATTGGAAGGGCCGGAGACTCAGGTTGCCCCCGCGTGGAGTCCGGACGGCGAGTTCGTTCGCTTCTGGGGCTGTGATCCGGGGAGTCCATGCTCCTGGAGGGAGGTTGGGAAGCTCGGTGGCTCGATCAGCACCGTCGACGTTCCGGCCAACGTTCGGGGCACGGCGCTGGCGAGGTGCTCGTGGTCACCCGACGGGTCCCGCGTAGTGTTCCCCGCGGCGGACAGTATCTTCGCCCACTCGACCAACGACGGCATCACGACCCTGATCGCTCTCACGGAAGTGCCTTGGGCGGCGCATTCGTTCGCTTGGTCACCTGATGGTGCGCGCATTGCATACGTGAATGGCTCGATGAAGAACGTTGACGGGACGCGAGACCTCCCGTCCTCGATCTGGATTGTCGGGGCCGGCCGCAGTGAACCGGTACGGGTGACCGGCAACGAGTACATGAATGAGAGCCCGACATGGCTGGATAACAGGCACCTGTTGTTCGTGTCCACCAGAGACGGCCAGCGAGAGGTCTATGTCATTCCTGTGGGACCGACTGGGCCTCGCGGCCAACCGTTGAAGGTGCCTGGCCCGATCGGTCCACACTCGATCTCCTACTCCGTGCCAGATAAGAAGCTGGCGTATGCGAAGCTCACAGGGCGACAGAACATCTGGTCCTATCCACTCGGGCGGTCGGAAGCAGTGTCAATCCGAGACGGGGTTAGAGTGACCGAAGGCAACCAAGTCATTTGGAACCACGATGTCTCACCCGACGGTGCGTGGATCGTCTATGACAGCGACCTTCGCGGCAACATGGACATCTACAAGCGGCACGTAGAGGGTGGTAACCCCATACCGCTGTCCGATGCCCCGACCGATGAGTTCTGGCCTCGATGGTCACCACGAGGTAATGAGATCGCGTTCTACACATGGGAAAGCTACGAAGAGAGAGTAGGGAAGGTCGTGCCCGCCGACGGTGGTACAGCGGTGGAGTTGAGGGATCTTCCCAGGGAGGCCATGTGGCCGTCTTGGTCTCCAAACGGCCTCGAGATAGCGTTGAGGTCGACCCAAACTGGCCGTCCTGAGGTGTGGCTGCTTTCCCGAGACAGCATCGGTGGCGTTTGGCACGGCGCTCGGCAACTCACCGACTTCGGATGCGAAGGCACTGACTGGGCACCCGACGGTGCTGGTGTGCTGTGCGTGGCGCTTGAGGAGTTGGTGCTGGTGTCTCGAAACGGAGAGCCTCTGTGGCGCCGTGATCCGTCGCCGGCGATCCTCCTGCGAGACGGTGTTCCGAAGTTCTCCCCGGACGGCTCCAGGATCTATTTTTGGGGGGTGGATGAGGATGACCGGATGGGGATTTGGGCGATTCCGACCGAACAGGGGGAGCCGCGCCTGATTGTTGCTTATGATGATCCTGTTCTCGACGGTCTATCGAGATTCTCCGTCGGTGCCCACCAGCTCTACCTCACGGTCGGAGAGTACGAGAGTGACATATGGGTGCTGGATGTGGAGTGGTGAGGACAGGATGGCGGCAGCAGGCAGCACAAACCTTGGCCGCCGCGATCCGGACCTTGAATCGCAGCGAGACTACCAGCCATTCCAGGAGTTGATGAGGCCGTAGGTGCAGGGGTTTCAAAACACGACCGTTTGGGGGTGTCAGGGGAGTTCCCACATGTATCGGGTGGACACGCCCGAGCGGGCGTCGCCACCGATCGCCCAGAATGGCCCGAGAATCGCCTCGTAGTACTCCCGCCGCCGATCGGAATGCTCTTCCCACAGGCCGTCCGAGCTGACAACAGGTGCGTCGAAAGTCTCCACCCGGCGGCTGGACAGCTCCGATACCGAGCGACATACTCGAAAATTCAGTGAAATCCACTCTTCCGAAGTCACCGGTCACGCTGCTCCGAAGTCCGCGGGCGGCACAGACGCAGCGGCAATGGCAGGGTTCGGGGCGACATCCCCTCTCGCTGCTCATCTGCCTCGCTGCGTCCTGGCTCACTGCCTGTGCCGAGCAGCCGGAGCAACGAGCGGGCGAGGCAAACGACTGGTCCGCAATGAGACTGTGGTATCGCCAACCGGCAAAGGCGTGGAACGAGGCCCTGCCGGTGGGCAACGGGCGACTCGGTGCCATGGTCTTCGGCGATCCCGCGGAAGAGCGCATCCAACTCAACGAGGAGACCCTCTGGTCCGGCGGC
>JBDHHA010000219.1:0-4918 GCA_039589615.1 Gemmatimonadota bacterium
GGCCAGATACTTGATGGCCATGGCGGCGACCGTGGTCTTCCCCACGCCGCCTTTACCGGTCACTGCGATCGTCGTGGTCATGAGCGCATCCTACGAAACCTGGACGAGCTGGTCGAGCTGATCGGCGATCCGCCCGGCCGCCTCCTTTACCGACGGCACCCGGGCGTAGACAGACGCTCCTTCGCGATCCGCTTCGATGACACCCGGGTCGTCGGGAAGGCACCCCAGCAGGGGGAGACTTCCCGCCTCCTTCTCGAGGAAGGACACGTCCTCTTGATTCCGGATCCTGTTCCCCACCAACCACAGGCGGGTCAGGCCGATGTCTTCGGCCAGCTTCTTGATCTGCTTCGCCGTAGCCAGGCTGCGTCGGGTGGGTTCGGCCACTACCAGCATCGTGTCGACGAAAGCAACGGTGGCCCGACCGAGGTGCTCCACCCCGGCGTACATGTCCATCAGCAGGATGTCGTCTTTACGGAAGAGCAGGTGCGTGAACAGCGTCTTGAGCATGGCGCTTTCCGGGCAGATGCAACCGCCACCACCCGATTCGACCGAGCCCATCTCGAGCAGTCGGACTCCATCGTGCGTCGCGCTGAAGCGATCCGGGAGGTCATCGACACGGGGATTGAGGGTGAAGAACCCTGCGGCTGCGCCGGGTTTGGCGCCCGTCCTTTCCTCGATCAGCACCTCCATCTTGGCGATCGGTTGCAGCTCCGCCAGAAGCTCGTCCGGGAACGCCAGAGCGTTGGCCAGCGAAGGCGACGGGTCCGAATCGACGGCCAGGACCTCGCGTCCCCGATCGACGTAGGTCTGGGCGAGCAGAGCGGTGAGGGTGGTCTTGCCCGTCCCCCCTTTTCCGCTGATGGCGATCTTCAAAGTTCCTGCCCCTCTTGGTTCTTCGCAGTTCTCGGAAGATACGAAATTCGGCAACTCATTGCTGGAGGTAGGAGTCGGCGTAGATGACCTTGTTGAGCAGGATTTGAACGGTCTTCCAGATCGCCGCCTGCTCGGGGTCATTCATGTCCACGTCTTCGATCGAGGGCTGCTCCATCGCCGCGATGCGATCGTAGATCTTCACGTACAGCTTCCCGACCGGCGTGCTCTCGTCGCGCCCCTCGATAACGCGAATCACCTCGTTCTGCGCGTCATCGAACGGGTCGGCGATGATCATTTGCAGGCCCGCCCCCATCAGCATGGCGCAGTACACGCGGTTGATGAGCGAACGGTTCTCATTGGGCACCGCGTTGGATACGTTCGACAACCCCACGGAGATCGGCGGCGGCGGGTCCCAGGCCACCTGGAGCGTGCGCACGGCCTCGATCAGCTCCGGGCTGTACTCCTGACACCCCGAGACGGTCAGTACCAGCGGATCGATGATGAGATCGCTGACGGGGAAGTCGATCTCCAATGCCCTGGGGATGAGCTTCTCGATGGCGATGCCCACGCGCTCGTCGGCGGAGACCGGGATCCCGCTCTTCGCCATGGTCAGCGCCACCAATTTGGCATTGTACTTCTTGGCCACCAACGGGACGGCTTCCAGCCGCTCCTCCTCGGCCGAGGCCGAATTGATGATCGGCTGTGCCTTGGTGATCACCTTGAGCCCCGCTTCGATGCCCCTGAGGTTGGTGCTATCCAGACTGATGGGAACGTCCACCACCGCCTCGACGGTCTTGACCATCCAGGGGAAGATCTCCTCCCAGTCCTTCTTGCGCGGCCCGAGGTTGATGTCCAGGGCCTGGGCGCCGGCCTCCACCTGGGCCACGGCCAGCTTCTGGAAAAAGCCCTCGTCCCGCTCCTTGATGCCGGCTTTCACCTTGTCGGAAATGATGTGAATGTTCTCGCCGATGATGTACATGGTTCATTCATCCTATGTCATCGCTGCTTCCACAGAGGGAAAGCGCGACAGGTCGGTGTGGGGTAGGAACAGTGCTGATGTGAATGCTTCGTAGAAGGAGTTGTCGGCCGATAGTTCGACATAGGTCATGGCCGAAGCGATCTCGGCGATCTCGTCCCGCGCCGCGCTGTCGATCAGACTCAAATAGGCTCCCTGTACCGACGTATTGCCCAGGAAGTGGAACCGCTCCCACGGCATGTCGGGAAGCAGACCTATGTCGACGGCCTTTTCCACGTTGATGTACTTGCCGAACGAGCCACCGATCAACACCCGCTCGACCGTATCGAGGGATACCCCGACGCTATCGGCCAGGACGTTGAACCCCGCGTAGACCGCCGCTTTGGCGCGCAACAGATTCTCGAGGTCCACCTGGGTGATGACGATGTTCTCTTCGCCGTCGCTCTCGGCGGCCCAGGCGACCACGTACTCGGCGCCATGGGGGCCCTGGCGTATCCGCGGGGTGCCGAGGGTCTGATTGAAGTGGCCACCTTTGTCGAACAGCCCGGTGAGAAACATCTCGGCCACCAGTGAGATCAGGCCGCTTCCGCAGATGCCCCGCGGAGCGACGTCGCCGATCACCCGACAGGACGGCTCGTAGGTGTTTCCGTCGATCCAGACCTCCTCGATTGCTCCGGTGTCGGCCCGCATGCCGTGTACGACTCCAGCGCCCTCGAAAGCGGGTCCGGCGGAACAGGCACAGGTCACCAGCCACTCGGAAGAACCGAGAACGGTCTCGCCGTTGGTCCCCACGTCGATGAACAGAGTGAGGCTGTCCGAGGAGCGGAGCTTCGACGACAGGACCCCGGCCGTGATGTCGGAACCCACATAGCTGGCCACGCCGGGCAGCGGATCGATGATGCCGGCCGGATTCATGGCAATGCCCACATCGACGGCCGGCAGCAGAGGCAGGTGATTGATGGTCGTGATGAAGGGCTCGAGGCGGATGCTCTCCGCCGGAAGACCCAACAGCAGGTGTATCATCGTGCTGTTGCCGCTGACGGTGGCCTTTGCGATGTCGCCGGCCGCGATCCCGGTCCGCTCGCAAATCGCTTCGATCAGCCCATTGATGGTCGCCAGAACCATCTCCCGGAGTTCGGTTCCGCCGTCGCCCTTGCTGGCGAAGATGATGCGGGAGATGACGTCCTCGCCTCGGGCGATCTGTTGGTTGTACTCGCTGGCCTCCCGCATCACCCGCCCCGTCAGGAGGTCGACCAGCCACACGGTCACCGTGGTGGTGCCGATATCGATGGCCAGCCCGCAGAGCGGGGCGTCGGCAGCTTCGTCCGCGGGTTGCACGCGAATCAGGCGTGTCTCTCCGTTTCGGTCCGCGTCGAAGGTGAGCGCAACGTGCCAATCGGAGGAGCGCAGAGTCGGGCCGAGCTGGCGGATCTGGTCCAGCGACGCGTTCAGCCGCTCGAGGCCGGTCTGCTGGCGGAAGGCGGTGCACAGACGCCCCCAGTCATCGGTCTGATCCTCCATCGAGGGCGGCGTGAGCCGGATCGCGATCCTGCGAATCGATTGTGCCTGGGAAGCGTCGTATCCCTCCGGAAGGGCCGCTTCCGGAGCCATGTGATCGGTGGTCAGCCGCCGTTGGATCACCTCCGGCGGCGGCACCTCGATGGCCGCGTCTCCTTCGACCACCGTCTGGCAGGCCAGCGCGTATCCCGCATCGATGTCGGACTGCGACAGCCGCAAGACGCTTCTGCGCCTCACCTGGCCGGACTCGACCCTGACCGCGCAGCGACCGCAGCGCCCCTGCCCCCCGCACGGCTGCTGGATTTCGATCCCACCCTGACGCGCCACTTCGGTCAGCAGTGTGCCAGCCGGGACCCGAATCGGTTCGGGGTGAGAATCGAAGCGGACTGCGTATTTGGCCATCGAGGCTCTCAGTCCCCTCGCAGCGCTAGGTCAGCACGGCTTTCATGAACGCTGGCAGCTCGACCGCCTCCCGGGGGCCTACCTTGATGTCCCAGCCGGGCAGCTCTTCCTCAAGTTCGCCCGAGAGCACCGCTACGTGGCCGGGGAGCACGATCACCTTCTTGGTCACCTTGTCGCCTACACCGAAATCCTTGATCGCCTTGGCGATGCTTTCGGCGTCGAACTTCCCCGCCGCCCAGGCCGTCAACACGCTCATGCCTTCGGCGTCGGTAACTACCAACCAGGCGGGCAGGCCGGAGCCTTCTACCTCGTTGGCGACGCTGAAGTAGGTGATGGAGAAGTTGGTGGTGATCAGCACCGGATCGTCGGGCTTGGGATCGTTGATCTCGTAGATGGACGGGAGGACCTGGATCGGCTTCTGCGGATCCGTGAAGATGTTCTCCCGCAAGACGAGGATCGGGTAGACCAGTTCGGGAGAGAACGTATCCACCACCACCAGACCGGCGTACTTGCAGATCGAATGCGCCGCCAGGATGGCTTCCTTCCCCGGGCTCCCACCGTCGCCGGCGAATGCGATGGTCGGGTAACCCAACGGTCTGAAGTTCTTCAGCGCCAGCCGGCGGATCTGGGTCTGCAGGGCCAGCGAGGCGCCCATGGCTCCGGCGGTGGGGTGCAGGACCAGATCCTCCACGCCCTTGCCCCGGATCTTCTCGGTGAGCTCGGCCAGCTCCTCCAGGGTGGCAGCCGCGGCCCCGAGCGCCGTCTGCGCTTGCTTGGCGAGGTCGGCCATCGCCTCCCAGTTCTCGGCGTTCGCGCCCAGGATGAGCGGCTTCTCGCCATCGAGTGCCTTCAGACCGGCCTCGATGATCGCCGGGGCGTCGCTCACCAGGATGAGTGGCAGGCCACTGGACTTCCGTACGGTGTCGACCGCGGCCGCGAAGGTCTGCGCGTTGCCCGAAGCAGCTTCGACGGCGAAACCATCCAGCTTGAGATCCAGGCCGACATAGTCGACGCTGTAGGCGTTGGCGGCCTCCACCTTCTTCGTGATGGCCTCGGGCTCGTCGGTATCCACGACCCGGATCAGGACTCCAGGCCGGTTGAAGAACTTCTTCTCGTGCCGGAACAGCACGACCTCGTTCCCGACGGCGA
>JBDHHA010000220.1:0-10684 GCA_039589615.1 Gemmatimonadota bacterium
TGGCCACCCGAGCGTGAGAAGAGCCGCTGCAGCCGGTGGTCGTAATAGTGCCGGTCGTCGGGAAGGTATTTGCCGCGTTTTCTGCGGTAATGCGTTCGGAGAGTGTGGCGGAGCCGGTGGAGTGGGTCGATGTGCGGTGCCGGATCGACGGGCGCACGCTTCCCGGCAATCTCCGTCATCAGTTCGTCCACGTACTCGAGCTTGCGGATTGCAGGCCAGTCCCGGTACCGCCGTCGCCACGCCGATCCGGGCTTGAGCCACACCGCGAACGTTTCAGCGAAATCCTCCGAGGGGTGGCTCTGGGCATACCACCAATCCATGTGCAGGACGTAATCGCGGCTCTTGGGCCTGGGGGTGTAGGAATTCGGGTATCGCTTGGATGCGCGGCCGAAGATCTGCCGCCACTTCCGCTTCCGGTGAAGATGGTACGCGGTCTCGATGGCGTGTCCGGCCTCGTGGCGCAGGAGCTGCATGCACCACGTCTTGGTTCCCCCCTCGACTTCGAACATCTGGCGCGCCTCGAGGCGCGTGAGACGGGGGTGTGCAAGATAGAAAGGAACAGCGATTCCGGGCACGTGCTCGGGCACGAACCACTCGTCGGAGAGCCAGACCGGGGGGCGAAACCGAATGTCGCGTTGTTCGAGTTCGTCGTAGAGCTGGCCGACACGGTCCTCGATGGGGGTCCCCTGGATGGTGAGATCGAGGTCGCGCAAGCGCAGCCGCAGCAACTCGTCGTCGGACAGGCGCAGCCAAGCGGGCGGCGTAACCCGGGGGCGACGGGCCTCGACGCGGTACCGCGGCGGTGGTCTGTCGAGCAATCTCGGTGTCATCTGGTGACCATTCTCCTTCGAACCGCCCATTTTCGATGAAAACGCCCGGCGTGTCAAACCCGGCGGCCTTGCCGGGAAGAGCGTTGCCGGCCGGCGAGGCGTGCCGGCGCGTGGTCAACCATACCGGCCTGTCCATGACCGCGCCGCGCCACCTCTCCAGATAGCTGGGGATCGAGCCTTCCGGGTGAAGGATGATTCATGAGCAATATCGGATTCTCTCACAGTGCGTCTCCGTATGATTGGCTCACTGGATTTTCCGGAGGTCTCTTTATGCCCGCTCAAATACTCGACCTTTATAGGACACACAGGTCCGAGTATTCCATGCCGAAGGTACCAAAGATCGTCAGGGTCAGGGCTGCTCGTTATCTCACGATCACCGGGCGCGGCGAGCCCGGCGGCGACGTGTTTACCGCCGCTTTGGGGGCCCTCTACGGCGTTACCTACACGATACGGATGTCACAGAAACGCCTTGGCCAAGATTACAAAGTCTGCAAGCTGGAAGGACTCTGGTGGAGTGGGGACGGCGAGGGGGACAGTCGCTTGGTGGCGCCGCCCAGCAACTGGAATTGGAAACTACTCATTCGCGTGCCGGATTTCGTCACACCCGAACATGTGAACGAGGCCAAGGCCACCCTCAAGGAGAAGGGCCGTGATCCCGAGGTGAGGGAGGTTGAGCTCGAGGAGATTGCGGAAGGCACCTGCGTACAGATGCTGCACTTGGGGCCTTACGCCAAGGAAGGAGAAACGCTTGCCGCCATGAAGCAGTTTGCGGAACAGAAGGGATTGGAGATGCACGGCAAGCATCACGAGATCTACGTATCCGATCCGAGTCGCGTGGACGAAGATAAGCTAAAAACGATCCTCCGGATGCCGGTCCGGCGGACGGTTGGTTGAGGAAGCTTCATCTTTTCTTTGCTGGTTTTTGTCAGTGCCCCCCATTATCACTAAGTAGAACTCATCGGAGCGAATTGCATGGCTCAGCGTGCCATTCGAATCGGAGAACGACGTCGAACGACTCATTCGTGACGAGCGCATTGACGTCGCCTTGTTGTGCTACAGCGATCTGCCGTATGACGCCGTCATGACGGCTGGCTCTCGCGTCATGGCCGCCGGCGCGGATTTTCTCCTGTTGGGCCCCAAGCACACGATGGTGGAAAGTTCGGTGCCGGTCATTGCGGTATGTGCGGCCCGAACCGGCTCCGGGAAGAGCCAGACGACGCGACGAATCGCCCGAATCCTCAAACAGTTGGGGAAGCGCGTGGTTACGGTGCGTCACCCCATGCCGTACGGCGACCTCGCCAAGCAGGCCGTACAACGGTTTTCCACCTACGACGACCTGGCCGACCACGACGTCACCATCGAGGAGCGGGAGGAATACGAGCCCATCATTGCGGCCGGTGGGGTCGTGTATGCGGGGGTCGATTACGAGAGGATCCTCCGCCAGGCGGAGGGTGAGGCCGAGGTCGTCCTCTGGGACGGCGGTAACAACGACTTTCCGTTCTACAAGCCGGATATCCTGGTCACCGTCGTCGATCCGCACCGGCCGGACCATGCCGCACGCTACTATGCCGGCGGGATCAATGTCCGGATGGCGGATGTCGTCATACTGAACAAGATCGACACCGCCGATCTCGAGGACGTGGAGACCGCGCGGCGGATCACCATGGAGTTGAACCCGACCGCCACGATCATCGAGGCGGCGAGCCCGGTGTCGGTCGAGCGAGGAGACGAGATCCGCGGCAAGCGCGTCCTGGTGATCGAGGACGGCCCCACCCTCACGCACGGCGAAATGGCCTACGGTGCGGGATGGATTGCCGCCAGGCGCTACGGCGCTGCGGAGATCGTAGACCCCCGACCGTGGGCGGTGGGCTCCATCGCCGCCACGTTCGCCAAGTGGCCGACGACGGGTCCCGTGCTGCCGGCGATGGGGTACGGCGATGAACAAATGGAGGAGTTGCGCGAGACCATCGAGCGGGTGGAGGCGGACCTCGTGGTGGTGGGGACACCCATCGACCTCAGCCGCTTGATCACGTTCACCAAGCCGGCGTTACGCGTGCGGTACGAGTTGCAGGAGATCGGGAAGCCGACCCTGGACGACGTGCTGTCGCGGTTCCACTAGCCCGGCAAACGGTGCGCGCCCTGCAGGGCCTGGCTACTCTCGTCGCAGCGCGATCATGGGATCGACCCGGCTCGCTCTGCGGGCTGGGAGGTAGCTCGCTACCAGGGCGAGCACCGCCAGCCCCCCGGTGACGACGGCGAAGGTCGGCACGTCGTTCGGCTGTACCTCGTACAAGATGGTGATGAACACGCGGGTGAGCCCCCACGCCGCAAAAACCCCTAAGGCCAACCCGACGAGCGCCATCGCCAGGGCACGTCCTACGACCAACCTGAGGATCCTTCCACGCTCTGCACCCAAGGCCATGCGGAGCCCGATCTCGTGTGTTCGCTGCGCCACGGCGTACGACAGTACGCCGTAGATCCCGATCGCGGCGAGGATCAATGCCACGGACGAGTACATTGCCAGCAGCAGCGCACTGAACCGCGTGTTGGACGTTGCGGTGCCCACGCGCTCTTCCATGGTCTTGATGTCGAACAGCGGGAGTGCGGGATCCATGCTCCGCACGAGCTGACGAACACTGGGGACGAGTGACGTGGGATCCACGGACGCACGGATGACGTGAAATCCGCCGCGCCGCGTCGACTGGTACACGGGAATGTACGCCGCGCGGAAGGGGCTCTCGTCCACGGCGTTGTAGCGCACGTCGCCGACGATGCCGACCACTTCCCGGAAACCCCCATCTCCCTGTCCCACCCGAACTTCCTTGCCCACGGGGTCGTCGTCGGGCCAGATCTCTTGCGCGGCGGCTTCGGTGACGACGACGACGCCGCGTGACTCAGCGTGATCCTGTTCGGTGAAGCCGCGGCCTCGGAGGAGGGGAATTCGTAGCGCGTGGAAGTAATCCGGCGTAACGAAGTGAATCTCGACGCCTGCACTGCTGCCCGGATCGCCCGCCGGTTGATCCCGCCGCGCCAGGCCCGTCCCGTTGCAGCCGCTGCCCAACGGTGTGCAGATGTTGTACCCGACGGATTCCACACCGGGGAGTGCGGCAATCTGCTCGTGCAGCGATCGAAGGAATTGGTGTCCTGTCTCCCGGTCGTACTGGGCTCGCGGCAGTGATAACCCCACCGTGAGGACGTTGTCCGGGTCAAAGCCCATGTTCGTGTTCTGCAGTTGGCCGAAGCTCTTGATCATCAAGCCCGAGCCCACGAGGAGCACGAACGCCAGGGCAAACTCCGCCACCACGAGACCTTCGCGCGTCCCGAAAGAAAGAGATCGTCCCGCTGTGCCACCGCCCGCGCCGCCTTCCTTGAGGGCAGTGGTGAGATTCGGGCGCGACGCATGAAGCGCGGGGACCAACCCGAAAACCACTCCCGTGATCAACGTGATGACCATGGCGAAGATCAGGGCAGTCGCGTCGATGCCGATGGACTCCATGCCCATGCGCGTGAGGCCGGAGATGTCCTCGGAGAAATAGCCGCTCGCTTGAGGAGCGATGCCGCGCAACAAACCGACGGTGGGCACCGCGACGGCGAGCCCCGCCGCGCCACCCACGCCGGCAAGCACGAGACTCTCGGTGAGGAGCTGCCGCACGACACGGCCCCGGTCGGCACCCACCGACAACCGGATCGCCACCTCCCGTTCCCGAGCGGCCGCCCGGCCCAGTAACAGGTTTGCCAGGTTCACGCACGCGATCAGCAGTACGAAGCCGACTGCGCCGAATAGCAGCAGAATGGACGTGCGGATCGCCGGCTCGACCCGCACCTCTTCCAGGGTGCGCGCATGGGCGCTCCACTCCCCGCGGGAACTGGGATAGGTCTCGTGGACGCGCCTCCCGATGGTCGTCATGGCCTGTTTGGCCTGGGCGACACTGACGCCGGGCATCAGCCGGGCGATGACGTGTTGGTTGTGGGCCCCCGGGTTGTTGTGGTTCGATTCGGGATAGGCCGAGGTGGGCAGGAAGAATTCTGCGCTGCCGCTGAGTCCTCGGAATCCGGGCGGCGTGACCCCCACGATGGTGTATGCCACACCGTTGAGGCGGATCGTCTGGCCGAGGATATCGGGATCACTGTCGCGACGTCGCTGCCAGAGACCGTGGCTCAACACTGCCACCGGATTCGCACCGGGGAAGTCTTCCTCGGGGACAAACCCCCGTCCCATGTGGGGCCGGATCCGGAGGACGTCGAAGTAACCCGATCCCACGGTCTCCCCCGCGACACGCTCCGCGTCGTCCAGGGTTGTGAGGGTGAAGCTGCCCTGCCGGAATGTGGCGAGGTCCTCGAAGATGTCCTGGGATTCCCGCATGGTGCGGTACTTGGGAAACGACCAGAACATATCCATGCGTGGCTCGCCTGGACCGCCCGGGGGCATCAACAGGTAGGCGCGCATGAGACGGTCGGGCTCTTCGAACGGGAGTCGCTGCAGCACGACGGCGTTCACGACACTGAAGATGGCCGTGTTCGCGCCGATACCGATGGCGAGGGTGAGAATGGCGATGAGGGCGAAGCCCGGTGCCCGTCGTAAGCTGCGGAAGGCGTATCGGAGGTCGTCCCTCAGCGCGTTCCAAAAATTCTGTTGCGTCATCCGTGTCTTGCGTTTGGGGGTGGGAGGTCGTGTGGTCATGAAGGCCCCGCCGGTGCGGAGCGCCTGCATCCAATACCACATCTGCGCTTTTGCCACGCCGTCCGCCGAACGCTCGACGTAACGCTCCTGCAGGTCGCCCAGCACGAACTCGAGCTCAGCTTGGGGCAACAGCAGGCGGAGCAGGGCGGTGGCGGTCCGGGGTGGGGACGGGGGTCTCACCGGTCGCTCGATTCCTTTGCGACGAGCACGTCCAGGTCCTCCTCGATGCCTTCCCGCATGCGCTCGTGTGCCTGGAGGGCGTGGGAGAGGGCTTCGGCGCCCCCGGGCTCGAGGCGGTAGTACTTCTTGCGCCGGCCGCCCCGCTCGGGAGTCGGCTCTCCGATGGACGCCGTGACGTGGCCGCTCCGCTGGAGCCGGGCCAGGCCGGTGTAGACCGCGCCGATGGCGATGGAGCGGTGGGTCCGCGTCTCCCGTACGCCTGGTCCTTGAGCCGGACCAGTGCCAGTAGTATCAGGGTCTCGAAGTCGCCGAGGGTCTTGGGCATTGGGGGGCTCCCGAGCGGTTCAATATATACTGCATGGCAGTGAATATAATATGTCCTGCATGGCAGTGGAATAGGTGAATGTCTGGCGGAACAGTAACCAAGTTTTGACAGTATAATGTCTAAAATGTTAGTTTCCTGACGGACCTCGGAACCTCGGCACCCAGCAAGGAGCAGCGCCATGCAGGGCACCACCACGATCCGGCAGGCCGTGCGCGGGCTGCTGAGAACCCCCGGCTACACCATCGCCTTCGTCCTGACCCTCGCCCTCGGGATCGGAGCCAACACGGCGATCTTCAGCGTCATCAACGGCGTGTTGCTGCGCCCGCTCCCATATCCCGACGCGGACCGGATCCTGTACCTGCAACAGGTGCCCACGGCCGGGACCACCAACACCTCGCTCTCCTTTGTGGAGGTTGCCGACTATCGGACCCAGGCGACGACGCTCGACGAAGTCGTCGAGTTCGGCGACTGGTCGTTCAACGTGCTGGGGCGCGGTGATCCTCACCTCGCCGTCGCCGGTCTGGTAACCGCCAACTTCTTCGAGGTCCTCGGACTCCGGGCCCACATCGGGCGGACGTTCATCGAAGAGGACGACAGCCGGGCGTCCACTCCGGTGGCGGTATTGACGTACGAGTACTGGAACCGCGTCTTCGGTGCGGACTCGGCGGTGGTCGGGCAAACACTGGATTTGACGGTGAAGAAGGCCACGATCGTCGGAGTGCTCGAGCCCGGGTCCCACTACGCCACGATGCGGGGAGCCCAGCAGGACTTCTATGCCAACTATCCCTCCAACGACCACTACATGGGCGCGGCGATGCAGGACGACCGCACCCACCGGATGACCGATGTCTTCGCGCGCCTGACGCCGGGGGCCACGGAGGAGTCGGCCAGGGCGGAGATTCAACAGATCGCCGCCGGGCTGCACGCCGCGTATCCCGAGGCCTATCCCCCGGAGTTCGGCTTCGAGACCGTGGTCACGCCGTGGCTCGACCAGATCACCCAACAGGCGCGGCCGATGCTGCTGATCCTCTTCGGCACCGCCGTGTTCGTGCTCGTCATCGCGTGTGCCAATGTGGCCAACCTCACGTTGACCCGGTTGATCCGCCGCGAGCGCGAGCTGGCCATTCGCGCCGCTCTGGGCGCCGGGTTGCGCCGGCTCCGGGGCCAGCTGCTGACGGAGAATCTCATCCTATCGCTGGGCGGCGCCGCCTTGGGTCTGGTCTTCGCGTTCTCCGGCCTCGATCTGCTGGTGGCGTACGCTGGCCGATTCACGGCGCGCACCGGCGAGATCGGCATCGACGTGTTCGTGCTGCTGTTCACGTTGGTCGTGGCCGTCGGTGCGGCCATGCTCTTCGCGTGGGTTCCGAAGCTGCCCGTGTCCCACGATCTCGGCACGTCGCTCACGGCGGCGGGGGGCGGCCGCGCCACCGGGTCGGTGTCGCGCCGGCGGGCCCAACGGGCGCTGGTGGTGAGCCAGCTCGCCATCTCGTTCATGTTACTGGTGGGCGCCGGTCTCTTGATGCGGAGCCTCGTGAAGCTGAGCCACGTCGATCCCGGCTTCGATCTCGAGAACGTGTTGACCATGAGCGTGCCGGACTTCAGCGGCAGGCCACAGGCACAGCGGGCGGAATTCGGCCGGTCTTTGGTGGACCGTGTGGATGGGCACCCCGCCGTGCACAACGCCGCCATGGCCTCGATGGCGCCCCTCGACCACGACATGTCCACCCCCATGCAGTTCCGCGTGGATGGGATCGAACCCGACGCGGTGCCGCTGACGCCCCTCACCGAACTCCAGACGGTGAGCGTCGACTATTTCGAAACCATCGGCACGCCGCTGCTCCAGGGACGCACCTTCGACGCCGGCGATCAATCCGGTGGACTCCAAGTGGCCATCCTCAACGAGTCCATGGCGGAGTTCTACTTTCCGGATCGCGATCCCCTCGGCCGGCGAGTCGCACGGAAGTTGTTCAACGGTAAATGGGGCCAGTGGCTCACCGTCGTCGGCGTCGTGGCGGACACGCGTTCCGTGGGACTCGATCGCGATCCGGTCCACACGCTCTATCAAGCCAGCGCTCAGAGTTTTGCTCCCCAGACACTCTTGGTTCGCACCGAGGGTGATTCCAAGCCCCTGGCCGGCCAGGTCATCGAGGAAGTGCGCGCCTTGGATCCCAACCGGCCCGTGGTCAGCGTGCAGACCCTGGACGACCTCCGCACGGAGAACATGGCCCCGCAGCGTTTGAATGCGACCCTGTTCGCGGTCTTTGCCATGTTGGCGCTCATCATCGCCACGGTGGGCATCGCCGGAGTGCTCTCATTTTCGGTGAGCCAACGGACGAACGAGTTCGGCATTCGCATGACGCTGGGCGCGGATCAGGCCCGCGTGTTGACCATGGTGCTGCGGGAAGGCGCGACGCTGGCGGCGCTGGCGTTGGGAATCGGCGGCATCGGCGCGCTGGCGCTGTCTCGCTTCTTGTCGGGGTTGCTCTTCGAGATTCAGCCAAACGATCCGGTGACGTTCGTGGCGGTGGGTGTGCTGTTGGCTCTGGTGGCGGTTGCCGCGTCGCTGGCGCCGGCCCGGAGTGCCACCAGCGTGGATCCCATGAGGGCGTTGCGGGCGGACTGACGTGCGATCCTTGCCACGGCTGATCCAGCGCGCATGTTTCACGACATAAACACGAACCGGTGAGGGTTCAGATGACGCGCATAGCCCCAGTATTACTCGCCACGGTTGCACTAGCGGCCTGCGGGACCGCGTCGACGCAAGAGGAGGGCGCGGAAGTCCTCGTGTCCACCGAGTGGCTCGCGGAGAACCTGGACGAGGAGTCCCTCGTGCTCCTCCACGTCGGCATGGGACACGACGCCATGCCCGAGGAGGTCATCCCGGGCGCCACGTTCCTCGACTACCACACTATTGCCGTCGACGCGGACGAACTGTCTACCGAGGTTCCCCCCGTTCCGGATCTCGAGGGGGTATTCCGGTCGGTGGGAGTGTCCAACGACAATCACGTGGTGGTGTATGGCTCCGGGTCTGCACATCTCGCCGCCCGGGTGTTCATGACCCTCGAGTACCTGGGGCACCGGGGACGTGTGTCGGTGTTGGACGGGGGCTTCGAGATGTGGACGCGTGAGGCCCGACCGACCTCGTCGCAGCAACGGGAACGCGCAGCGGGATCGTTCGTCGCCGAGGTCCGCGAGGATGTGCTCATGACGGCGGACGCCGTCGCTGCGTCCCTGGAGAATGCTCGCGTCACGTTGATTGATGCTCGACCGGAGAACGAGTACACCGGCGAGCGGGTGGTGGGGAGGAATCCTCGGGGCGGTCACATCCCGGGCGCCTACAATCTGTACTGGGAAGACCTGCTGATCTCGAGAGAGGAACCCCGCCTCAAGGACCTCAGTGCGGTGCGCACACGGTTTGAGGAAGCCGGTGCCACGGAGGACGGCGTCGTGGTCAGCTATTGCCAGATCGGCATGCGCGCCAGCTACACGTACCTGATCTCACGTCATCTGGGGTACGACGCGCGTTTCTACGACGGGTCGTGGATGGAGTGGAGCAGGGTGACGAGCCTTCCGGCCGTGCAGGGCGCCTCCCCGCGTTAATCCTGTCTCAGTGCAATGATGGGATCCACTTTGCTCGCCCGCCGGGCCGGCAGGTAACTGGCCAACAGCGTTATCGCGATGAATCCGGCGGACACCGCTCCATAGGTGAACGGGTCGTGGGCGGACATGTCAAAGAGGAAGCTCTCCAGCACCCGCGCCGAAAAGATCGACACCGTCAGCCCGGCTCCCACGCCGATCCCGCCCAGCACCGCCCCGCGACCGAGCACCGAGCGAATCACCCCGGACGGCGTTGCGCCGAGGGCCACGCGAATGCCGATCTCGTGTGTGCGCTCCGTGACGACATAGGAAATCACACCGAAGAGGCCCACGACGGCGAGCACCACCGCCACGCACGACGCCAACCCCAGCATGGCAACGTTGAACTTGGGATTGGCCACGGATTGCCCGATCATCTCGTTCATCGTGCCCATGTTGCGGATGGGCTGATCGGGATCCACCTCCAGGATCGCCCGCTTCACCAACGGACCATACGTGGCCGCCTCGTTGGTCGTCCGCAGGAGAAACGTCTTGCTCGTGAGAAAGTCCCTGCTGTAGGGCTGGTAGAGTTCCGGTTGGGGGGGCTTGTCGAGTCCGTAGTGCTTCACGTTGTCCACGACGCCCACCACGGTCAGTTGCACCGTGGAGCCTGGAAGTCTGATCCATTTGCCGATGGGCTCGTCGTCGGGCCAGTACATCTCCACCAACAGCCGATTCACGATGGCGGTCGTCGGATTCTCCACGTCGCCGCTGGTGAAGTGGCGTCCCTGGAGCAGCGCGATTTCCATCGTCTCGAAGTACGACGGACTGATCCCGCGAAACGCCACCACGTGTGCCCGTCCTTCTTCCGGCTCCGGCTGGCCCTCCGCCCAGATCGGCGAATACTGGTTCGACCCGCTGAAGGGGAGGGAGTTGATCATGGCGGTCGCCGTCACCCCGGGGAGGCCGTCGATCCGCTCCAACACCCGGTCGACGAAATCTGCCCGGGCGTTGACGGTGGACACGCGATCCCACGGCAGGGCCACGGTGGCCTGGAAGACGTTGTCCGCGTTCAAGCCGGGGGACACGGAC
>JBDHHA010000221.1:0-5279 GCA_039589615.1 Gemmatimonadota bacterium
CTGGATGTCCTCCAGGGGATTCTCCGGCGTCGCCACGATGTCGGCCCACTGCCCCGCCGCGATGGCGCCCCGCTCGTGCTGGATCCGAAACAGCTCCGCGGCATTCGTGGTCATGGCCTTGAGGATGTCCGGCGCCGGGATCCCCGCCTGCTCCCACACGCGGAGATAGTCCAACCCCATCTCCGCCCGATTCATCCCCGGCAGCTTTATCACGACGTCCGTCCCGAACGCCATTGTGACGCCGATGCGATGCGCCCGGGCCAGCCGATCCACGATCAGATCGCCCGTTTCGATCGCGCCGGGGAATCCCATCGCCGCGAGATGATTCCCGGGAAAGTCCGTTCCCACCAAAACGGTCCCGTGCTCCTTCATCAAGGTCAACAACTCGTCGGACAAGAAAAAGCCATGTTCAATGGCGTCGGCGCCGCCTAGGATGACGTTCCGCGCCGCGTCGCCGCCCTGGACGTGCACCGCCACGGTGAGCCCTGCGTTGTGGGTTTCGGTGACGGCGGTCCGGATCTCTTCTTCGGTGTAGTAATACACGCTGTTGTCCGACACCAACTTGATCGTGTTGGCGCCGTAGTAGTTGTCCGACACCAACTTGATCGTGTTGGCGCCGTAGTAGATGTTCCGGCGCACCGCCTTCCGGATCTCATCCGGCGTGTCGGCGTCGATGTACTCGTGCTGCCAGAACTCCAATTGCTCCGGCGGGATTCCTTGGGTCTGGCCGCCGAAGGGGGCGATGATCTTCCCCGCATCCAGAATCGTCGGGCCGGCGAACCACCCCATCTCGATGGCGCGGCGCAGATCCCGGGCTGCATACTCGGCGCTGTTGCCGATGTCCTTCACGGTCGTGAACCCCGCCTCGAGAACGAACTGCGCATTGCGTAACCCGCGCAAGGCGCGGAACGCGGTGCTCTCGGTGAGGTACGCCAGCCCAAACATGGTCTGCGGCGCCTGATTGAACGTGAGGTGGACATGGGCGTCCATCAGCCCCGGCATCACCCAGGACGTGGAGAGGTCGATGACCTGGTCCGCACCGCCGGCGTCGATGTTCCCGCCAACGCCGACAATCCGGCCATCGCTGACCAAGATGATCTGATTCTGGGCAACCGTGCCGGTGGCGGGGTCGATGAGGTTCCCGGCGCGAATGGCGGTGGTCTGTCCGAACGCGGCCTGGCTCGTCATCAAGCAGATCGCCAGGCCACCGCACAACAGAGATCTGCGCATCATGCTGTCCTTTCGGCGGCTAGCCGCCTTCGTGGTCGTTCTTCTTCACGTCCCTTCCCACGATAACCGTGATGTTGTCCGTGCCCCCATCGTTCAGCGCATCCTGCACCAGGTCCTGGCAGACCTGTTCGGCGGAGGTCATGCCCCGCAACCGTTCCGCAATCCGCTCGTCGGAGACGTGCTTTGTGAGGCCGTCACTGCACAGCAGGCTGATGTTCCCCCACTCCTGGTCCAGGCGGTGCACCAGCGGCGCGGTCTGCTGTCCTCCGATGGAGCTGGACAGCACGTGGGCCCACTTCGTGTTGACCGCGGTGGACCGGGTCAGCACGCCCTGCTCGATCAACTCTTCCGCCATGGTCTGGTCCCGGGAGATCCGGGTGAGCTTGTCGTCGCCGAATGTGTAGAAGCGGCTGTCCCCCACCTGGAGCAAGTACGCCCGGGGCCAGACGGCGAGCCACAGCGTGAGGGTCGTGGCCATTCCCCGGCGGTCGGGATCGAACTCCGCCTCGGCCACGACGCTGGCGTGGCAGGCCCACGCCGCCTCCTGGAGCGCGTCGAGAAACGCCTGGTCGTCGGTGGCATCGAGATCGTGATAGCACCGCATGCTCAGCGTGGCATACTTGGTCACCGTCTCCAGGGCCAATCGCGCGGCGGTCTCCCCTTTCGTGCCACCACCCACGCCGTCCGCCACGACGGCGAGGAACGCCATCCGCTCCCCCGTGGTCTGGAGGTCGTCGGCCGACGGGAGACTCGTGTGGTGCACCTGCACTTGTTTGCGTAGAGAGCAGATGAGGAAATGATCTTGGTTGACGGCCCGGGTCTTGCCGGTGTGCGTCATCCCAAAGAAGTCCACCTCGTCGTCGCGAGGCTTCCTGGGTGCGTCCGTCTGTTGTGCAGTGTCGGGGGACGTCATGAGTGCCTCCTACGGTCTCCGGTAACGCCGTGGCCGGCCGAGCCGTCGGCTCCTGCTGCGGGGAGCGTGGTGCGGGTGGTCCAGGACCATCCGCCTGTGGGATATGGCTAAGGTACCGCTCATGACCGGAGACGGCCATGCGGTCACTCCTCCGCGGAGATGACCTCCATGGGGGCGATCTTCGCGACCCGCATTGCCGGAAGGTAGGCGGCGCCGAAGGACACGAACATCAGGAGGCTCACGACACCCGCGTAGGTGAGAGGATCACGACCATCGATCCCGAACAAGAAGCGCTCGATGAGATTCGAGGCCCAGAAAGCACCCACAAGGCCCAGCACGGCGCCCACCGCGACGCTTATCATGGCGTCATTCACCACGAGTCTAATGAGCCCGGACTCTCGCGCCCCCAACGCCATGCGGATGCCCATCTCGCGAACGCGGGACGCTACGGCGCGGGCCGTCACACCAAAGACACCAACCGCTGCAAGCAGGGTAGCTAGGGCCGCAAAGGTCAACATTAGCACCGTGCGGAATCGATCGTCGGACTCCGAGTCCACCATGAGTTCGGACATGGTCGTGGGCGCAGCGATCAGGAGGTTGGGATCTGTCGACCGAATGGCTCTCCGGAGCACCGCCCCCGTCTGCGACAGGTCGGCAGTCGTGCGCGCCACGAAAGTAAGACTCTCCCCCGGAATCTGCACAGCCGACATGTAGAACGTGGGCTCGGGATCGGCGCCCAGCGCTGTCTTCCGTACGTCACCCACGACACCGACGACGGTGAACGTCGTCTGACCGTAGGATGCTTGCGTACCGAGGGGCGACGCCCCGGGCCAGTACATTTCGGCCAGGGACTCGCTGACGAGCAGCACCGGGGGATCGGATGGCCCGTCGGCGTCCGAGAACAGGCGGCCTGTCTTCAGGGGGATGCCCATCATCTCGTGGTAGTCCGGGAGCACCCGCCGAATCCAGTGCGTCGCCGAGATTCGTTCGCCGTCCCGCTCAAACTGCAACGACCCAGTCCACGTCCCGCCTCCAAACGGAACATAGTTCGTGCCGCTCACCGCGGTGATACCCGGAATACCCTCCACCGCCCTCACCGCGTCGCGGAAAAGCTGCACGCCATCCTCCAAGAAGGCCTGGCGCTCTCCGGCGGACCGCCTCACCGGCAGCGAGACCTCGATCGCCACCACCCCCCCTGCGTCAAACCCGGGATCGACGGCCATGAGCCGCAGCAGACTGCGGCCGAACAGTCCGCCGGCCACGAGCAGGACTACCGTGAGACCCACCTGAACGGTCATGACGCCCCGCTGCAGTATCCGGCCCCGTCGACCACCACTCTGCCCCCGGGCAACGAAACTCCCCCCGATTGATTGCCCCGCAAGCGTCATCACCGGGGCGAGCCCAAACGCGATGCCGGTACCCACCCCGGCACCCGCCGCGAAGAACAAGACACGGCCGCTGAGCCCCACCTCCTCCAGGCGCGGTATGGGAGGCGCCAACATCAGCAGCGCATCCGTTCCGATCCGGGCCAGAACGAGGCCCAGCACCGCACCCACGATTCCCAAGAGCACGTTTTCTGTGAGGAGCTGCCGGACAACGCGCCAGCGTCCAGCTCCCAAGGCGGAGCGAACCGCGATTTCGTGGCGACGCCCTGTGGCTTCACCCACCAGGAGCCCCGCCACGTTCACGCACGCCACGAGCAGTAGGATCCCGGCCGCACCCAACAGCACGAGGAGAGGCGTTCCGAAACCCTTCGTCACCACCTCCTTGCGCAGCGCCACCCGTGCCAGTTGATCGTCCGGCCCTTCCGTCATGAGCGCCTGTACCTCGGCTCGAGCCTGATCGACCGTGATCCCGGGCTCGAGTCGGGCCAGTAGCTCGTTGCAGTTCCCACACTGCCGCATCAGGGGTACCCAAGCGTCCCGGAGCCCGGGGTCGACGGCTCCACCGTTCTCGTGGGTGGTGATGAGGTCGCTGCCGAGTCGGAATCCCGCCGGCAGCACCCCCACCACTTCGTGCGCGGCGCCGTTGAGGGCGATCGTGCGACCCAACACGTCACGGTCTGCGCCGAACCGCCGGGTCCACAGCTCGTGACTCAGGATCACGACCTTGGCGCCCTCCGTGACGGCCGGCGGCACTTCCTCCTCCGAGAACACCCGACCCAAGACCGGGGGCACGCCCAGCAGGTTGAAGAGGTTGGGACTGGCCCCTCCCACGGAAAGCCGTTCGGGCTCTCCCACCCCGGTGAGCACTCGGTCCATGTTCTGGAAAGCCGCTACCGCGCTCAGGGTGGTCGCGTGATCCCGCAGGGTGAGGAAATCGGGCCATGGGTACTGGATGTGGTCCCAGGTATAGTCCAGGCCCTCCACGCCCTGCCAGCTGGGCCACGCCTTCCACACATTGACGAGGCGCTCTGGATCGCTGTACGGCAGATCGCGGATCAGCACTCCGTCAACGACGCTGAAGATGGCGGTGGTCCCGCCGATTCCCGCACCGAGCGTGAGGACCGCCGTCGCAGCGAACACGGGGCGCTTGCGCAACGTACGCAACGCAAAGCGAATGTCCGACAGAAGGTCGCCCAGGAGGCGAGCCGCACCACCCTGCCGTCTCGCAAGTTCGCGCAATCGGGACTCGGACCGGAATCGCCAGTACACCCCGACGGCTTGCCGCCAGAACCAGACGTCGCACAGCACACGCGTGGAGTGGCCCCGACGGCGGCTGTACTCCTCGCGCAGATCGCCGATCACACCATGCAGTTGGGTGCGGGATGCGAGCACCCGCTCCATCAGCAGTTCGGCCAGTCGTGGCGGACGGATGCTGCCGGACATCAGGACTCCTCCCCCAACAGCGGTTCGAGACCCTGCCACATGCCCAGCATCGTCTCCCGTGACTCCCGCAGCTCAGCGAGTCCGGCAGGTGTCACGGTGACGTATCGCCGGAGCTTCCCGCCCCGGGTCTCGTCTCCCGTCCGCAATACGGAAGTCAGCAACCCCTTGGACTCGAGCCGGTCGAAGGTGACGTAGAGGGCGCTCCGGGAAACCGACCGCCCTGTCCGGTTCTCAACGGCGTCGACAATCGCCACGCCGTATGCGTCTTCACCCAGGTGGAGCACCGCGAGAAGCACGATCTGTTCGAA
>JBDHHA010000222.1:0-4699 GCA_039589615.1 Gemmatimonadota bacterium
CGTCAGATCGAGCTTGATCCCCTGGGCAACCATCTCGACTGTGCCTTTGCTGACGCGATTCCTGACGCTGTCATAAGCGTCCCGGCCGCCGGTGGCCTCGACGTAGCCGTCGAGAATCGACTCGGCCATCGGTAACTCGCCGTCGGCGAAGGCCGGCGGTGCACCGGCTAGAGAGGTGAGCAGGAGCGCCCCCGACAAACTCCAGGAAGCGACTCGTGAACCGGTCCGATTGCTCCGAGTTGTGGTCGTTGCATCGTTCAGCATGGCGTCCGTCCTCCTTTTCCGTTGCGTTTCTCGACTACTTCGTTATCAGCGATCACTTCTCCTCCCTGATCCAGGTGACTGCGGTCTCCAGAGCCGGGTCACGCTCCTCGAGCAAAGCGATTCTGCTTGGCGATACGACCATATGCGGTTCGACGCCCCGCCCCTCCAGTGACACGCCATTCGCAGAGACGAACTCGGCGAAGGCGTATTGGAATCCGTCGCCGTTGGGAAGCCGCTCGATGACCGATGCGAGCACCCCACCGGAGGTGCGCGAGCCGATAATGCGTGCCCGGCCGATGTCCTTCAGTCCTGCCGCGAAAAACTCCGCTGCCGATCCCGAAAGGCCATCGACGAGAACGACCACCGGACCGCTGAACGTTCTGGCGCGCGGATTGGCAACCAGCTTCAACTCGTTGTCACGGGTGTAGACGGTCCCGAGACGGCTTCTCTTTTCCGCAACCAGCCAGCCGACCATCCCCATGGCCATTGCGGGCAGACCGCCGGAATTCCCGCGAACATCGATGATGATGCCGTCGGCGTCCAGGAACGATTCCATGGCGGCGTTGAAGGCCGGCATGAGATGGACCGGGTCGAGAAATAGATTGAAGGCGATGTACCCGATGTTCCCCTCCACCCTGTCAGCCTGAAACCAGACGTGCAACGGGGGAAGATAGCCGAGGCGGACCTCCCGCCCGCGTGCCGAGCCCCTGGTCAACCGTCGCTCGACCTCGGCCCCGGCGGCGTCACCAAAGATGACCGTAATGCTGTCGCCGATGCGACCCCGCAGACGAGAATGGACCGCACCAGCGAGAATGGCATCGCGCCAGGGAGAGCCCTCGAACTCTCGTGAGATGACCTGGAGTTCGACGCGCACGTCATCCTCGCCAACGCGCAGGATTTCCCAGCCGGGGCGCACACCCGCGTCATCCGCGGGGCCGCCCTCGACAACCGAGATGACGAGAGCCTGCCCGTCGATGACCCGGACATCGATCCCGACGCGACCGTTGACCGGTCTTCCCGCCTCGGGCCGATCCATCGCCTCGTAGACGTGCGCCGGGATGATATTGAAGTGGCTTTGCTCGAGGCGCATGAGCATCTCCTGCATCACGGCCCGAGCTTCGTCCGTTGTGGAGGCCCGTTCCACACGGGGGCGCATCTCGTCGCGTATGTCAGGCCAATTCAGTCCGCCGAACTCCGCGTCGAAGTGCTTTTCGTAGATGGTGCGCCACACGTAGTCGAACGATTCCAGATTGATGCGGATTTCATCCTCTGTCATCGCCCGCGCGAGCGGAGCGGCGCCGGCAAAGGCTATAGGGGCGCCGATCGTCATCAGCGCCGTCAGAACCGACAGCAAGAGAGTCATTTTCTGCATCGTCTTCCTCCGTCCCAATGAGAAACGCCCTCGCCCCGACGCCGCAGCGGAGAGACTCCGAGCGATCTCGCTGTACGGGGGTGGCTTGAATGGCAGGGGCTCGTAGCAGCGTGGCGATCAAGTGAATCACAGTAGTAATACATTATGTCAGTGAATATGGACCATATCACTGCATATGTCAAGTAATACACATCAAGAAAACGATTCATGAGATTAACTCATTTATTTTCAGTGTTTTATAATCTGACGCTCAGATGGGTGAACAGAGAATCCGGCGGGGTATCGGATCGGCGCGTGACCGTTCGAGCGGCGAACAGACTCGATGGTCCCCTACTTCACCTCATAGGCGATCACCCGGTTATCAAGAAAGGTCGGAACGAGGAGCAGGTTCTTCTCAATGACATAGTCAATGTCCGCGGCCATTATGTTGGCGTCAGTGGTGTCGAGGAGCCTTACCTTGCCCTTCTCAGGATGCACCAGGTGGGTGGCGCCCCTGAAATCAGAGATGAGATAGCTCCCCTGTCCGTCCGGAACGAGTCCATCGATGTAGTCGGTATCGGCGACGAGCCGGTCGATCTTCTTGTCAGCCAGGCCGACACTCAGGATCGCGCCATCGATTCCCACCAACAGGCGGTCATGTTCCGCCAGGAGGCCGTTGGGGCCATTTAACTCGGGCGAGCTCAGCCACACCTCCAGTTTTCCATCCTGCAGGCGGAAAATGAGACCGGCCCGATTATCCGAAATGTAGACGATCCCTGACTCGTGGACGGTTATGTCGTTGAGGAACTGCGCTTCCTCTGCAGCGTAGCGCTTTGAGATCTCACCCTTCCCGATGTCAATCTCCACAACCTGATCGATATCGGTGACATAGAGCTTTCCATCGAACACGCCCATCCCTTTGGGAGCATCCAGCCCCGTTAACCAATGAAGCTCGACGATCTCTCCATCCATGGACAGTTTTGAAATGAACCCATTATTGTCCTTCTGGAATGGCACGCCATTGATGTTGGACACATAGATAATATCCCTCCGGGCATCATGACAAACCGATTCGGGGGTCTCGAAGCTCCGAGGAGACTCCCATTTCATGGTTACCCGTGAATCCTGATGGATCTTCTCGCCGGCGGGAGGACTCTCTCCCCGTGCAGGATGGCCCGCCACCAGCATGATGATGGCGAGTGCGAAGATATGGACACAAATGAGTTTCTTCATCAGAACCTCCCGATTTCTCATCCTCCACCCCATCCACTCGTTCCCCACCACATCCAATACCACACATCCCGTTCTCGGATCTACGAGCTACCCATATCGTCTCTAATGAGCATGCCGGGAGCGGGAGTCGAACCCACATGGGCAGGAAGCCCGAGGGATTTTAAGGACACGGGAGAGGGGCAGCGAACAAAGGACTTAGCTAATTCGTTGCCCTTCCATGAGAAGGTAACCCCTGTCAAGGCCAACGTGGTGGCCGGATCGAACGAGCAAGCTGCTCCGCCACGCTTCCAACGCACTCTCGTTGAGCCCGCCCCTTGTGGGGCTCGGTGCACGATGCGGTCCGTCCAGTACGGGTGCTGCAATCTTTTCCTCGGCCTCTACGGCCTGGGCAACGGACGCAGTCACCCGAACTGGGCGGTTCTCAAGCTTGCTCGGTCGATCCCGTTCACCTCACTCCAAGTTGAGTGTCTGACCTCCGCTTGAGCTTTACGCTGGCATCGGCTGCGCCCGGTGGTGTCTGCGCTTGTCCACTCGCGACTGGCGCAATGGCTCGTACACCTCGCCGGTTAGCCACAGCCGGTGCAACAGTACCGCCAGCTTGCGGGCTACAGCCACCACGGCACGTTTCTTGGCGTTCTTCTTCCCGCGGGCCGCCAGCGCCTCGCCCCAGCGTCTGAGGTCTGTGTCCGGACCGAACGGGCCCAGGATGTAATGCGCCGCCCCCACCAGAAGACGCCGCAACTCCGTGTCTCCCGCCTTGGTGATCCGCAGTTCGGGATCCCGTTGCCCCGATTGGCTACGCCGGGGTCGCAATCCCAGATAGGCGCCCACGGAACGGCTGCGCCGAAAGCGTCGGGGACCCTCCAGCGTCAGCACATACGATGTCGCCGTCAGTGCACCCACCCCTGGGACTTGACGGAGCAATGCCGTTTCCGGGTAACACTCCCCCGCCAGCCCTTCGATCTGTTTGTCGTAGCGGCGAATCCGCACGGTCAGCGCGGCAATCAGCTCCAGAACACCCCGCAGGACCGACCGTAACTCGGCCGGCACCTGTCCCACAGCCTGCCTGGCAAAGCTCCCGGTCGAGCACGTCTTCACCCGCCCCCCGAACGACTTCACCGAACCGCGCACGTGGTTCACCGACAGCGTTCGCGCCCGGACCAGTGCCGCGCGACTGCGCAGCAACGCCAAGTGCTGCTGCGCGCGACGCCCGCGGTGGCGGATCGGCCGCAACAGCTTCGGGTCCATCCGGGCCACCCGTGCCAGCGACTCGGCGTCCACCCCGTCGTCCTTGCTGTCGTTCTGGTAGATCATGCGTAGCTTGCGTGGATTGGCCACCACCACTTCGTGACCGCACTCCTCGAGCAGCCGCTGCACCCACGGCGAGTGCGTCCCCACCTCCAGCGCGATCCGGCTCGCCGTGATCCCCGCAAACCGCTGTCGCATCGCCTCGGGCGTGGTCCGAACTCGAGAGCTCTCTACCTCCTCACCCGCCGCGTCCAACACGCACAACCTGCTGTGCTTGTCGCCCAGATCCAATCCGACCGTCCACTGCTCCGGAACTCTGCTACTTTCTCCCATGGTCAACCTCCGTCGCTTGGGCCATTACGAGCCCGTTTTCATCTTGGAGAGCCTACACGGCTACTCCGTGATGGAGGTTGACCTTCTCATCCCATCTTTTCCCGAACGAGGAGAACGAAGTAAGTATCCCCCGGCAAAGCCGGGGGCTTTAGCCTGAAGTTACTTCCGTATGTGGGGCCATGATTTTGCGCAAGTGCGCGAACTCAGGGCTCTTTTCAGGTCAGGAAGGGAGGCAGGGGGTGCCTATTTGTTGGCATGTAATGTAGTCAG
>JBDHHA010000223.1:0-4591 GCA_039589615.1 Gemmatimonadota bacterium
TTCCAGTCCGGCGAGACCTGGGATTTCATCATCGACGACTACTTCAACGCGCTGGGACTGCCGGCGAGCGCGTTCGCCAGTCCCGGGCTGGTGGGCGCTCTCTCCGGGGGCGACACCGCTTCTTCGGGTAGCATCCTCGTCCCCGAGCCGGCGACGTTGTCACTCGTGATCCTGGGCCTGGGTGGCTTGATGCTCCTGGGGCGCAGACGCTGAAGAGCGTTCACCGAGGGGGAATCCCCCCTACCGCGGCACACCCAGCGGCCTGAGCCGCCGAACGGGCTGCCCGGGGTTCCATCGTCCCCGAGCGGTGACACCAAACCCGACGAACGTCCACTCTACGATCGTGATGAACGTATGCGCGTGGTGCGGCCAGACGATCGGAACCGTTGTCGGCGTTGTCGGGCACCTGTCCGGGCGGCCGGCACGCAATTTCGGAATGTGCTCCGGCTGTCTCCACGCGCGCCTGGCCGCACTGCCCGATCCGATGGATGAGCGCGAGGTGACGAGGGCGCGGCGGATGCGCGAGTGCGGCAAGAGCCTGCTGCACATCGAGCAGGTGCTCGAGGTGAGCCAACCGACCGTCGAGGCAGCGCTGCGGGTCGCGTAAGGTCCCTCCTCGCCTATCCGACTCGCTCTGCCATGCCGGCGGGAGCTTTGCGGGGTCGGTTGCCGGGGCCGGGTGGACCCCGTTCTTCCGGAGGGCCTGTGGCACGATCGGTCGGGCGCGTATCGGTGTGCCGCGAAAAATGGTGGAATTGCGGAGCTCCGAGGTCAAAGGATCACCAGGCCCTCCGGAAAAACGGGGACTCCACCCGGCCTCGATGCGCCTTACCGATGCGACCTTCGGTGGCGTCACGCGCAGCGGCAGCCCCGGGCGCTACACGTACAGCGTGAAGTCGGGCTTCGCGGACACGCCCGTGGTGTCGGTCTCCTTCTGGGACTTGCTGCGCTTCGCCAACTGGCTTCACAACGGGCAGCCGACGGGCGCCCAGGGCAACAGCACCGCGGAGGACGGTGCCCGCACGATCACCGCGGAGGGAATGGCGAACGACTCGGTCACGCGCAACACGGGCATCGTCACGATCTGCTGGCACTCGCGAAGCCGGGACGGCGGATCGGGTGACGAATCCGCCAACCCCGTGAAAATATTGGTGGAGCTGAGGGGGATCGAACCCCTGACCCTCAGACTGCCAGAATCACGGAAGGCCAAGAGGTGACGCCTACTTACGTCTCCTGCCTTGCAAGGGGCGGCAGGGAACGGCACTGGACTGCACCGGTGACGGCCCCACGGCCCCATACGGCCCCTCGGCGAAGCCCCCCTTCGGCCCTCCCCACCCCCTCGCCTCGCCGTGGACAGTCCACCGCACCCCGATTTCTTCGGGGAAAAGAAGGCCCTCACTGGGCGCATTCCGCTCCCCTCTGGGCACGGCGCGAAGCGAACATGCTGCCGCGACACCAGCGCGAAGTCGTGAAGGCGAGGGAGCATGACTCAGATTCGCCCGCTAGCCCCGCTGGACACCCGCCAGAGAACATCAAATGGGGAAGAGATTCGGGAACGCGCCCCCAGGTCCAGGGCGGACAGCGAATGGCCCAGAAGGGTCCGTGGTCGGTGAGGGGGTGAGCGACGGTGGCCCGTAGAGCAACGAACCCCAAGAGGCCGAGGTATACCGCCGGATCGATCAGAACTGCCGCCCCGCATCAAGATTCGATCAAGAAACCGTCAAGGCCGCATCATGAGGATCGGTTGGCCCGGTGCAGCCATCGACCGGCTCCAACGCCGATCGGCACACCCCCCGCGCCCCGGTGGGCACGGGACTCCTACGGCGGATTCATTCGCGATACAAAAGGAGCGCCTCCGCCGAGCACATCATGGACCACGCGGGGTATCGCTCCGTGGCGATGGTTCGCGTCTACACCCGCCGGGCCGACGCCTTTGCGGACCACGCGGGAGAGGGATTGCTCTAGGCCGCTCGCCTCCGCCACAGAGCCAACGCCATCGCGGTGAGCAGGAGCATGCCGAAGGCGATCAGGCCCCACTCGGAGAGGGTGGGGATCCACAACTCGCCTGCTCTGAACTCCCCCTCGGCGTCAAAGTCGCCGTTGAGGCCGCCAATCGTCATGTTGTTGGACGGATTGCCGACCTCCTCGAAGTAGATGCTGTAACCGATATTGACATCGACCACTGTGGTGCCGGTGGCGATCTCATCGCCTGCCGTAAAGCTAGTGGCCGTTAGCGTGATCGTGCCGCCCGTTTGAACACCATCGAGGTCCACGTGGACATCATAGTCCTTGCTGGTTGCCCCACCGTTGAAGTCCACCGTGATCGGATCGACGCTCTTCAATGAAAGCTCGACGATCTCGATATCGATGTCGGCGACGGGCTGTCCCGGCGTGACACTGCCGTCTTCCAGCCGCTCGATGAGCGTGTCGACCGGAGTGGACGGCGTCATGTTCTTGATCATACTAATGCAGAGGGAAAACCCACCGCCGGATTTTTCGAGGCAGTTACCGGGCGGCCAGGTGAACTCGATCCCAGGGTCCCCGTCCTGGCCGGAAGCGGAGGGGTCTCCCTCGAACGCAACGTCTGTCTGGGAAAAGGGATCGGAGCCGGGGCCAAAGAAGCCCGCTGGGAGGGGGCCGATCGCAATTCTTGTCCCGGCTTGCGCGATCGCACCATCGAAACCCGCCGTTATGTCCACGGCCCCGGCGCGAAGGGGGCCAAACACCAACGCAGCGACCGTTGCCAACAGCACAGTCTCCAGCCGCGCCGACCTCGACGATGTCGTGTACAACCCTTGTCTCATGACGCTCTCCTCTCAAATGACATGGATCAAACGCTCGTATCGGGTGTCCATGCCAGCCAAAGGCACATCCCCGACGCTAGGGGCCGCATCTATCGCGACCCCGAGTACGCGCGGGCATTCTCTCAGGGAGCCGCACCCGGAGTCAACCAAGAAGAGCCGGCAGGCGTGAAGAACAGGGGAGTGTGGGTGTCGTAACGCATCGGTGTCCTCTCCCTGGCTCCTAGCTTATCCCGAGACCCCCCCGCCCCCCAATGCGCACGGGACTCTTCCGCCGGATTCAGCCGAAAACCAAAAGGGACACGACGCCCCAGGGTGTGTAGGCCCCTGCGCTCTGGTTTCGCGGCGCTGGCCCCGATGGGCCCATGAGCGGCGATAGGCCCGTCAGCAGGCTCCGGCGGCTTTTCAGCCCATTCTGATCGGTCTGTGGCCCCATTTCTCCGTACGCCCTCGGTGCACCCCGTCTTAATTCCGACACAAATTCGTCGAGCAAGCCACTTCCCTCGTAGGGGAATCGTTGCTGGGAAGGTCGCTGCTTCGTGCAGCGTTCCTTCCCATTCTTTCGGTCGCCGCCATCGGGGGGCGCACCGAGACCGGAGGCTCGCCTCCACGAGCCGGCGAGCACTGCGCGTGCTCGCCGCCGGGAATCGCTAGGCGTCGGAGCGAGAAGGATCAAATGAAGAGGGGCATCGTCTTTTTGGATATGGGTCGATTGCTATGGATGAAAAATGCGGGCAAGAGGGCGCTTCCGACCGTCGTCGTATTTGTGTCAAGTCTTCTCCTACCGTTTGCGAAGGCGGATGCGACAACGGTCACATTTGAGAACTTGAACGTAGCCCATGGTAGTAGCACCACTATCAATGGGAACGTCACTTCACGAGGGTTTCTGTTCGATTCAGCGAGGAATCACCTCCACTACGTCTGGGATGCCTATTCGGGTCACAACAGTAAGAAGTGGCTCGACTCAGACAATAGTGTCCTCCCGCATGGCAGGGAGAGGAGATCAAAATGAAAAGGATTCTAGCGTTGGTAAGTGCAATAATTCTGGTTGTTGGAATAGTCGGAAGTGCGAGCGCCTTGACGCTTGTAGAAGATTTTGAAGCCACATTTCCCGCTTGGGAGACTGGATGGTTAGGGACAAATTCAAACCTGCAAAATTATTATGGAATAGGTGATGATCGTGGCAACAATCCTGATGGATTGTGGCTTGATGATGGAGATGGAATCTATGGGACCGATATCGCAAAAATAATATTTGAACCGACATTCGGTTCAAACTTAACCACCTTTGATATCGATATAGCCGGATACCAGGGATTTCCAATTGATTTACAGGTTTACGATATGAATGGTACTATCATCTTGAATGTATCAGTTACACTTACAGATGGCGCCTACACTGATCCTGGAACCTATGCCCATTATTCAACAACTTCAACAAATGGCATTTCAGCGTTTTGGTTTATACCTATTGGTAGTGGGCAGGTTGAAGGGAACACTAGCATTGACAATGTTGTAGTTAGCGCGATCCCCGAGCCCTCCACCGCCCTCCTCCTCGCCTTCGGCCTCGTGGGGATCGCGGCGGGGCGGAGGCGCAGCCGGAGCTAAGCCACTCGCGCAAGGGGCGTGGGATCGGCCCCTGTCCGAGGTTGACCGAAGCTGGCGCGAGCGTTGGACTCCCACCCGATCATCTAGGTTCGGCGTTCAATTCGGAAAGCCGCGCCACGATCTTCCGCTCTAGCAGGTCCATCTCATCTGCGAGTTGATCGGCTGGCTCCTCAGAGATCCAA
>JBDHHA010000224.1:0-4584 GCA_039589615.1 Gemmatimonadota bacterium
CTGGATACCTCCAACCTCGTTGCGGAGAGCCTGGATTTCGGTCGTGATTTCGGCCAATTCGTCCGTCAAGGAGACCTTGGTGGCCAGATCACCCAGAGCGGCTTCGATCGCCTGGAGGCGAGCGAGAATGTCGAGAGCTTCACCGTCGGGAATCAGGGCCATAGCACTCTCCAGTCTACTCCGGGATCAGGGTGGTTTCGATGCCGAACCCCAGAACATACGGAGGGGTGTTGACCTGGTACGGGCTCGAGGCTCCGCCGGAAGTCTTGACCCAGTTGAGGGTTGTGAGGACGTAGAGGGTCCCCGAAGAGCCTCCCAGGTCCACGCCGGCGGAGAGCTGCTGCGGGAGAGTGTCCGTGTCGGAGTTCCAGAGCTCGTTGAGCATGGCGGAGTCCGTGGCCACCCTGAAGTGCGTGTGACGGGCCCCAGCATCCTCCAGGGTGAACATCGGGTCCGACCTGAAGTTGTGGAGCGTGGCGAAACGGAAGCCGCTGGGGGCGTCCAGGCGGACCAGGACGGAGTGGTTGTCCGTGAGCTGGCCGGCGGAGTCGTACGTCTTGTCCCAGTCGGCCAGGAACAGGCCGATCTCCTCGGCACCGATGTAGAAGACCTTCTTGCCGTTCTCCTCGATCCAGTCTCGCTGGCGGAGCCAGAGGCGGACCTGGCGGACCTGGGCCGCGGGGAAGTGCCACCGGATTCCCTGGGCGTTGGGCGTCTCAGAGAAGCCCGTGAGCTGCACGAAGGACTCCGAGAGGTCCGGAGAGGTAAAGACGGCCGTGACGTCCACAGAGCCGTTGGGATGGGGCCTCAGGGACAGCAGATTGCTCTCGATGTTCAGGCTGGCCGGGACCTGGACGGTGATCTGGGTCTCGATCGAGTCGACATCCGAATCCAGCTCGAATTCGACCCTCCGGACCCAGCGGTCCAGGTTGCTGCCGTTGAAGGCCAGCTCCGGATCGCCCTCATCCAGGCTCACCTGCTCGCTCGAGTACTCGTAGTCGGTCAGGCCGTCTCCGGCCTGCTTGTCGAAGGTGCCGGTGACCGAGATGGAGAGGTCGTCCTCGGGGATGATCCGGCCCGTCCGGGGGCTGGTCCCGTAGAACTTGCTCTGGACGGCGTTCAGGGGCACCGTGGCCTCGCCGAAGAGCGTATCCACCATGGCACGCCGGCTCAGCGGAGAAGCCGCCAGGAAGCTCACAGGGGCGCTGTTGCGGAAGGTGTGCCAGTCCGTCACCCGGACGCTATTCGACGCCCTAATGTACTTCTGCTGCGCCAGCTCCCCCTCGAGGGCCGCCAGGCGGCGGGAGAGGAAGAGGACGTCCCGCCAGTTGGCCGAGTCGACGGCCGCTCCATGGCGTACCGAGGCGTTGTGGAGGTTGGCGAGCTCCACCAGGTCGTTGGAAGCCTGCTCGGAGAGCTGGTCCAGGACGATGGACTTCAGGGCACCCTGGTAGGGGAACCGCTTCCGCTCGATCTGGGGGTTGAAATACAGGTCGGTGAGTGTGTCGGCCATGTGACTATCCTACCATCTACCCCATCCTGAGGTGGTACTCGTGCAGCTTGGGAGTGACCCCATTGTCGGCGATTCCGCGGCGGGTCAAAAGGGCCCTGAAGAGCAGATATTCGGTGGTCAGGGCGTTGGTGAGCTGGAACCGGTACTCGAGCTCGAATTCCTCGGGCCAGGTGCCAGCAGTGAGCTGGTTGGTGGTCGGGCTCATGCGAAGCCCGTACAAATACAGGTCCTCAGTGGTCCCAGGAGCGAACGTCACCACCACGTTCCCGTTTCCGTCGATGGCGAACACGTTGTGGTTCGAGGGCAGGGTGCTCGAGCGCAGGTACTGGAGAGTGACCTGCCTCATCGGGACCCTGTTGGCGGTGATCAGGGAGAAGTAGCGACCGCCGGCCAGGAAGACACCTTGGGTGTCGACGTCCTGGAGAGTGGTGATCTTCCGGATGGCTGCATCGGTGAAGGAATCGGGGTCCTTGGACCGCACGATCACCTGGTGCCACCCACGCGCGAGCTCAGGGCTCTGCGTCTGGTTGGAGATGTCCTGGACGTCGGGACCGGAGAGGATCTCCACGCGCTCACCCGCCTCGAGGTCGATGTTCAGAGGGTTGAACTCGAACTGGATCGGCTGGGAGCTCTCAACGAACACCCAGGTCGAGAACGTGTCGATCGTCTTCGGCGTCTCCGTGTATTTGAAGTCCACGTACGCCGCAATCTGGGTGTCAGCATCAGTGCCGGCGCCCTGGATGTCGCCCTGCGGGATCCTGGTGATCGTTCCGTTCTGGATGTCGATCGAGTAGTCAGGCCCCTCCTGGAAGATGCGCCCAGTGTTCGGCCCATACCGCTCGGAAGCTTGGATCGTCCTCTTCACGATCTTGTTGTCACCCACGGGGATAAACCGATAGGTCACCTCGAAACGCTCGTCGTCACGCACCACCAAATCCTGGGTGAGAACGACGTTGTTGTCCTTCACAGCACTGACCAGGCTGGTGATGTCCGGATCGAGGGTGTACGTCACAAGAACAGTCTGCCCGTCTCCGATCTGGCTCGAGGTACCCTCAGAACGACGTATCTGGACTGCCCCATTGGTATCGAGGGTGAGCTTGTAGTCCTTGTCCTGCTCGTAGATGATGGTCTTGCCAGTGTTGGTCACCACAGGCTTCTCAGCACCGATGATAACCACGTTGGGCTCAGCCAAGGAGGAGTTCGTGAAGGCCGTAAGCACCACGCTTTCGTCCGTGATCGTCATTTCCTGCCTGAACCGCTTCACGGAGTACACCGCGTAGTTGGGTGTCTGGTCCGTGTCGATGTCGATGCCTTCAGCAGGGACCAAGTCCATGAAGGAGGAATCGTAATCGACGATCTGGTCGAGCTCGAGCCACGTGACCGACGGGTCATTGGCCAGAGTCGGATGCGCCTTGGAGTCCACTCCGGCGACCTCACGCAGGACCGCATAGATCTTCTGGGTGTTGCCGTTGGAGAAGTCGATGAAGGCATCGCGGACGGTCCGAAGGATCCTCTCGCGCTTGGAGTTGCGGACCCAGGCATTGCGGCCGCGGAGAAGCTTCGCCGACCCAAAGATCACGTCGTCGAGCACCGGCTCGGTGGAGTCGATCGTGTAGTAGGTGTGGTTCTTCCGGATCGAGTGTGCCACCGCAGCATCACCACGGATAAGGCGCTTCTTGGTGCCATCGTTGGTGAAGAGGATCTCGATCGGGGCGTCAGAAACCTGCCGATTGATCGGCGAGATAGGACGCCAGGGCCCCAGTCGGGTACCAGCAGCCGTAGAGCGCGACACGAAGTACTTCAGGTCGCAGTCTGCCGGGATCTCCTCGAGCGTGGTGAGCGCCACCCTCGCGATGGGGTTCGACATGTTCGCCGGCTTCTGGGCCACGGTGATGAACTCAGCGTCCTGGATCCTGCCGATGGTGTAGAACCCGATGTGCTGGAACCCGAAGGAGTACCGGTACTTCCCCTCCTCGAGGATCTCGTCCGGGGTGTTGGACGTCATCACGAACTTGACGAATCGAGTCCGAGTGCGCGGAATGTCCAGGTTGAGAACTTTGTCCCCACGCTTCAGGACGAACTCACTGCGGTCAGGGAGCTTCAGATAGTTGACGCCGTCCACCGAATAGAGCACCGTCAGCTCCACCTCTTGCGAGATGTGGGGGACGAGCTGAATCCTGGTCACCGATACCTTCTGCGACTCCACAGCCGAGATCGGAACCGTGAATTCAATCGTCACGGGAGCCTGGGTGTCCGTCAAGATGTCCTGACGCCAAACATTCACGAGATCCTGGAAAGCGTTGCCGAACTCGGCACCAACACCGGGTTGATTCTTGAGCACCCGGACTCCATCCGCCACAAACGGCTTCACTCCCCAGACCGTACGGTCGAAGAGGTGCCGCATCTCGAGCTTCTTGGCAGAGCTTACGCCTGCCGGCAGGAGGACCACTGCCTCCTCGAGGTCCACCGCATTCTTGGTGGTCAAGTCGAGGTCAACCTTGGTCAGATCCTGGAAGTTGTCGAAGACACCGAAGAAACGATCGTCGGCGTTCTGGAGTGTGAAGAGGAGGGAGTTCAGGTTCCCCACCAGACTGTCCAGCTGACGGCTCTGAGACCGATAGGACGCAGTCTGCATGTTGTGTCGGCGGAGAAGCTTGGCGCCCATGTCGACGAGCTCTTCGTAGAGCACCGTCATGTCGAAGTCGAAGTCCTCCAGGGTCTGGTTGAAGGACGCAATGTCCCATTTGGACTTCTTCGCCTGCGGACGAATCTTCATAAGCGGCAGCCCGCGGCGCTCATCGATGACAATCTCCCTCAGCCCCAGTGCGATCTCCCCCAACGAGGGCATACGCCCTTCCTGAAGGGCCGTGAGGACCTTCTTGGCGGTGAGGGAGTCGAACTGGCGTCGGGGGAGACCCATGGATCTAGCCTCGTCGGTGGCCGCCGAACAAAGGTCTGTCGACCGGGTGGTAACCGGCCTCTTCCTCCGGCTCGGCGAGCCTCTTGGCCTCTTCATCGATGGCATCACTGACCATGCCCATGAGCATGAATCCGATGCACGATGCACGATC
>JBDHHA010000225.1:0-7080 GCA_039589615.1 Gemmatimonadota bacterium
CTCCAGGACTTCGACATCGTCGAGGTGTACGGGATCGGCCGGTTCACCGACGAGTTTCCCGTCACGATCAGCGGGGAGGTCCGCAACCCGGGAACCGAGAAGTATCAGGAGGGCATGACGCTGCGGGACCTCATCGTCCGGGCCGGAGGCCTGCGGCCCACTGCGGACCTCACCGTGGAGATCTCTCGCCTGGCCGAGCCGTCCCGGCGCTCGGAAGGACGCATCGCCGAGATCATCACCGCCAGGGTGGACTCCTCGTTCATCGTGCCCGGAGACGCCATTCGGTTCTATCTGGGTGACCTCACCCCTCGCGCCGACGGGCCGCCGAACGCAGCGGCGGAAATCGCGCTGCGTCCCTACGACCACGTGTTCGTCCGTCGGATACCTCGCTTCGAGATGCAGCGAACCGTGTCCGTCTCCGGCGAGGTGCAATACCCGGGGGCCTATTCCCTCCGGCGGAAGGACGAGCGATTGCGGGAGGTCCTGGTGGATCGGGCTGGAGGACTGATCCCGACGGGGTATGCTGGCGGCTTCCGTCTCTTCCGTGCCGGGAGTCCCGTGAACGTGGAGCTGCTCGAGGTCCTGCGGGATTCCACCCACCGTGACAACGTGATCCTGCTGCCCGGGGACTCCATGGTGGTTCCGGAATACAGCCCGGTGGTCCTGGTGAGCGGCGCCGTGAATTCTCCCTCGACCGTGCTGTTCCGCCAGGGCGAGGGGTTGGGGTACTACATCGAGAACGCCGGGGGGTACGCCGAGAACGCCGACGAGGGACGCACACACGTGCAGTACGCCAACGGGGCGACGCGCGTTAGACATAAAAGTTTCTTGTTTTTTGGCTCTTCACCCGCGCCGGGACCCGGCAGCACGGTTATCGTCCCAGCCAAACCGGAAAGGGAGGGAACGAATACCGCAGCGATCCTGACCAGCATCACATCGATTGTAGTGGCGGGTGTGACGCTGGCCATCGTGGCGGTAAACAACTGAGGGGTGGCTAGCAACCGACGAGGTTGCACCCGGCTTCGGCCGGGCATACCCTGAGTGTGTGTTGAAACCGCGTTGAACCGCGCCTGCTACGCTGCGCGGCGTGAACGCGGCATTAGGGGGTCTAGCTTGCCTGACAGGGGGTGCATCGCCATGTCGGCGCCACTCAGGACACACAACTTCACGGTGGACGAGTACCACCGCATGGCAGAGGCCGGCGTCTTCCACGAGGACGATCGGGTGGAGCTCATCGACGGTCAGGTCGTCCAGATGACGCCCGTCGGGCCCCGGCACGCGGGGTGCGTGAACCGTCTCACGAGCCTCCTATCGCAGCTTGGAGGCGGCGGCGCGACCGTGAGCGTCCAGAACCCGGTGATCCTCGGCGAGCGCCGGGAGCCGCAGCCCGACGTCGCCGTGCTGAAGCACCGGGCCGATGGCTACGCTGCCAGACACCCGCAACCAGCCGACATCCTCCTCCTGATCGAGGTGGCGGACACGTCGTTGGAGTACGACCGGTCCGTCAAGATCCCGCTCTTCGCCCAGGCCGGGGTTCCGGAAGTGTGGCTCGTGGACCTCTCGGCCGACCGGATCGAGGTGTACCGGAACCCGGCCGGGGGCCGCTATGGTGACGTCACGAGCGCTTCCTCCGACGAGACGCTCACGCCACTTCACCTTGCGGATGTGAAGCTCAGCGCGGCCGACGTGTTGGGGTGACAGAAAGCCTCTTTCACCATCTAGTCCACCTCGTACACACGAGCAGGCCCCACAGGATGTGCGAGCGGAGCGCGCCGCCGTCGCTCGAGCCGACAGATCGCCAAGCCGCGGCTTGAGCCGTGGCAACCCGCCGCAAAAAGACGCCGGCCCACGCAATGTTTTGCCTACGTGTGGGGCCGAGCATACCTTAGCGTATGGGCCACCTTCACCATGGTGGCATCCATGCCGGTCGCGAAATTGTCACGTGAGTTCTACGACAGATTCGGTGACAAGGTCACAGACGAGCTGGTGAATTGCTTGAATTCGATTGAGGCAAGCTACCGAGCGGAGATCAAGGATCTCTTCGCGGCGCACTTCGGGCGCTTCGAGGAGAAGCTCGAGCGACGTCTGGCGGAGAGCGCGGCACACCTCGGGCGCTTCGAGGAGGAGCTCGAGCACCGTTTGGCCGCAACCAAGGCGGAGTTGCGTCAGGAGATCGCCGGGTTGCGGGTCGAAATCCACTCCGTCAAGGCCGACGTGATCAAGTGGACCTTCGTCTTCTGGGCGCCAGTGGCACTGGCGGTGATCGGCCTATACTTCAAGACCTGAGAGTGAGAGCGGAGCACGCCATTTGTCCCTTTCGCGCGCTGCGGTTTGCCTCAATGCCCGGGTCACGGGATAGGCGGGCTAGCAAACCAACGCGCGCTGCAGTGACAAACGGCGCGCTCCGCTCCTCCTGACCCCGCGGCAGTTTTTCGAGGAGCTGTGATGGGCCGGGGGTTTCACCTGACTACGGGCCGAGCAGAACCGCTTTCACCAGCTCGTCCACCTCGTACCCGCGAAACCCCCGGCGCCCCAGATAGGCGAGAAGCCTGCGCCGCTTTATCTCCGGTGTGAGGTCACCCAACTGCCCCGCCCGCTTCTCGGCCAAGGCGCGAGCCTGCTCCAGGGGATCGACCTCTTCCTCCTCGATCGTCTCGCGCACGGCCCGCTCCGCCACCCGCTTGTCCACGCCCCGGGCGAGGAGGTCGGTGATGAGCCGCGGGGGTCCGTGTCCCCTCGCCGAGCGCACCGGAGGGGTCGTGCCCCTTGTGCCGCAGCTGCCGCAGCAGCTCGCTCACTGACCGGGGACGGTGCGCCAGGAGGCGAAGGGCGACCTGGTGGGCTGCTTCCACATCCGCCACCTGGGTGAGGGTGGCAAAGCGCTCGCCATCGAGCTCCTCCCCTTTTCCCAGGTTGAGGGAGGCGACGGTCTCCGCCGGGAGAGATGCGAAACGGGCCCCGTCCACCTCGATGACGAAGTAGCCCGGGGCCCTGGGATTGGGAGTGATGTCGGTGACCGCCCGGAGGACCTCGTCCGCCATCGTGAAAGACATCAATCGACGGCGTCCGGCACTTCGGGCGTTTCGGGGATCACGGGTGTCTCCGGTGCCTCGGCGATCCCGAGATGGACCTTGACCTTCTCCTCGATTTCCCCCGCCATCGCCGTGTTGTCCTTGAGGAACAGCTTGGCGTTCTCCCTGCCCTGGCCGATGCGCTCTTTCCCGTAGGAGTACCACGCCCCGCTCTTGTCCACCACACCGGCCTCGACACCCAGATCCACCAACAGCCCCGAATGGCTGATGCCCTCGTTGAACATCACGTCGAACTCGGCCTGCCTGAAGGGCGGCGCCACCTTGTTCTTCACGACCTTCACCCGCACCCGGCTCCCGGTGATATCGTCCCGCTCCTTCACCGGGCCAATGCGCCGCACGTCGAGGCGCAACGACGCGTAGAACTTGAGGGCCCGGCCGCCTGTGGTGGTCTCCGGGTTGCCGAACATGACGCCGATCTTTTCCCTGAGCTGGTTGATGAAGACCACCGACGTTTTGGAGCGGTTGATGTTCCCCGCGAGCTTCCGCAGGGCCTGGGACATGAGGCGCGCCATGAGACCCACGTGGTGGTCCCCCATGTCGCCCTCGATCTCCGCCTTGGGAACCAGGGCCGCCACCGAGTCCACGACGATGATGTCCACGGCACCGGAGCGAACCAGGATGTCGGCGATCTCCAGACCCTGCTCGCCGGTGTCGGGTTGGGACACGAGGAGATTCTCCACATCCACACCCAGCTTCTTGGCGTACTCCACGTCCAGAGCGTGCTCCGCGTCCACGAACGCCGCCACGCCACCTGCTTTCTGGGCGTTGGCGACGATGTGCAGCGCCAAGGTGGTCTTTCCGCTGGACTCGGGCCCGTAGACCTCGGTGACCCGCCCCCTGGGAATGCCCCCGATGCCGATGGCCGCGTCCAGGTTGAGTGCCCCGGTGGAGATGGCCGGGACGCGGACCTGGGTGCCCTGACCGATCCGCATGATGGATCCCTTGCCGCAGTGCTTCTCGATCTGGGCGATGGCCAGGTTCAGCGCCTTCTTTCGCTCGTCTGACATCTTGGTCTCCGTTCTGTTGGACGCTGCTCGATCCTTGGGGGCCATGATTGTTCCTGATTGAGGGTTGTTGGTTTCCCGAATATATCCCGAAACGTGCTTTATCGCCAGCCCAGGCGGAAGGCGTTGGGAACGTGCTCAATCCTGGGCGACTGCGAGTCCTCCAGCGTCACCCCGATCACGTCGATCCGGTACCGCTCACCCGGCTTGCCGTGACGATCGATCCACGCCGCCGCCACCCGCCCGATCTCCCGCTGCTTGGTCCAGGTCACCGCCTCCATGGGGCTGCCGTAGGCGTCCCCGACCCGCGTCTTCACCTCCACAAACGCCACCAAAGCCCCCCGCCGCGCCACCACGTCCACCTCCAGCCGCCCCATGCGAAACCGCCGCTCCAGAATCTTCCACCCCCGCTGCGTGAGAAAACGAGAGGCGATCTCCTCCCCTTCCCAGCCTCTCCGGTGGCGAGGGTCCTTCCACTTCGACGGGTCTGACTTGATGGGCATGGGCCCAACCTAAGGACGGCCCGGCCCGGGACGTCATCAAATCCGCGCAGCAGTGTGGTGGAGTGTTGCACGGCGGGTGCGCGACAGCAGCGGAGCGGTCCATTGCATAGGTCAAATCGGTTGCTCTCCACGGCACCCAGGCATACCCTGAGTATGTTGAGGCCGCGTTGAGCCGCCCCGGCGACGTTGCGCGGCGTGAACACGGCATCAAAGAGTCGGGCTTGCCTGACAGGGGGGGAATGGCCATGTCGGCTCCACTCAGGACGCACAACTTCACGGTGGACGAATACCATCGCATGGCGGAGGCTGGCGTCTTCCACGAGGACGATCGGGTGGAGCTCATCGACGGGCAGGTCGTCCAGATGACGCCCATCGGACCTCGGCACGCATTCTGCGTCGATCGGTTTACCGGTCGGCTCTCGCGGCTGGTGGGTGACAGCGCCATCGTGCGCGTGCAGAATCCTGTGATGCTCGGCCCCCGGGCCGAAGTGGAACCGGACCTGACCCTGCTAAGACCCCCGTTCGAGCGATATCGAGAAGTCCACCCAGGGCCGGCGGATGTCATGCTCGCGATCGAGGTGGCGGACACCTCGTTGGAGTACGATCGCTCGGTCAAGATCCCGCTCTACGCCACGGCAGGAATCCCGGAGGTATGGCTGGTCGACCTCCCGGCCGACCGAATCCAGGTGTATCGGAACCCGGCCAAGGGCAGCTATGACAAGGTCACGAGTGTTTCCCCCGGCGAGGCGCTCACGCCACTTCTCCTGACAGGTGCGCGGCTCAGCGTAACCGACGTGTTGGGGTAAGCCACCTAGTGAACAGTGCGGGCCCCACAGGAACGGGGGGGACGGAGCACGCCGTAGATCACAGCAGCGCGCGGTCGCAGAGGAAATTACGCCGCGTAAAGTGAGCGCCCCCCACAGGAGAGTCAGAGGAGCGGAGCGCGCCGTTTGCCCCTGCAGCGCGCGTTGGTTTGCTAGCCCGCCTATCCCGTGACCCAGGCACTGAGGCAAACCGCAGCGCGCGGAGGGGGCAAATGGCGCGCTCCGCTCCCCACCCAAGCTCGCCCCGAAAACAACCGCACCGCATGCGAAGAGCAGGCGTGCGACACTATTTGCAGTACTCGTCCAATTGCTCCCCCCCGATCAACACCTCCCTGGCCTTGGACCCATCCTGCGGTCCCAAAATCCCCGCCAAGTGCAACTGGTCGACGACCCGGGCCGCCCGCCCATACCCGATCCGCAGTTTGCGTTGCAACAACGAGGTCGAACCGCCGCCGTTCTGCACGCAAACCTCCGCCGCCTCCCGGAAGAGCGGATCCCGGTCCTCCGGCTGGTCGTAGGGCCCCTCGGCGGCGAGTTCTTCCTGAGCTTCTCTCGCCGACACCACCGCAAGGATGTCCTCGGCGGCCTCCACGGTGAGCCCCCGCTTCTTCTCCCGGAGCGCCCGCTCTTCCGTGTAGTACCGGTTGATCTCTTCGGTCTCGCTGGTGTCCACGTACGCTCCCTGGAGACGGATCGGCTCGCTCTTTCCCGGGGGAAGAAACAGCATGTCGCCGTTCCCGAGGAGCGCCTCGGCGCCGTTCTGATCCAGAATCGTCCGGCTGTCCACCTTGGACGCCACGCGAAAGGCGATGCGGCTGGGAAAGTTGGCCTTGATGAGTCCGGTGATGACGTTCACGCTGGGACGCTGGGTGGCCAGGATGAGATGGATCCCCGTGGCCCGTGCCTTTTGGGCCAGGATCGCCAGCGGCTTCTCCACCTCCGCCTGCACCGTCATCATGAGATCCGCCAGCTCCTCCACGATCACCACGATGAAGGGGAGCGTGGTGCCGTCGTACTCCACCACGGGTGAGAACTCCTCGCCCTCCTCGGTCTCCACGCCGGAGAGGGTCTCCCGCTCCGGCCGCGGCTTCACCACCTTGCGGCCCTCCCGCACCTTGCGGTTGAACTCGTGGAGGTTGCGGACGTTGTTCACCGCGAACAGCTCGTAGCGGTCCTCCATCTCGTACATCACCCACTTGAAGGCCTTGGCGGCGTCCTTGTTGTTCGTGACGACGGGATGGCGCATGTGGGGGAGCGCGTTGTAGACGGTGAGCTCCACCATCTTGGGATCGATCATGAGCATCTGGAGCTCACGGTCGTTGTACCGGTGAATCAGGCTCGTGATGATCGTGTTCACACACACCGATTTGCCGGTGCCCGTGGCGCCGGCGATGAGGAGGTGGGGCATCTTCGTGAGGTCGGCCATGACGGGCTTCCCCTCGAGATCGGTCCCCAGGGCCAGGGGGAGCCCGGGGCGGCCGGGATCCCACGGCGGCACGGCGAGCGACTCGCTGAGCATCACCATCCGGGGCGTGGGATTCGGCACCTCCACACCCACGAACGCCTTCCCGGGAATGGGCGCCACGATGCGGATGGACTGGGCTTCCATCTTGAGGGCCAGGTCGTCCGACAGGGCCGCAATGCGACCGACCTTCAC
>JBDHHA010000226.1:0-4505 GCA_039589615.1 Gemmatimonadota bacterium
GGCTCGAGATCGTCGACGAGATGGACACCGTCGAGGACATGCGCGCGATGGCGCGGGCCAAGTGGGAGGCCCGGGCCGAGCGGATGCGCGACAGGGGCAGCGTGGTGTGATCGGCAACCTCCTGACGCAGCACTCATGTCAGGAGTTGGGCATTTGGTGATGGTGGCGGATCCAGAGACCTTCAACCGCTTGCTCGAAGAGATCGTCGAAGAGTTCGCTCGATCGACCGTTCCTGCTCGGCAGGGACACCCAGCGGCGTGCTGCGATATCGCCCGGCGCAGCCGCGATGAGCCCTCGTTCGGTCAACCCCCGAGAGCCTCGCGCAGTTCATCTGGTTTGATCCCAGCGTGGCGCAAGATGGCCCGCAGGGTGCCCTTGGCCAGCGTTCGATGGTTGGGAACGGTGAGTCGCCGATGCGGTGGTGAGGCACGTCGCAGAATGATGTGACTGCCGGCCTGTCGGTCAACCTCGTAGCCGAAGCGCTCCAGCGCTTGTACCAACTCGGCCCCGCTGAGGACCGGAAGCCGGGTCATGGAACTTCAACCACGACCTCCTCAGAACCGGGAGGAACCGGCTCGCCACGCGCGCGCAAACTCTCGAGATAGCCCGCAATCGCACGCCGGATGTTCGACAGCGCCTCATCGCTCGTCCTTCCCTGGCTCACACAGCCTGGAAGGGACGGGACCTCGGCGACGAACACTCCGTCTTCATCCTGTTCGATGATCACACGATAGCGGGCCAGTGCGGGCTCCTGTGGCATGAGGTAAGATGCAGCCAGCTTGCAGTCTATATAGTACCGTTTCAGCACCGAGCGTTCCATAATCGCTCGCGATCAGCACAGGAGTTTCAACCACCCCTCGCAAATAAGCGTTGGGTGATCGGGTCTGTTCTGCCGCTCAACTGGGCGTGTGCCCCCCGGCTGGCGGCTCGCAGGGTCTTACGCCTGATGAATCCGATCTGCATGAACTTCGTGAACTCGTCCTTCTGTTTGCCAGGGACCGCGCGACGCGCACGGCCATGCGAAGAAGCCTTCCTTGCTCGTGAGCCTCCGGCCGAGCGGGTCCGTTTCTGCTTCACGTCTACCGCCGTCCCGCCGTTCCGCCGCTTCCGCCCGCCCATCCGTCCCTCCGCCTCACTGAAACCTTCGGCCCGCCCCGTACCCCTCAGGTCGAGGTCGGGGCGCGAGGAGTCGGAACGAGGCCAGGTGCGCGTCGGTCCTGGCGACGGGAGTCTCGACCCTGGCCAGGCATGCATTGACTGAACCAACTCTGACCACCGCCTGCTGCTCGGCGCCATGGTGGCGGCGCGATCGGACGTGTACGGCGCTGGGGCGTGTATGGCGGCAATAAAGAAGTACCCGCCGCATAGATCTGGTGGGGGGCTGACCTATCGGCGACCGTCGTTAGCGAGCGGCTGTATCGGAACCGAACTGGTCTCTCAAACCATCTTAAGGTTCAGCCATTGTCCACGTGCGTCCTTGATCGGTGGTCCTGAATGATCCCCGATCCGTGATTACCAAGATTGTTTCGCCTTCGATCTCGATGGATTCGACGACACCTGAGAGGCCGCGGTCGCGGCGCCGCCACCGCTTGCCAAGGTCTCCGGTCACCAACACGTAGCTCTCCTTGTCACCGGCATCGAATCCGAGCCGCCAAGCTCCAGGGTGAAGCCATTCACGATTCTGGCGCCCGAACTGACGCTATTGTGGCACTAGCGTCGGCGGAGAACCCAGTCCTCCCCGAGGAAGTCGATATCCATCCGGTCGCCGTTGATCGTGCCATCGAAGTCAGTACCAAAGATGGATCCGGCAATGGTCTGTTGTGAGATGTCCACCGTGTACTGGCAGTCATCCTGCTCGACGGTATCGACGGTTCCATCGTACTCGCCTTCGATTGTGCAATCACCACCGTTCAGAAAGGTCCAATGCTCATAACCGACGTCGACGTCGATTCCGCCACCGACGGTCACAACACCAGGAACTGCCTGTCCGTTGATCGACCTGGTCTCCCATTCCCCGATGACGTCGTCGAGCCCGAACACATCCTCGCCGCATCCCGCGTTCGCGAGCGCAAGAACCATCGCAGACGCGGACCACCTCAAGATTCGTCGCATGCCGTCCTCCCGCGAGTGGGTTGAGAGCAACATACCGGCGCAGGAGTATCTAATGGCGTACAGGACAGCGAGTCACAAGAGTCGCGGCACCGCAACGGTCCGACGATAACACTCGGGATTGAAGAGCGTGTGCCTTCGTGCCGGAACTGGTACGACCGGAGACGACACCGCCCGGCGCGGGACCGGGCGGTTGAAGTTCGCTGTCGTGCTAGATCAGTCAGGGCTCAGGTGTTACCTCAATAGTCGCCGTTCCAACGACACCGTCCGATCGTGCTGCGATCACCACGCTACCAGCAGCGTGAGCAGTAACCAACCCTGAGGCGCTCACCGACGCGATGGCGTCATTTGATGAGGGACCTTTCCTGTCTCCGCCCGACTGGTCACAACTGTTGGTAGCTCAGGTTGTAGGTGCCCGTGGGATAGGCGGTGGTCCCCCCGCCGTTGCCCGTCACCGTGATCACGTACGTCCCGCTCTCCGGCAGCGTCACCTGCGCCTGGCCGCTCGTCGTGAACGTCGTGACCTCGACCAGGGTCGGTGAGAGCAGACGCACGCGCGCACTCGACGTGCCGGAGAATCCTCCCGTCTCGCTGACCGTCAAGAGGATCACGTCGCCCGTCTGCCCCGCGAAACTGTAGACATCGACTTCCGCCGCGTCGTTGAGCGCCTCCGAGACCAGGTCACCTGACGTCAGGGCCGCTTCCACCGGTCCCAGCGGTTGCAGTCGTTCGTAGCTCAGGTTGTAGGTGCCCGTGGGATAGGCGGTGACCCCCCCGCCGTTGCCCGTCACCGTGATCACGTACGTCCCGCTCTCCGGCAGCGTCACCTGCACCTGGCCGTTCGTCGTGAACGTCGTGACCTCGACCAGCGTCGGGGAGAGCAGGCGCACGTACGCATTCGACGAGCCGGAGAATCCTCCCGTCTCGCCGACGGTCAAGAGGACTTCGTCGCCCGTCTGCCCCGCGAAACTGTAGACATCCACCTCCGCCCGGTCGTTGAGCGCCTCCGAAACCAGATCGCCCGGAACCAGGGCCGCCTCCACCGGACCCAGCGGTTGTAGTCGTTCGTAGCTCAGGTTGTAGGTGCCCGTGGGATAGGCGGTGACCCCCCCGCCGTTGCCCGTCACCGTGATCACGTACGTCCCGCTCTCCGGCAGCGTCACCTGCGCCTGGCCGCTCGTCGTGAGCGTCGTGACCTCGACCAGGGTTGGGGACAGCAGGCGCACGTACGCATTCGACGAGCCGGAGAATCCCCCCGTCTCGCCAACGGTCAAGAGGACTTCGTCGCCCGTCTGCCCCGCGAAACTGTAGACATCCACCTCCGCCGCGTCGTTGAGCGCCTCCGAGACCAGATCGCCCGGGACCAGGGCCGCCTCCACCGGCCCCAACGGAGCGATGCATTCCAGACCCAGATTGTAGGATCCGGTGCTCGTCAGATCGGCGGCATTCACACGTATCCTGTACGTGCCCTCTTCGGGCAACGCCACCTGCTGCTGCCCGTTCGTGTTGAACGCTATGACCTGGCTCAGACTGGGTGAGAGCAACTGGACGCTCGCGCTCACGGATCCGGAAAAGCCGCCCGTCTCGCCAGCCGTGAGGAGGACCACGTCCCCCACACTGCCCCCGAAGGTGAAGATGTCCACCTCGGCAGCGGATTGGATGGCGTCGGAGATCAGATAGCCGCAGCCCAGGTCGTGAACCGTGATCTCCATCGTTCCGCTGACGCTTCCGCTGGTGGCGGTAATGGTGGTCGTGCCGGCAGCCACACCGGTGACGAGGCCGGTCGTCGGATCCACCGTGGCCACCGCCTCGTCGTCCGAGGACCAGGTCACTGTCTGCCCCGACACGGCGCGACCCACGACGTCCCGCACGACGGCGCTCACGGACAGCACTTGATCCACTGCGATCTCTGCGATCGCCGGAGCAACTTCGACCCATCCGTCAGGGTGCTCGACGTCGGCCTCCACGAACACGGAGAACTCGAACGAGATGTTGGGCGACGCGCTGAACTGCCACGTCTTTGGCTGAGATGTCGCACCGGACGTTGGCGGCGGCGCGCCGCCGGCAACAAGGATTTCGTCGTACTCGTGGTAGGCCTGATTCGAGCCCGTGAACGTGCCAAAACCGTCTGGATTGGCGACGGCCACCGTTCCCGTGCCGGCCGTGACGATCGGGCCCTCGTGGAAGAACACCTTCACACCGGTTACGGTGCTGCCGTCGGGCGTGCCCAGGGCCTGGCCAATGAGGTTCTGGACCGTGATATCCGCCTGGAAGATCTGCGTCCCGGCGTCGTAGGAGACATTGGTGGATGTGAGCTGCACGAATTGCCCCTGCCCACCGACGATGAGAAACTGCGGACCGACGTCGCCAGATTCCCGCTGCGGCACGCCGCAGCT
>JBDHHA010000227.1:0-4480 GCA_039589615.1 Gemmatimonadota bacterium
CTGCTGCATGAGGGCATAGCCGTGGAGAGGGCCCTCGGCGAGGGCCAGGAGAATATGAAAGGCTGGGGGTGAGAGGGGTGTCCGTTGCTCGGGGGCAGTTCCCATGACTCGCTCGAATCGGTGGATTATTCGCCATCTGATATATCAGATGGTGTAATATACGCCAATGGAGCCGAAAGGTTTCACCGAGGATCTAGGGGCAAAGAAGAGGGCCGGCGACCCCAAGGGGGGTCGTCGGCCCATTCCATGGACGCTCTGGAAAATGGCCCTCGTGCGCCGCCCGCTTACCGCCCCGCCCGATCCGCCTCGGCCTCAGTCCTAAACAGCTGGCCCGTCAGCAGCTCCTGCACGATGCGATCTGCATCGTAGGCGTGATCGAGGGCGGCGTGGACCGCCCGGGCGTCCACCATGATGTTCCGGCCCCGCTCCGGGAGATAGATGTAATCCCGGGAGAGACCCTGTACGTTGCGGTCGAAGTTGAGTCCTACCAACGCCAGCTCCTTGGTCACGGCCGGCGACCCCGAGTTGCCGCCATAAGTGTCCGCCGTGGACACGAAGTTGAGGGGCGTGGAGAGGTCGAGCCCGGGTGGGGGCGTACGCCACCGCGCCGGAAGGGCCCACTCCACGTTGCCCGGGTTGGCGTGGTGCCGGTCGTAGATCCCGAAGAACGTGGTGTACGGTGGTGCGAGGGTCCCGTTGTACTCGAACCCGGACACGACACCGTCGGTGATGCGTGGCGACGAGGTGGCATCGGGGGCGAGATCCTGGCCGTACACTGCGAACTTCACCCGGCCCAGCTGGCTCGCCAGCTCCCGCTCTTCCGCTTGGAGCGGAGCGTAGGCGCTCTGAAACTCGATGAGCGCCGGAACGAGGGCGGCAGTCAACGGGAGAGCCGGATCGCCGGGCGCAGGCTCGCCGGCGTCCATCTGCTGCCGTGTCTTCTCTGCGGTGGCCAGTGCCGAATGGGCCAACAGCGCGGCCGCCGAGGCCTCGGGGCTGCCGTCCACCAGCGCGGCCAGCGTGACCGGGTGATCGGGGCCCAGGTACCGTTGGAAATCGGCAAGGCGCGCCGTGAGGAACGCCCGTTCGAGACTCGCGGGATGGTCTTCGATCGCCAACAGTGAGGCCCGCATCCGGTCCAGCGTGTCCTGAGGGGCGCCCCCGGCCCGTGCCTGCCCGAAGGCGTACGCCTGGATCATGCGCGCCAACAGGCGCGACCCGTTGGTGCGGTCGGCCAAACGGTAGAATGCGGCGTAGGCGTCTCCCCATCGGTTCTTGCCTCGCTGCACATCGGCCATGTTGCTGAACAGCGTGCCGTACTCGCCGCTCAACTGCGGCCGGTTGGCGATTGCACGGCGCAGGTTCTGCTCTGCATCGTGACGCTTCGCGATGACTTCCTCGGTGTACAGCGCCTCGAACCGACCGTTCCCGGCCTTCCAGGAATTGGACAGCGAGAACATGCGGTTCCGGATGTTGAGCTCCTCCACCAACTCGGGATACGCTTCCCGGAACTCACCCAACGCCCCGTGTCGGCTGGCCAGCCACGCACGTTGCGCCGGCACCTGAACGTCACGGAGATATTCGAGTTGCGCCATCGTGGTGAGGCGGGTCGTGGGACCGGGGTTGCCGATGACGAACACCACGTCGCCGGTCTCGACGCCGCCCACGCCCCACTCGAAGTAGTGATCGGTCTCGTAGGGCTCGCCGTCCTCGTAGACCCGGAGGAACGCGAAGTCGAGGGCGTAACGGGGATAGGTGAAGTTGTCGGGGTCGCCGCCGAAGAACCCCATCTCCAGTTCCACGGCGAAGACCAGACGAACGTCCGTAAACCGCCGGAAGACGTAGGCGGAGTACCGCCCTCCATTATATAGGGCAACCATCTGAACCCGGATGTTCTGGCCGGCGGATGCATGGCGTCGGCTGAGACGGGTTTGGATCTCCCGGAAGACCTCGCGCCGGGCGGCGTCGCGCTGGGACGGGGACTCAGCCCCCTCGATGGCGCCGTAGACCTCGTCGGTCACGTCCTCGACGGCCAGGAGCTGGTCCACGTAGTAGCCGGGTATGGGGCGCTCCTCCTCCATGGACGAGGCATAGAACCCGTTGTCCAGTAATCCCTCCCCCGGCCGGCTCACCTGGGACACCCGGCCCCGCACGCAGTGATGGTTGGTGGCCAAAAGGCCGTTGGGGGAGACGAACGATGCCGAGCATCCCGGGATGCGGACGGCTGCCATCCGGGCCCGTTCGAACCAGGCCTCGTTGGCGTCGAAACCGTACGTCTCGCTGAAGTAATCCGCAGGGGCGTATTCGAAGGTCCACATCTTGCCGCTGTCGAAGCGGCCGGCCTGGAATTCTTGGGCGAAGGCCGGTGCGGCGGAAACGAAGAGGACGGAGAACAGAATCGACGCTGGGAGTGTCTTGAGCCTAGGCATGGGGCTGTCCGGTGTGAGGTACCGAAGTGGGCTGGATCGATTGACCTCTAAAGATATCGACTGGATCTCACTCTATGAACTCGGACCTCCGTAGGAATTCAGTGAACTCCGGTTCACGGTCGCTTGCTTCCTCTGGAACGGCAGGCAGATTCTTCCCAACCCGAAACAGAGTGGGAGACAAGGGTGATTAGACCAATGTGGTGGGCGCGCCGATTCCTCATGGTGCTGACCGTGGGGTCGTGCGGGCCCGGTGCGTCCTCGAGTGGAGCGGCGCCCAACGTGGTCGTGGTGTTTGTGGACGACATGGGCTATGCGGACCTGGATGTGTACGAGACACCGCACCTCGATCGGATGGCGACGGAAGGGGTGCAATTCACCGACTTCTATGTCGCCCAGCCTGTCTGCTCGGCGTCCCGGGCAGCCCTCCTCACTGGAAGCTACCCCAACCGCATCGGGATCCACGGCGCCCTGGGCCCGGGCGCCAGACACGGAATCCACGAAGATGAAGTCACGCTCGGGGAGCTGTTTCAGTCGCAAGGGTACGCCACGGCGGTCTTCGGGAAGTGGCACTTGGGACACCATCCCGAATTTCTTCCCACACGTCACGGATTCGACGAGTTCTACGGTATCCCGTACTCCAACGACATGTGGCCGTACCACCCGGAGAGGCCGGATGCCTGGGGGGACCTTCCCACATTCGACGGCGAGACCATCGTCGGGTACAACACCGACCAACGCCGCTTCACGACGGACATCACCGAGCGCACAGTGCGCTTCATGGAGCAATCGGTCGCGTCAGGCCAATCGTTCTTCGCGTATGTCGCCCACCCGATGCCCCACGTCCCCCTTCACGTGTCCGAGGAGCGAGCGGGAGCAAGTGGCGCAGGTCTGTACGGTGACGTCGTCGCCGAGATCGACTGGTCGGTGGGCCGAATCCTGGAAACGTTGCGCCGGCTCGACATCGACGACAACACGCTGGTGCTGTTCACGTCGGACAACGGCCCGTGGCTCAGCTACGGGAATCACGCGGGATCGACTGGCCCGTTGCGGGAGGGTAAGGGCACGACGTTCGAGGGCGGCGTGCGTGTTCCGGCGATCGTACGCTGGCCCGGAGTGATTCCGCCGAGGGGGACGGTGTCGGAGCCGGCCATGACGATTGACATCTTCCCCACGATGGCCGGGTTGATCGACGCTCCCTTGCCGTCGCACGCCATCGACGGTAGGGACATTTGGCCGCTCATGACGGCGGAACCGGATGCCTCGTCACCTCACGAGGCGTATTATTTCTACTACCATCAGAACGAGCTGGAGTCGTTACGCAGCGGTCGGTGGAAGCTGCATTTTTCCCACGGTTATGGCTCGATGGAAGGGCAGGCGCCGGGTGCGGACGGCATCCCCGGCAAGTACGACTATGCGCGGACGACGGGCTTGGAGTTGTACGACCTGTCCGGCGACATCGGCGAGCGGCAGAATGTCGCAGACGACTTTCCGGAGGTGGTGGAGAGACTCGAGAGGCTCGCCGACGGAATGCGGGCGGAGTTGGGCGACCGGCTCACGGGTGTTGACGGAGCGGGCGTGCGGGAGCCCGGGCGAATCGACTAGCGGACGACAACCCAGTGCGTGTCAGGACGGGCGTACCTCCTGCCACAACCACACCGCCAATCCTCCCACAAAGAAGAAGGCCACGACGCTGGCCCACATCGGCACGACGACCGTGTGGACGGTGATGTTCACCTGCAGCAAGACGCGTACGAGGTGGACGAGGGCCACCAGCGTCAAGAAGATCAGCGTGACAGTCTGAGAGGCTTTCATTGTGCCCTCCTATAATCGTACAACAGGGATACCACCCACAGGGTCGCGCACACGACGGCGATGACGACCCACCCCACGGTGGCGATGGTGACAACCTGGGGTGGGGCGAACTCCGCGCCCCACTCCATGTAGGCCAGCAGGAGCAGCAGGGTCCACTCCAGCAGGTTCACCAGTGGCATGAGCCGGCTCGACGGCTCACGACTCGGCAGTGTCTGCGTGTTCATCGTTGGGTTGCGGTT
>JBDHHA010000228.1:0-6097 GCA_039589615.1 Gemmatimonadota bacterium
TGCTGCAGCTGGCCCTTGAGGCCCTGGATCTCCGTCTGGAGTGCCTGGACGTGCGGGTCGGGCTGGGCGGGGTCGCCCCAGGGATCCGCATCGGGCTGCCGTGCGGGCTCTTGGGTAGGCTGCTGCGGTTGCTGCTGGCGTTGCAGCATCTCGGCGTAGTTCGCGTAGTGCTGGTAGAGGCCATCGCCGCCGAGCTGCTCTACGAGGGGCATGATGGGTGCCACCTGCTCGCGCATCGCGCGGAGCTGCGTGAGCTCCTGCTGCACGGGCTCGGGAATGGCGGGCTCGGAGGCCGGCTGTGCGGGCTGCTCGGGGAGATACGGCGTGCCGGTGCCGGGATCCGGGTCGGGTACGAGGCTGACGGGCTGTGAGGAGCCGGGAACCGTGGAGGCAGCGCTCATTCATCCCCTCCGAACTTCGCACGCCCCTCGTAGCCGCGCGGGGTGAGCTTCTCGGGCAGGTGGTTGCTCTGGCTCATGGGCCCACCCCGGATGCGGTCGGCAGGCTCGTAGCCTCTGGCACGCATCTTGCGGTCCCGCTCGCGCGAGGACGTGTACGTGAGTCCGAGCACTTCGCTCTCTACCTCATGCCCCAGGACGTCCGTGCCGGGTGCCTTGCCGTGCAGCCAGCATATTTTGTACGGGGCCGTACATTTCTTGCACACACCGTATGGGCTTTCCTGCCCTTTCGCAACCTCCGTCTCCACCACCACGTTCTGGCGGATGTGGTCGTTCTCGCAGATCAGGTCGTGGACGACCCTCATCGCAGGTTCTGCAGGAGCCCCGGCGGAATGGCGGACTCTTCGCTCTGCGCAGGCTGCGCTGCGCCATTTCCTCTGCGATTCCCGGCCTGTCCGGCCTGCGCGGCGGGTGCCACGCCCTGATTAGCCGCCACGGCATCGGTGGCTTGCTGCTGCTGGGGCGATGTGAACGCCAGGGTGGGATCGAGGTCGGCGGCCTTCACCCATTCGAGCAGGAGCTGGGGGAGGTTCAACACGCCGCCACCGAACTTCCCGGCCACCTCGAGATTCGCAATGGCCTTCGTCTGCTCTTCCTGCGGGTTGCGCGGAGCCATCGACCCGGGCCGTACCTCGTAGAGGAAGCTGCCCCGGATCTCCTCCGACTGGATGGGCTGGAGGGGGTCGATGGGTCCCTTGCCGAGCTCCTTGAGGAGCTCCACGGCATCGCGTTGTCCGAGGATGGGCAGCGCGAACTGGCGCGTGAGCACGCCCGGCGACTGCAGCGCCGACCCGAACGTCTCCATCGCGTCGCCGACGAAATCCTCCCACGGGCCGCCGAGGAGTCCCGACTGCACGGCCGCACCGCGTGCGACGGCGGCGGCTTCGGTACCCGACTCGACATTGATGCGCTGGCCGCGATCGAGCAGGCTCTGCCCCATCGTCTGCCGGATGTCCTCTTCGATCTTCGCGTCGTAGGGCAGGAGCCCGATGGGAAAGTCGGAGGTTTGCACCACCGCCATGACGTTGTTGGGATTTTCCTTCGTGAGGATAATTTCAGTGAGGTCCACCTCACCCGAGCGCACCTTATCAAGGTCATCGGTGTTGATACCCGTCTCGTCCAGCAACAAGATTCGCCGCATGCGCTTCGTGAGCTCGGCCATCAGCGTACGCACCTTGTTGCGTTCGCGGAGCTGGTCTTCGATCATCGAGATGGGCGCAACGGGGAACGGGTTATCGAGCTGCTCGTGGAAGCCCAGTTGGTTGTAGGGCAGCTGCCCCCACTCGATGGGCCAGTCGTCGGGGTCACGGATGGGCTTGTCGCTGCCCTCGGTGAGTGCGAACCACTTGGTCTCGCGTCCGTCATCGAACGGGCGCATGAACTGCGTCTCGCGCATCGTGGTCGTGGGTCGAAGATCCTGCCGCTTGATGAGCCCGGGTGTACGTGCGATCTCGTCCATGGTGAGCACGCTGCGGAAGCCACACCAGCGCACGTCGCTCTTGTGGTGGAAGCTCTCCGCCTGCGGGTCGGCGCGGAAGTCCCAGAGCGGTACCGCACGCATCCAGGGCAGGTCGGCACGCGCCGGAGTGAACCGCTCTACGCGGTTGCCTTCCTTGTCGAAGAACTCGTCTTCGGGCGTGAACCCGTGCCGGAGGATGCCTGCAGGCAGTGCCAGCGCGCCGAACAGCGCACGGTTGAGCTGCCGCTTGATACCCAGCTGCCTCGAGCGCAGCAGGTGGTTGATGAGCACCTCCATGCGCCGTGCCGCATCGATCGAGCCGGGCCGGTTCGCGGTGACGTCCACGATGGGATGCCGTGCGTACATGCCCGACATCTGGGTGTTGATGACCCAGAAGGCCGTGGGGACTTCGATGAGGTCTTCGACGGGGATGTTGCCCCAGCCGTCTTCGCTCCACACCACGCCCCGGTAGGCGTTGAGCCACGCCTCGGCACCGATACGGTTCGAGTCGCGCGTGAGTCCCTGCGCCTTCCAGACCGAGTGCGAGAACTCAAGCCGCTCGCGCCAGAATTCCGTTTCCTTCGGACTCAGCGTAGGCATGATTGCATCCTCGGAGCTCTTCGCTCCAGTGCTCGTCTACGTCGCAGCCGCCATGCCTGCTCGCGCCACCAGTCGTCATGGCTGGGTGCCGACGGCCGCTGCCGGTGCAGGACCACTGCGCCGTAGCGCAGTGCGGAGATGGCATGGTCGGGGCCGATCATCGACCCCTCGGCGTACTCGTCGCGAACGCCTTCCTTGTACCGGATGTGGCGCAGCTCGCGGATGAGGTGCCCGCAGTCCTTGTGGACGTACAGGAGAGGCCGCCCGATGGCGGGATCTTCGGAGAGCAGGTTGATGAGCAGCCGGAAGCCGGGTGCCCTCTTGGCGATCTGATTCGGGTTCGAGGTATGCACGGGCATACCGTTGTCGCGCAGGTAGCGTGCCACCTGGGGCCGCTTCGGGTCGCCCACGTACATGCTCGGCGTGACGCCGTGCTTCTGGTTGATCTCCTCCACGCGGTCGATCACTTCGAGGTCGGAGAACTGGCGTTCGTAGAAGCCGTCCACCACCACCATGGTGCCGTCCATGCCGATGCACCAGAGCAGGCCCGCGTAGGGGTCGGTGTACCCGTAGTCGAAGCTCCACGCCCAGAAGCCCGCTTCGCACCACGAGGGCAGCTCGTCCAGCACATGGCACCAGCCGCGATGGCCCGGCTCCTCGTGGAAGGGCAGCACACGGCCTTCGTAGAAGACCCACTGGCCGAGGAACTGCTCGGCGAACCACGGGTCGTCCTCAGCCATGCCCGTCGCCGACCGGCTCGCGGCCTTCTTCTGCTCGATCCCGTAGCGTTCCCAGTCGTAGCCCGGGTTGGCCCCGGGTGGGAACGTAAAGTGCTCGATGGACAGGCTCTTGTCCGCTTCGCCCGCCACGATCTGGTCGTGGATCCAGCGTGCGGCCTGCTTCGGCGTGGTGGGCCATGTGGCCCGCTTCACGCGGGTGGAGAGGTAGCGTTCCCAGACCTTCGAGGGATGCTCGGCGGCCTCCGAGAGGATGCAGTCGTGGATCTCCTCGCCCTGCAGCGAACGCTCGTGGTTCGCAGACTTCACCTCCCAGACGGCGCGGCACACGATGCCGTCGTGGGAGCGGCCCAGGTTGAGCACGATACGCATCTGGCCCTGGTCGGGGTTTTTCCGTGCCGACTCGACGGTGAAGAGCTCACGCAGCTTGCCGTCGATGAAGTGCTGCCAGAGGTAGTCGAACTCCTTCGTGGTGGAGTAGTCGATCCCGACGATCCAGTTGAGCCGCGTCTCAAGCGGTGCCCACGGGCCCGTACCCACCTTCACCTGCGGCGGGAGCCCTTCGACCATGGAGTCGTGCGCGGCCGCGTAGGACTTGGAGGTACGCGCAGGGGCCGAGACGATGCGGAGCCGTGCGGGGCTCGCATGGTAGGCGTGCACCTCTTCGACCTGAGGCTTGTAGCCGACGATGTCGAAGAGCTCGCCGCGTGTGAGGCTCGCGGTTTTCCGCTCGCCCGCTTCGGCCATCAGACGCCCCGGATGAGCAGCACCCAGCCCTCGGCCGAAGCATTCTCCGAAGCGAACGTGATGGTTCCATTCGCCTGCGTCGTCACCACGGCAGCTAGATGGTCGTCGTCGTGGACATCACCCATCGTGAAGACCCCCACGATATCGCCGAAGCCGAACGTGTGGGTGTCGTCGTCGGTGATGGCTGTGAAGTGGTAACAGGAGAGTCGCAGGCCGGCGAACTTGTGGATCGTCCCCGTGGTGCTGATGACGTCGCTCGTCGCCGACACGAACCCGCCGAAGAACGAATCGGTAGGGACGAATCCTGCGGTGCCCTGTGTCGAAATCGTCGCCATGCTCTACCCCCTATCTCGAGGCCACGCGCTCGAGCGCAGCCTTGAGTCTGGAAATCTGGACGCCCGTGGTCCCCAGCGAGCTCGCAGGCAGCATCGGCAGGAGCTCCTCCCGGATCTCCTCGGCGCTGAGCTCGGCCCGGACCCGTGCCGCGAACTCGTTCAGGACTTCGGGGCTACAGGAGCGGTAGTACGTGGGGAGCAGGGCGCGGTAGTGCGCGGGCCCTACCTTCACGGGAGGGGAAGCCCTCACCTCGGGCGGCTTGGGCCGGACCGGAGGGTCCTTCGGAGGGCTCGGGACGGGTGTGGATGCGGGCTTCTCACCCCCACCCTTGCGACGACGCAGCACCATGAAGGCACCTCGAGTCGCTACGCCAAGCCGGGAAGAGACTAGCTTGGAGGAGGGGAGGGGCGCAAATCAGGATTCGCGGAGGGCTTTCTCCTGCGCTTCTGCGTCGAACACAGCCTCTTCGAGCCCTACGTAGAGGTTCCAGAGTCCCATGTGCGACAAGCCTCCAACGTGGTACTCCTTCGCCCACTCGACAGCCACGCTCACAAGGCGTTCGTACAGCTCACTCCTCGCGTCTTTGGAGATTTCGCCGTAGGGGATTCTCGCTAGGGGCTTGGGTTCGTTCGACATCTCTTCACTCCATCACCTCCGGGTTCAACCACGCGGCAAGACGCCACAGCTTCCAGCCCAACCACCGCCGCAGCCGGTTCGGGCGCACTTGAGGCGTGGGCCAGTACAACTCCCCGGCGAGATGATCTATTGCTGCTTGCTGCTGCTCGCGTAGCGCCTGGTCCATCTCGCGCAGGAGATGGACATCGAGCGAACTCGCGGGCATCGTCTCCCGGATCGTCACCTTGCTCGAGTGCTTCTTCGGCCGCCGCTCGGTCACAACCCACACCCCGAGTCCACGAAGATCCAGCGCGCCTCGGCAAGGCTCAGCTGCAGCTCGTACTCCTCCTTCGCCTTCAACCAGAGCTCGAGGTACCAGCACTTCGCTGCCTCGTGCGGCGGCATCCACTCCTCGGGACCCTTCGAACCCTTCGTCCGGTTCTGCGTCCGGTGCGTCGCCACCAGGTACCGCTCGTCGTTCGCAAACGCACGCTTACGCTCCCCACTCCACGCCCAACCCCCAGCCTCAAACGCATGCCGTAACGGCACGACGTGGTCGATGTCCAGCACGCTCGGGTCCGTCACGATCTCCGCCGTGTAGAGATCCACCCATGTCCCCGACACCACTCGGCAGCCCTCCACCTCCACGTCACGGCCGTCAGAGAGCAGCACCTCCTGCCTAGTGCTCAGGCAATCCCCATCGAAGTCACGCCAGTGACCCCAGTCCGAACGGTCGTAGCTCGGGGCCAGGGCAAACACGAGCAAGGCAAAGAGTGCAACACGCATGGCTCCCTCAACCGTTGTCCACCTCCACCCACCACCACACATCCACGTCCGTAGGAAAACCAGCCGCCTCCGCCAAACCCCACAAACCCGACGTCGCGTACACACAACGCCACGAAGCCGCACCACGTACCGCCCGCGTAGACAACATCACCTTGAAACGACGCACGCCGTCCAGGTCATACCGACGCCGGACCCACTCCGTGCAGAACCAGAACGGGCCAGTACGACCCTCAGGCAACGCCTGACCCTCACGCTCTACCAACCACGGCGTCTCGAGCTTCATCCCGTCACTCTACGCCTTACGGCGAGCACCGGCAACGGCTTTTTAGGCGAGAGCCAAAGATTCAGCCTCCTCCGCC
>JBDHHA010000229.1:0-4457 GCA_039589615.1 Gemmatimonadota bacterium
GTGCAGGCGGGCGAGCTGCAGGTATGGCTCGGCGGGTCGTTCTCCGGCGCGGTCAACGTGGCGAGCGGCGCGGCGCTCACGGTGCTCGACGCCGCGGCCGTCAACCTGCAGGGCTCCACCACCGTGGACGGCACGCTCACCGTGCAGGCGACGGGCGGTGTGACGTTCGGCGGCGGCACACACACCTTCGGCGCCGGCTCCAGCGTGACCGGTGACGGCGAATTCGTCGTTGTTTCCGGAGCGGTGACCGTGCTGGGTACCTACGACGTGACGGGGTCCTCCACCTCCCTCACAGGCGGGACCCTGTCGTTCGAGAACAGCACGGTGCCGGCCACGACGACAGAGTTGTTCATGAGTGGTGGATCGCTGGGCGGAGTAGGGGATGTGCACGTCTCCGCTGTGTTGGAGTGGCACGGCGGGACCATCGGCGGAGGCGGCCAACTGCTCATTCAATCGACGGCGACGGCCCTGTTCCACTCGGTGGGTCCCAAGATTCTCGATGCAAAGGCGTTGGTGAATCAGGGAGCTGGGACGTGGTCGATGGGCAACATCGACGTGCAAAACGGCGCCACCATCACTAATGCTGCGTCTGGAACCCTCAGCGTCAGCGCGGCCGACGGGAGCACACTCGAAAACACGGTGGGCGGTCCGGTGACGCTCACCAACGACGGCATCATGACGGTGGCGTCCGACGGCTTCGTATCCGTCAATCTGGACGTGGTGAACAACGGCACGCTCGACATCCAGACGGGGGCGCTCGACCTGAACGGCGGCTTCGCGCATTCCGACGGAGCCGTGCTGCAAGGCACTGCCACGCTCAACGTAGTGGATGCCACCGTCACCGCGTTCGACGGCGACGTGAATCCGGGGACCTCCCCGGGGGTGCTCTCCGTCAACGGCGACCTGTCGCTGAGTGCGCTGTCGACCATCAACCTCGACTACAACGGATTGACAGTCGGCACGCAGCACGACCGGCTCAACGTGACGGGCACCTTCACGCTCGATGGCTCGATCAACGTGAACACGGCCGGGTTCATCCCGCAGGTGGGCGACGAGGTGCTGGTGCTGAGCTTCTTGCGCCGCGCTGCCGGCACGGTCACGGCGGTCACCGGGCTCGACCTGGGTGGCGGGATGGTGCTGGATACGGTGTGGGGACTGACCGATCTGCGCCTCAGGCTGCCAGCCCCGATGATCATCTTCGCGGGCGACTCATCGGGTGGCCTGTCCACCGGGATCTTCACGGTGAACCCCGATGGGACGGCGCTCTCCAACCCCATCCCGATGACCTCGCAGGGGTACCAGCGCCAGTTCCCACGCTGGTCGCCCGACCGCAGTCGCATGGCCTACTCGTGGGACGGCGGTGCGTTCGGACCCCTGCAGCTCTTCATGGCCGACAAGACGGGCAGCACGGTCCGGGCAGTCGTTACCGACACCAGCACCTTCAGACCCCGGTGGAGCCCGAACGGTACGCACCTGGCGTTCGAGTGCGGCAACGGCTTCAGCATCGTGGACATCTGCGTGATCGGCGACGTGACCGGGGCAATCGGGTCGCTGCCGGTGAACACCTACACCTACGTCACCGACGCCGCCGGCATCCCGCCGGCGTGGCAGGGCGGCCAGAGCGGGTTCTCGTGGGATCCGCTGAACACGAGCGATCTGGTGTTCGCGCGCGACTCGACCGGCGTCGAGACGGTCAGCATGCTGTGGATCGGGGCCTATGACGGGTCGAGCGTGCAGCGGCTCGCACCTGGCGGGCTGTCGCGTCCGAGTGACGGGGCGCCGCTCATCGTGTACGGACCGCTCGATTTCTCGCCCGACGGACAACTGATCGCGTTTGCGGCCTACAGTCCGGTCGATGCGATTCCCATGGAGAAGCTGTTCGTCATCAACCGGGACGGCACGGGATTGCGACAGCTCACGTTCCAGACCGGCTACGACGACAGCCCGCTGTTCGCGCCTGACGGCAGCGAGGTCGCATTCGGGCGCGACCTGTGCGCCTCGACCGGCGCATACGACGGCTGGATCGTGGACCTGGCCAACACCGACGGCACCCTCGAGCGACGGATCACCGACCACGGCGGTGTCACCTGCGACTTCGACACCGACCTGTTGGGTGGCGACTGGTCGCCCGACGGCAGCGAGATCGTGCTGAACGGGTTCGATGCGATGGGGAACCTGCTGATCTACGTCGTTCCGCGCACGGTGCTGGCGGCGACGTACTCCAGCCTGCGCGTGCTCGTCGGCCGCGGCGTCGATGTGGGGGGCTTCGTGCGGGACATCCAGCCCTCCTGGCGACCATAGACGCGACGGGAGCGACGAAGCACTGAGGGCCGCGCGCTGCGCGGCCCTCGTCGTTCGTGCCAGTGCTACCTTAGAGGTACGGCCGGCGAACCAGGAGGCTCGGGGCGAGGACGAGAGGCTCAAACACCGTGAGGACTCGACCGTGCAGAAGCGCAAGCTAGGAGGCAGCGGCCTGGAGGTGTCAGCCATCGGGCTCGGCTGCATGGGGCTGAGCTATGGCTACGGTCCCGCCAGCGATACGCAGGAGGGCATCCGGCTGATCCGGGCCGCCGTCGAGCGTGGCGTCACCTTCTTCGACACCGCCGAAGCCTACGGCCCCTTCACCAACGAGGAGCTGGTCGGCGAGGCGCTCGCCCCCGTGCGTGACGAGGTGGTGATCGCCACCAAGTTCGGCTTCGAGGAGGGCAACCCCCGCAAGGGACAGGACAGCCGGCCGGAGCGGATCCGCGCAGTCGCCGAGGCCTCGCTGCGGCGCCTCAAGACGGATCGCATCGATCTGTTCTACCAGCACCGGGTCGACCGGAACGTGCCGATCGAGGACGTGGCCGGGACGGTCGGAGAGCTGATCCGGCAGGGCAAGGTCAGGCACTTCGGCATGTCGGAGGCGGGCGTGCCAACGATCCGCCGCGCTCATGCGGTGCAGCCCGTCACCGCGCTGCAGAGCGAGTATTCCCTGTGGTGGCGGGAGCCCGAGACGACGGTGCTGCCCGCGCTGGACGAGCTGGGCATCGGCTTCGTGCCGTTCAGCCCGCTCGGCCGGGGCTTCCTGACGGGCACGATCGACGAGACCACGACGTTCGACAGCACGGACTTCCGCAACCAGTTGCCCCGCTTCTCAGCGGAGGCGCGCAAGGCTAACCAGGCGCTGGTCAACCAGATCGGCCGGATCGCTGTGGCGAAGGGCGTGACGCCGGCCCAGATCGCCCTCGCCTGGCTGCTGGGGCAGCAGCCGTGGATCGTGCCGATCCCGGGCACCACCAAGCTGCACCGCCTGGAAGAGAACCTCGGCGCGGCGGACGTCGAGTTGACTCCGGATGAGCTGCGCGGGATCGAAGACGCGGTCTCCAAGGTCGAGGTGCAGGGAGCCCGCTATCCGGAGGAGTTGCAGCGGCGGGTGGGTCGGTGAGGTCGCGTGCGGGTCGCCGCCCCGCGCGCCTCGCGGCGCACGGGGCGGTCGTACGACTGGTACTGCCGTGCTACAACACCACGGTGACCGTGGCGCTCGGCTGGCCGGTGCCCTTCTTGTTGACCGCCAGCACCCGGTACTCGAACTCCACGCCGCGCGGCTGATTGGTGAGCAGCGTCGTGATGTCCACCGACGTCCCGATGTCCTTCCAGGCACCGCTCTGCCCCTTCCGCTGGATCTTGTACGCCCCCACCTGACCGCCATCCACCGGCGGATTCCAGCTGAGGATGACCCAGCTGTCTCCCTCGCTCACGATCCGGATGTCCCGCACTTCGCCGGGCTCCTTGAGCGAGACGGGGCTGCGCCGCGGACCCCAGCCCAGCTGATTGAGCTTCTCGGGCTGGTCGCGCACGGCGACCTCGGCGTACTTCAGATTGGCCTTCATGTCGTCCACCAGGTCCTCGAGCGCGAGATCCTTGGCCGCGTGCTGTTCGCGGACGGCGGTCTCGGCCACGACGGTGGCGGCGGCCGTCGCGTGGTACGCGTCGAGCTTGGCCCGCAACTCCTCCGGCGGCACCGGGGGTGCCGGGAAGTCCTCCGTCGCCTGCCCCAGGCCCTGCACCAGCAGCGCCGCCAGTGCCGCGATCTCGGGTTCTGCTTCAGGAAAGCGCATTGTGGTTTGCTCCTGCGATGAAGTGTGGTGATGGCGGCGGCGGAGCGGCCGACCCCGTTCGCAGCCAGCGAAGGCGAGGTGTCGACTGGCCAGGTCGACTCCTCGTGCCGACGCTTCGGCGAGCCATGCCGAAGCTCGGGTGAGTCGTGCCGAAGCTTGGGGAAGCCGTGCCGAAGCTTGGGGAAGCCGTGCCGAAGTTTCGGGAAGCCGTACCGAAGCTTGGGGAAGCCGTGCCGGAGCTTGGGGAAGCCGTGCCGGTGCTTCGGCAAGCCAGGCCGAGGCTTCGTAACGGTGTACCGAAGCGGCGGGGTGCCCGCAGGCTCCGGTCGACATGCACGATCATGACGAGACTCCCTC
>JBDHHA010000230.1:0-4410 GCA_039589615.1 Gemmatimonadota bacterium
CTCTCGTGTATGTGGTCGGTACGGATGTGGAGTACAGCAAAGAGGCTATAATGGAGTTCGTCCGCACCGTGTACGCCGGATTTCCAGATTTCACGCACGTCATCGACGAGATATGTGCGGAAGGGAACTTGGTGGCGGTCCGCCTCACGTACCACGGGACTCACCAGGGAGACTATCGGGGGCTTCCAGCAACTGGAAACACGGTCACCTACGGCGGGGCAGCCTTTTTCACAGTCCTGGACGGCCAGCTCAAGGAAGTGTGGCTCGTCGATGACAACTTGAGCCTCATGCAGCAGATTGGAATGGAGTTGGTGCCCACAGCAACGAATAACTAGAGGGCCAGGATCATTGCCCTGTGGGTGGCGAAGACCCCATCCGGGCGAGCGACGACCGCAGAGATGTTGCGGCGGACAGGCTACAGGATCTTGACGGTCGGTGACCAACGTTGATTCCGCGCATTTTGTCCGCCTCCTCCACTTTTCAGCACGAATATAGCTCCAAGCTCGAGAAACACGCGATCGATCGCTGCGGCCTCATTCGACGTCTTCCCGAACGGTGACCTGCTGATGAAGCGAGGATGGGCGGGAGCGGTAGGCGGAACCGAACTCGTAATGATCGAGGACTGGCGGTCGGCGCTGCAGCGGTGAGCCCGTCTCCACGACCCGTTGCCAAGGCGCCCATGGGGTTCAGGGGGTCGCCGGTTCGAATCCGGCCGTCCCGACTCGGAAGGCTCGATGCCGCTTGGATTTACGGTGTTGGGCCTTTCTCGTATTCCCCGAGTGGGGTAAGAAGTGGCGTAATTTCGCTCACCCAATTCCTTGCTCCCGCACCTTCCGCGTCTCGCTCATGACGGCGAAGAGCGTTTCGCTATCGGGTTGCTGATAGCATCGGAGCAAGGTCTGCGTGTCCTTCCAGCCGCCCGTCTCTGCCACATCCTTCAACGGATGGTCCTTGCGTTCCGTCGGTGTGCTGTTCTCCTGGGGGACCACACAAACACCTATCCCGTCAATCACCAGCCATGGCCCGGATCGGTTCGATCTGCGTGACGCGACGGGCCGGCAGGTACGCCGCCAGGGTACAGCATGCGGCCAGCAACAGCAAAACCACAATGAAAGTTGCGGGATCGCGGCTCGGGATCCCGAACACGAAACTCGAGATCACCTCTGCGCTTGAGTACGCCACTGCCGCACCAAGGCCCACTCCCATCAAAGCGCTCCGCATACTCGCCTTCACGACGCCGAGAACGAGTTCTCGATCTGGAGCCCCCAGGGCCTTGCGTACCGCGATCTCGCGCCACCGTGTGGCTACTCCCCGAGCCGCAACCCCAAAGACACCAACCGCTGCCATGAGTGTGGCTAAAGCCGCGAAGATCATCACCAAGGTGGTGCGGAACCGGTCATCCGTCTCCGAGTCTGCGATGAGGGACCTCATGGAACGAACACGAGAAACCGTGATGTCCGAATCGACGGATCGGATCACGTCCGCCAACGAGGCCATCACCTGGGTCGGACCGGCGGCGGCTCGTGCGATGACTGTGAACTCCAAGCTTGGGTGCTGGATCAAGGACAGGTAGAACACCGGCTCCGGGAGAGATCCGAGTTCCTTTTTCCTCACCTCGGCCACCACACCCACGATGGTTCGCTGATTCCCATAATGGTTGACCGTCACACCAATGGGAGACTCGCCCGGCCAAAAACGCTCAGCCAGGGATTCGCTCACGACCATCTCACCCGGGTGATCCGGACCGGCGGATTCGGTGAACGCGCGCCCCCGAATGACCTCGATTCCCATCATTGAGAAGTAGTTGGTCAGCACACGTCGTTGCGCGGCCACGTTCACCTCGATGAGTTCACCGTCCCGAAAGAACGTGAAGTAATCATTGCCGAATAGTCCACCAAAGGGCACGCGCAGCGCCGCACTCGCGGACGTTACTCCCGACAAGGATTCCAGCGATTGTTGCATATCCACAATCATGCGGACGTAACCGGCCTGGTCACTTACCCCGGGGAGCACGATGTCGCCGACGACGATGCCCTCAGGATCAAACCCGGGATCGACTGACATGAGGCCGACGAAGCTACGGGCGAAAAGGCCTCCCGCCACGAGCAGCACCGTCGTGAGAGCGACCTGCGCCGTAAGCACTCCACTCTGTAGCATGCGAGACGATCGTTCCGCCGTAGTCCCGCGGGATGTCAGCGACACGCCCGTTGTACTCCACGCGGGCACAAGGCCGAAGACCAGACTCGCCCCGAGGCCGCACACAGTGGCAAAGGCCAGAACCCGGAGGTCGACCCCGATCTCGTTGGCCCGAGGAATCGAAGGTGCGATCGCGAGCAACGCGTCCATCCCCGCCCATGCGAACAAGAGTCCCGAGAGTGCGCCGAGCAAACCCAGGAGGGCAGACTCTGCAAGGAGGAGGCGCAGGACTCGGGCCCGTCCCGCCCCCAAGGCGAGCCGCACCATGATTTCGCGCCGCCGCTCGAGTCCCGCCCCGATCAGGAGGCCCGATATGCTCACGCAGGCGACCACCAGGAGTAGAAGGGAGGCACCCAATAGCAGTGACAGCGGGGCACCGAACCCTCGGGTCACGGCATTCTTTCGCGTTTCCACTCGAGCGTAGATATCGACCCCGTCGAGGCCGAATCCCCTCAGATCAATGAGGGGGCGGGTGGCATCCAGTAGCTGCTGGATTTCGAGTTGCGCCCGCTCCACGCTCGCACCTGGGGACAGGCGCGCCAGCAGCTCATTGTCGGGTCCCTCGTCCAACGGGATCCAGACGTCGCGCGCTCCAACGTCGACTCCGCCCCGTGCATAGAACGCGGAGTATCCGTCGCTTGGAAGCCGAAAGCCTGGCGGAAGCACACCGATGACCTCACGCTGCGACAGCCAGATCTTTTGGACTGTGCCAATGACGTCCGGATCGCTACCGAACGCGCTCGTCCAGAATTCGTGACTCAGCACGACCACTGGGGCGGGGTCGGCGTTCGTAGGGAAGACCTCATCCTCCGCGAAGAAGCGCCCCAATGAAGTACGAACGCCCAAGACCTCGAGTAGGTTCGCGCTTGCCACCCCGATTGAGATCTTTCGTCGCCCCCGACTGCCGGCGGCCTGAAAGACACCAGAACGTGTTCGAAAGAAAGCCACCTCGTCGAGCGTCGTCGCACGCTCGCTCACGGCTTGGGCTTCGACCCAGATGAGGGGCGTGCGATCCCAGCGGTGATCGCTTCCCTTCACCCCCTTCCATCCCGGAATCGACTTCCAGACGCTGACCAGACCTTCCGGGTCCTTGTACGAAAGATCCTTGAGCAGCACCGCGTCCACCACGCTGAACATCGCGGTTGCTCCGGCGATACCCAATCCCAGCGTCAGCACAATGCTTGTGACCAAGAGAGGTCTTCTGCGCAGCGAACGCGTCGCGGACCGCAGGTCCTGGATCAGCTCCTCCACCCTTCCACCTCCTCGATTACTTGTGGCTCTTCTAACGGCGAGCCTCCCACCCACATTCACCACCTGAGCCCAATACCACATATCGGCGAAGAAGGCGGACTGCTCTGCTCTTATCCTGCCGTACTCTTCGCGCAGGTCTCCCATGATGCACTTCGTGGCATCGCCCTCTCCCAGTAATCCCCGCAAGAGCATCGTCGGAATCCTGCCAGGACCACATTCCCAGTTCTGCTTCGGTCGGTTCATTTGGCGAGTTCAGCCTCAAATCCCTTGGAAAGCTGTGCGATCGCGGCGAGGGACCTGCGGACAGCCTCCAGGCCCGAATCCGTCACCTTGAAACACCGCCTTGGAAGACCACCCCGCTCAGGGGTAGCATCTTCTACTTTCCAAGCCACATACCCCTTCTGTTCAAGCCGATCCAAGGTCGAATACAGCGCTCCGCGTGATACCGATCGTCCCGCCTTGTCCGCGAGTTGAGCACGAATGTCGATTGCCCTCGCGTTGTCCTTGAGCTGCAAGGTGGCGAGGAGAACCAGTTGCTCGAATTCGCCAAGAGGAGAAACTCTCATTGTCGATCACCGCGGTGCCTGGAAAGCATGCAGCGTCTAGATTACATACACCGACAGGGTACTGTCAAGTTGCCGCTTAGTCTCGTCCAGGGTTCGCCTGGCACTTCCTACGGCCTCCTCCAGCTGGCTGATGAGTTGCTGATCTGGCTGCACTTTGAGCCTCCTTGGCTGGTGTAAGTCCCTTCCAATTACGCACTTAACGGCACATAGATGCCGTTGCGAACCGAGAATCGCTCTGGCATGTGAGTGGGCTTCAGGAGGTGGTGACAAGCGTCAGCCGTCTGAGGACGGGTTCGTGACCATCGCCCGAGCCGCCGCGTCGATACGCTATCCATCACGGCTGATGCTCGCCGCGGCGATGAACCCGTGTCCCTGCGGGTTCCACGGCGACACGCGT
>JBDHHA010000231.1:0-4399 GCA_039589615.1 Gemmatimonadota bacterium
CGATATCATTACGCTCCGGCCGTGGCGGACCTCGATGCCGACGGCGACCTCGACGCCCTGGTGGGATCGTGGAAGGCAGACATTGCGTTGCACCGCAACGAGGGAAGCGCCACCGCACCGGATTTCAGGTTGGTGGACTCCGCCCTTGTCACGATTACTCGAGGCAGCAACACAACCCCGGCCCTGGTGGACATCGATGCCGACGGCGATCTCGACCTCTTCATCGGCGAGGCGTCTGGGGCCGTCAACTTTTACCGCAATGTGGGGACTCCGACGTATCCCAACTTCGAGCTCGTGTCGGATCGCTACAACGACATCGACATCGGACGGCGCAGCTACCCGGCGTTCGCCGACATCGACCGGGACGGAGATCAGGATCTGATCATCGGATCCGAGACAAACGGCCTGGTGTTCTACCGCAATGCCGGTACACCGCATAACGCCGTGTTCATCGCGGACTCCACCTTTACCGTCGATGCGCCGGTCATGGCGGCACCCGCCTTCGTCGACATCGACGGCGACGGGGAGTTGGACTTGTTTTCGGGCGGTATCGGCGGCGGGGTAACATTCTACCGGGGCCGTGCTACCCGCTAAGTTGACCACCACCAACGGCAAGGCCTTCACGAATCCCGCCGTCCCCCAAACACCGTTTGACCCCCATTTGTTACCTATGTAACAACCGCCAGGTGATGCACGTCACCATTCTCGACACCAATCGCTGTCTTCACCCACGGTTCATTACTCCTTCATGGCCCCGATCAGAACGTCTTTGATATTGATATGACGTCGCTGGGCCGAAGTACGGGCACCGCGGTCGCAATACCCTGGGCAACGATCGGTGCAATGAGACGACTGACTCTTTTCATCCTCGTCGCGGGCGTGCTCGTGGCGTGTTTCGACGATGCGCCAATTGCACCGCCGGAGGATAGGTCCACGACCGAGCCCGAGCCACCGGTCGAGCCCGACTTCCTAAACACGCTCAACCGCTCACTGCTCGCTGTCAAAGCGCCGGTGCGTATGGCGCCCACGCCGAGCGGTCAATTGCTGGTGGCCGACTACCATCAGGGCGCTATCCTCCGAGTGGACCCCAACACCCTGCAACCCGACCGGGGTTTCCGCATCGACGGGAAGCCGTCTGCGGTGGCGCTGATGGGTGACAGGATCTTCGTTGCCAACGTAACGAGTAACACTGTTGACGTTTTCGGATCAAACGGACAATGGCGTTACTCCTTTGCCCCGGAGGCTGTCGAACGTCCGACAGACCTCGTCGTAGACCCCGTACACCGCCTCGTCCTTGCGGTCTCCGGAGGTACGAACGTTGTAAAGGCTTTTGACGTCAGCGGTGAGGTCCAGTTCGTGATTCGCGATCTCTGGAAGCCGACAGGTGTCGCCGTGGATGGAAGCCGCCAGGAGATACTGGTCAGCGATTACGGAGAAGCAGCGCACGGTGAACGCGCCAGTGTCAGGATCTTCGACTACGACGGCAATCCAATCGCTACCATCTTGGGCCATGCGGGGATGGCCAATAGCCGGTTCTCCCGACCACAGGGACTCGCGGTGGACGGGACGGGACGGATCTATTTGGTGGACGCTCTCTCCGCGGAAGTCGTGGTACTCGATCGAGAAACAGGGGCGACCGTCAACACCATTGGAATCTTCGGGCCCGACCCAGGACAGCTGCTCTTGCCGTTGGATATCGTCATCGGGCAGACTGGGGATGTATACGTGACGAGCTACAAAACCCGGAGAATCGAACGTTTCATCGGAGTAGTCGCGCAGTGAAACGACTGGCTGCGATAGGACTCACGGCCGTCGGGTCGACGCTGGCACTGGTGATGGTCCATACCTATTCCGCCACTGGTCTCGGTGCTTCCCCCATGTTCATGCTCATCGCGCAGCATGATCCCTGCTCGAACTGCCACTCCGTGCATACGGCTCCCGGCCAGAGTCTCACGAACGAGGTCGTGAGGGAGGTCTTGTGTCAGACGTGTCATAGTGTTGCCGGCGGCGACATTCCCGCCGAGGTGCACAACAACAAGACGGGGAGTAGCTACGCCGCTTTCTCCATCACCTGCACGGATTGCCACGAGCCCCACGACTATCAGGACAACGCCAACAGCAACCCCAATCTCAAATTGGTGCGCGCGAACATCGCCACGCCGTCCAGCGGCACCAAGGGCGTCGTCTTTGAGAGTCGGGGCACGGGTGCCAGCGAACCGGCGGCCCTTTCGTTTGCCGACGGTGACGGGACGTGGGACGGAGTCTGCGAGGTATGCCACACGCAGACCCTATTTCACAAGAATGACGGCACGGGAGCGGCGCACAACGCCGGGGACACTTGCGTCGACTGTCACGCGCACGACAATTACTTCCACGGCGACGGCTCTTGTCAGGGCTGTCACGATCAGACACAGGGGGGACGTCGGGAGATAGTCAGCGAGTTTTCCCGTTCGAGCCACCACCTCCAGAACACCCTCGACGACGCGGATTGCGAGGTGTGCCACGACCAGAGCCAGCACCAGCAGGGATCGGTGCGATTGAAGAATGTGGACGGTGGCGCCACCGTGGTCTTGACCGGCGATCCGAACACCACACCATCCGAAGCCGCCAAGCTGACGCCCTTCTGCCTCGCCTGTCACGACTCGGGCGGGACGGGGCCTGCCCAGCCCTTCACGGACAACTGGACACCACCGACGATCGACAGCACGAGCTGGGACGCCGCTTCACACAACACCGGTAGTCGCTCTTGTTACGGAGACGGGACGTCGGGGTGCCACGCCAGCGGCCACGGCTCCGAAAAGCAGAAGCTTCTCGCGCCCGGCGGCGTCGCGCCGACTGCTCCGGCAAACGCTGAGGAGGAGGAGGGATTCTGTCTCACCTGCCACGACAGCGACGGCCCGGCGTCCACCGACCTCAGCACCGCGTACAGCCAGCCCATCAACTGGGTACAGACGGCAACCGGCCTCAACAGCAATCCCAATCTCAATGATCGCCACGATATCGAGTATGCGGCCCAGCAGCGGAGCGGCGCGCTGATCGAATGCACCAACTGCCACAACCCCCACACGGCGACTGCCGCCCAACCGTACATTCTCGATCCCGACCCGTCCGACGGACGGACCCCGGGGACCGGCCAGGTCTTCGCCGGAACGGACACGTATAGCGAGTTCTGCATGGATTGCCATGACGGGAGCTTCCCTGCGGGCGTTCAGGACCACACCAGTCCTCAAATCACCGACATTCGTACCACATGGTCGAGCGATGGGATGGGGGCCCGCACCGGCAGCTCCGTGGACCTCCGGGCCGGCATCGGCTGGGCCATCGGGGACATCATGCCGTGTTGGTCCTGCCACACACCGCACCCCACCCTGGACAAGGACATCGGGGCGGCTCCCGGCACGCCCACCCTGTTCGCGGTGATCGATACCGTGCTGTCCAAGAGTGGGACCTATCTCCCCTTCGAGAAGACGCAGGGTCAGACGACGACCACCATCTGGGCCTACGGTATCACCGATAACCTGGCCAAGAACGACGTGACGAGTGGCGGCTACTGGTGCAATACCTGCCACGACAGAACGTCAATGACAGGGAAGGAAAACTGCTACGGCTGTCACCGGCACGGGGACGGCGGGAGGTTCTAGGCTAGAAGGACCTGCTCACATATGTGGACAAGCGGTTATTACTGCTCCGCCTGCCCGCGTTGTCCCACACATTCCGACTGAAGCGCAACACGATCGATGTCAACCCCGGGTTCCACTCCGCGTTCAACCCACCACCCAACGTCTTTGACTCACGTTCGTTTTGCGCCCAACGCCACACGCCCAGGGTTCCAGCCAGACGAAGTGTCGGGGTAGGCACCCACGTCATGGCAGACGTCAGCGAGAGCATGCGGTCCACTCTACCCACGCTGTTGGTGGTATGACTGACACTTCCTCCAAATTTCCCGTGGATGCCCTTGGGGAAATCGACACCCAACGTACTCCGTAGCTCATATGCGGTGGAGCGGTATGCCGCATGCTCGAACTGCCGCCGCTGAGCCTGGATCTCCACGTCACCAAATCCGATTGCCTTGCCAACCGATATGCCCACAATCTGATCGTCGCGATCGTCCAGGAAGAACCCTGCAGCCGGGGTCTGATTCGTCGCGCCGCCGCCTTCTCCTCCGGTAGCGGACAGCGAGCGCCGGAAATAGACGCGCAAGCCTCGAATACGCAGCGTCGCGCCATAATCGGCCCTCAGTGCATCGGACCGTACGTCGGGGAACGCCTGATACCGATAGCTGACGAGCAGGGTGTCTCCCGCGGTGATCCGGCCAGTGGGTGGTATGACGATCTCGAGCACTGGCGGCGACGCGGCCAGCCAATAATCCACACCCACGTCGTAGACTACCGATCTACCG
>JBDHHA010000232.1:0-5828 GCA_039589615.1 Gemmatimonadota bacterium
GTTGTCCACCTGGGTGTCCATCGCGCGGTTGATTTTGTGCCGTTTTCCGCGTGCTCCGACCACGCGGTGCGTGTTTCTCGAAATCCCTTGCGTTCGCGTTACGGGTCAAGTCCCGGATCTGCTGTAAACACGAGTCGGGGTTGAGACTCTCAGGGTGAAGTAGGCCAGCGAGGTTGAGAGCGTCGGATCGGTACTTTCTCGCCACGTGTGGAAGCGGGTCAAAACCACATAATCTCCAGGCCGGACGAGGTTATTGGTAGGCACAGCCCGGAACCTCAAGCCAGAAAGGGCGGATGGAGTTTTCGGGAGAGACATCCGCATTCCCACCCAGGGGACACGGAGCAGGCTGGTCATTTCCTGAGGGAGAATCTGCCGATCGCCTCGATCGTATCGGTGAAAATCAAACGGTGGAACGGATAGAGCATGTACCAGTACAGCGCCCCGGACAGGCCGCGCGGCTCAAAGGCCGCTGTCTGGGTCAATCGTGTGCCGCTTCGTTCCGACCTTGTTTCCCACTGAAGCCACGCTTGTCCGGGAAGTTTAAGCTCCGCACGAAGGCGCAGCAGGTGTGGAGGTCTGATCACTTCCACACGCCAAAAATCGACCGCTTCGCCCGGTCGCAACTCCGCAGGATCGCGGCGCCCACGTCGCAAGCCGGGCCCGCCCACCAGGCGATCGATAAAACCCAGCCCCCGCCACGCCCAGTTCCAGGTCAGCCATCCACGGTCGCCGCCAAGGCTGGAGAACACACGGAAGACGGCATCAGGTGGTACATCGACATGCAGCGAGCGCACTTCGCGAACGGTTCCTCGGTGATCACGATACTCGTACGTGGGTGCATCGGTCAGCGCGCTGTTCCAGCGCGTCTCGACTGCCCGTTCGTGAATGCGGGCCAGCGCCAGCTCCACCGCTTTCTCATAAGGGATCGGCTCGATCTGTGGAAAGAGTCTCCTGGCTCGATCGTCATGGACGATCAAAGGGTGCACCATGCCCTCAATCAGCGGGATGGCAATTGCGCTGGGGATCGGAGTCAGTAACCCGACGCCTCTGGCCCCCAGCCGCGCGGGCAACAGCGACGGGACCGGGACGACCAACCGACGCAATCGACGCACTCTCGCGTACAATTGCATCATTCTCTTATAGGTCAGCCGATCGGCGCCGATCTCCACGACGTCGCTCGGGCCCCGCTCCAACGCGGTTAACAGATAGGACAGCACGTCTCGGATGGCGATTGGTTGGATTTCATTGAGCACCCAGTTCGGCGCGATCATCACCGGGAGTCGTTCCATCAGGTAGCGCAGCATTTCAAACGATGCCGATCCGGAACCAATGATCGGTCCGGCCCGCAGCTCTGTTGTGGGAAGGTGCATGCGGAGAATGCGACCAATCTCGGCACGGCTCCGCAAATGTCTGGACACATGTGCCGTGTCTGGGAGCAAACCACCGAGGTAGACCACATGGCGCAACCCGGACGCAGCCTGGCAGAAGTTTTCCGCCGCTTCGCGATCACGCCTGGCGTAACCATGTCCGGCGTGCATCGAGTGAACCAGGTAGTACGCCACGTCGACACCGCCAACGACACCCTTCAGATGCTCTGGCTTGAGCGCCGGCGATGCGCCCGGGGTCGCGAACCAGCACACGCACGGCATGACCTTGTCTGAGGAGCCGCGGTACCAGGCGGCCGCCGATGTACCCTGTTGCGCCGGTTGCCAACACGCGCATTCAGACCACCTGCCGTTACGAAGCTGAGGGGCTGAACCGACAATTCCACACTGCGAAGTTGAGTTTAATGGAAATTCAGTGTGAGGATGTCTGCCCGGACTCCTCTACCCGCAAGTCATTGTAAAGAAAAGACTTGCTTGAGGCGGCGGGAATCGAGCCAGGGATGCGACATGCGGCCCGAAACAACCTCCTATCCTCTATTCATCCTGGGCCCGGACGGGTTACGGCGGCGTGTCGCTAGGCGGCGGTGGCGTGGTGTCGCTCTCATAGGCCTTCGCCCGGTTGACGATGGTGTATCTATTGGAATGCCTTCTCCCGATTTCCAGGAACAACTTCACGGGGTTGTTGGCGAACAGGCCGTACCGGTTGCCGAACATCAGGGTATCGGGAAGCAGGCCGATGAGGTCGCGGGTGAGACAGCGCCCCTGGTTGGGGTTGTAGTAGACCGTGAAGCCACCGCCTCCTCCTGAGCCGCGTCCTGCCAGGGAGAGAAACTCCAGCGCATTCCGTTCCGGAACTCCATTGAATCGATATAACAGAGTCTCTGTCAACCAATGAAAGAGCTCGATGAGGGTTAAGCCGGGATCGGATTCGCCGCTATCTCCCCAACCCGGAACGTCCGCCGGGATCCCTGGTACTCCCTGCCCAGATAGCGCACCGTAACCGATGGCTTCGGGGAGTGATGCGACCATAAGACCACCTGAATCGGTATTCACATCGTTCGTCCGAACACCGGTTTCGGGATCGTAGTGCATCCCCCGGAACAGGTCCGGGTTTCCGTAAAGGCTCCGGGGGATGAAATTGCCGAGAACATCCGTGAGGGGGATGTTGCCGGGGCTCTCGAAGGTCGGCTTGCCGTAAGCGTCGTAGGTGATCCGCTCGACGACCGTCGGCCCGGTTCCGCCGGTCAGCGCGGCGCTGCTCCCGAGGGCATCCTCGAGGAAATACTCCGACTGCAGGGTGGGGCCGCCGGAACCGCGGATCTGCCAGAGCCTCTCACCCGGTCCGCGCCCGAAGACCACCTGGCGGACGACCGCGTCGGTGCCATCCCTCTCCTCGACCAGGCTGCCCAGAGCATAGTGGGAGCGGAGGGTCTCGTTCAGCGACCCGCTGTTGAGCACCTGCCGACCGACCCTCCGGCCGAGCGCGTCATAGTGGTACTGCGCGACCTGCATCGAGTCGGAGTTCCGGTACGCCCGAACCGGACGGCTGAGAAAGTCGTACCGGATCTCGAACAGGCCGATATTGACCTGGTTGCCGTTCTTGTCGTGGGCGAGGTTGAGGCCGTCCGGGTCGGACGTGGAGGCGTCGTCGAGGAAATCGTCAGGGACGCCATCGTCCACCCGCGTCCCGCCGCTCTGCGGCTCGTCGTACTCGTTGAGGTTGTTGGGGGTCGCCAGGTAGTCCACGTCATTTCGTGTCGTCTCGTTCCAGTTCCCCGCCCCGTCGAGGATCCAGGATTGGATACCGTCGGGGGGAGAGCCCGGCCCATGATCCGAGTCGAGGAACCCTTCCTGGAAGGAGATCAGCCGGTCGGCCGAGTCGTAGGTGTAGGTCTCTCCTTTGAAGTCTCCACCCGTAGCATCCTGGTGGTGCAGGCGGCGGTGGGAGGTCGGGTTGCTCACCGCGTCGTAGCGGTACTCGAAGCCGGCCAGGAGGGTGCCGGTCGACGGATCGATGTGACGCAAAAGCGTGGTTCTTCCGACACCATCGAAGCCGATGTCGGTGGTGCCGGCATCGTCGAGCCGGGTGGAGCGGACGCCGTTGTTGGAGTCCCGGGTGTGAACGCGGCCCAGGCCGAAGTAGTCGTAGGAGGCCCCCTCGGTGCGGCTGGTGTCCACGTCACCGACCGAGACGAGCCGGTCGGCGCCGTCGTAGCCATACTGGATATGCCGCCCGGAGGGGTAGATCAGGTCGGTCAGAAGGTCGGCCGCGAGCCAACCGAAGTCTGTGGTGAGCACTTCCACACCCGTGCCACCGCCGACCTGCTGCCCCTCCTCGATCACTCGACTCAGGGAGTCATGGAGGAAACCGACCGTGACGTCATCTTCGGTGCTGGTCGGATCGTTGTTGTCGATCGCCAGGGTCAACCGCGACAGACCGTCGTGCTCGAATGTCTGTTCCGTCGTCCCCTCTACCCCGGTGGCCGGAGAGACGTCCGTCTCCACGAGCCGGTGGGCGTCGTCGTAGGTGTGCGAGACGATGGTGCCGTTCGGGTCGGTGTGGGAGGTCAGGTTCCCCTGGGTGTCGTAACCGAACTGGGCGGAGGTCCCGTCGTCGGCCGTGAACAGGACCAATCGGTTCAGATTGTCGTAGGTATGGGTGGTCGAGTTTCCGCGGTCGTCCTGCCCGCCGGCGGGAAGGGAATTGCCATCCCACGCCCTCGTCAGCGTGATCAACCCGTCCGGGTTGTAGCTGTTCGAGGTATCGGGCGATGGGGAGACCGTCCCGTCCCCCTCTCCCGACGCCGTCAGGATCGAGGCGGTTGTCAGGAGCCTGCCGAGGCCGTCATAGGAACGGTTCGTCACGTTCCCGTGGCCGTTGACGGCGACCGTCATTGTCTCCCGGCCGGGCGACCGGCGGAGGATCGAGCCGCCGGCCGGACCGCGAGCGTCGCTGGTGGTGGTGACACGATTGAGGCTGTCGTATTCCGTCCGCCGGGTCTGCCCCAGGTTGTCGACCACCATCACCGGGCGGTTCAGGGCGTCGAAGAAGCCGGTCGTCAGGAAGACCTCGTCGGGTGGCCCCCCCGCGCCGGTGGAGGAGACCTCGGTCTCGGCCAGCTCGACCGGGTTGTGGCCGCCGTCGTGGGTCCATTCCATCTGGCCCGCACCGGCCGGAAGGGTGGTCCGGGCCAGCCGGCCCAGGCCGTCGTGGTCGAAACGGGTCGTCGCCGCGCTATCCCTCACGGCGAAGCTCAAACGGGAGAGCCGGTCGTACTCCCAATTGGTGTTGATGAAGCCGTCCGCCGGGATCAGAGGACCCTCGTTGAGAATCGGAGTCCGCGCCGGGGTGACTCCGCTGGGGACGAACAGGGACCGGTCGCGCCGGAAAGGACGGCTCAGCTCATCGTGGAGGAAATGGGTGTCGGCCAGGTCGACGTTGGAGGAGCCGGAACGATCGGTCGGAGTCGGACCATCCGGCGGGCCGCGCCGGAGTTGACGGACGACGTTGCTCACCGGGTCGAAAAACAGATCGAGGGTGTTTCCGACCTGGTCGATCCTCCTCGCCAAACGGTCAAAACCGTCATATTCAAGGTCGATCAAGCCCTCCAGGGCATCGGTGATCCGGGAGAGGTTGCCGTTGGCGTCGTAGTCGTACTGGAGAACCGAGGGGGTCCCGCCGCGAGGCCCCGAAGCGCCCCGCGTCCGGGCCAGCAACAGGTCCCGCTCATCGTAATCCCACTCGTGGGCGTTCCCCTCCGGCTGGGTGACCCGGATCAGGTTCTCGTTCGCGTCGTAGCGGTACCGGGTGATGAGGTTGGCCGTGGCGGTCGCCTCTCGGCTCACCTCCACCTGATTGTCCAGGAGGTCGTACGTCCAGTTCATCTCGATGTATAGCCCGAGCCCCCGGGTCTCCCCGATGTCCTCCACCTCCCGTTTGACCAGGTTGTCGTTGGCGTCGTACTCGTAACGGGTTCGGAACCCGAACGGGATCAGCCCGGTCTCTCCCCGACCGGTGGGGGAATCCCCCCCGGGACCCGAGGTGTCGGCGGTCGCCGCCCCGCGGCGTACCTCGACGACCTGATTGAGCTGGTTGACGACGAATCGCGTGAGAACCCCCCTTCCATTGATGACGCCGGTGAGGTTGCCCACATCGTCGTAGTCGAAATCGTGCCGGATCATCGCCGGCGTCGGGTCGGTGCCGTTGTTCCGACCGGGCGCGGAAATCGTGTCCAGGAGACGGCTCTTCAAGTAACCCCCGGTCGTCCCGTCGAGGGTCCGGCCGTCGGGCGGTGTCGGAGTCGGTGTGCCGTCGCCGTCCGGATCCGCCTCCGGGTAGTACTCGAACCGGTGCCGGTTCCCCTCGGGATCGACGATGGCCGTCGGTTGCCCGAAGGTATTCCACTCGAGCAGGGTCACGACTTCCTGGGTCGTGTCTCCCTC
>JBDHHA010000233.1:0-5863 GCA_039589615.1 Gemmatimonadota bacterium
CGAGCCGGATTCGCCGTGCCCGGCAAGGTCAACGGCCACGACCCTGTAATCTTCAGCGAAGTGATCGAGCTGCCCGCTCCAATAGGTGTGGTCGCAGGACCAACCATGGACAAACACGAGGGAGATCGGTCCTTCACCAGCAACCTTGTAGTAAATGGGAACACCGTCGGTCGAGGCGACAAACCCGCTTGTCCAGTCAGGGGAGTCATCCGAAGGACCGGCGCACGAGACCAACCAAGCGCTTCCCAGTAACAAGCTGATGCTGACGATCCGTGCGGTGTGCATGGATTAGGTCTCCTGATAGCTGTAAGGATTACGGGTAACTCGCCACCTAACGGCTCTGCGCATCAGCTGTGGCGTGACCAGCCGGTGCGCGCGACGATATGGACCATGTGATGATGCATCGCAGCGCATAAATCAAGGACCTTCCTTATCAACCGAGCCGCGCCGTCTGCTGCAGGCGCTTGTTAGGCTGCGCGCCATCTACAGGCGATCCAAGGCATACACACCTACGTACTCTACATCCAACTCGTCTGTACGCTTCGCCACCAAATAATCCGTTCCGATGTCCAGCGGTTCAAACCCGTCAGGCAATACAACCACCCCACGCCAGACTCCATCCGGGTCAAAAACCTCGTAGCGCCGCTTTGTCTCCCACGAAAGCCGGTACTGCTCGACCCACAGATAGCCCTCCCCGTCTTCGATCAAACCGCCAAACGACGGCCGCGTCGTCGGCCACGGCACCTCTGCAAAGTACCGATTCAAGTACGTCTCATCCGTGCGTGGATTCTCTCGTGCCCACTCCCGTATCTGCCGTTCATACGCCGCACGGTCCGCGGCCGTAACCGGAATCTCCAGCCCCGACAGACGGATCAGGCGCGCCAGTACTGCGTCGAAGCCAAACACCTGGATCTCAAACCGCTCGCTGTCACCGATGTAGACGCGGTCTTGTCCAACCGAGAAGTACGTCCCACACGCGAATGGCCGAAGGTTCGCGCGAAGGCGCTCCCCGACACGGATGATGTAGTTCTCCCACGCACCAAACCACCCCAGGGTGTCAGCGCGCAAGCCCGATGAATCAATCAACGCCAACGCGATGTCTGCCCGACGCAGCCCCGGTTGACGATCGTTTTCACCCCACAAAAAAGTGACTGCGCGACCAGCCGGCGCCAGGCGCACCGTCTCTGCTCGGGGCGAACGATCGATGGAACGGGTCCGCAGTAACGTGCCGTCCGATGCGAACCAGCTTACTACCCACCGCCACCGGTCGATGGTGACGATCGTGTCGTCCGATTCTACGGCGAACTCCTCCACATAGCCAAACTCGCCAGGCCCATCACCCGGTCCGCCAAATGAGTAGAGGTATCTCCCCGACGCGTCGAATACACGGAACTCGCGCGTGCCACTGTTGAGGAGGACGAGCCGTCCGTCAGCCAGCCGACCAGCATCCGTAACAGAAAAGAGCTGGTGCATGGAATCGCCCTCCACGACGCCGATTTCGGTCATGGGGATCGAATCAACGACGGCAAACGATCTGGCTTGATCTGGCCGAGCGTTCTCCACAATCTGCACCTGGAACACTGCGTTCATAGGCGTCACCTCTCACGCAGCCTATCGGCTCTGCGCATCAGCTGCGGCGTGACCAGCCGGTGCGCGAGCCAGTGTAAACCGTTTGACGATATATCCCGGAGCATAAATGCAATGGCCCTCCTCTTGAAAACGGTAGAGCCGTCTGCTGCATGCCTTGTTAGGCAGCCCGCCCTACGACCGCCGTGATGAACGTGCAACACGATGCGAGTCCTCCTGACGGATGTATGTAATCGGCGGGGTGTGCTTCTTGAAACGTCGTCGAGTTTCCGCACCGAGTTGGCGAAACGTCTCGACCGACAATGCAACGCCCGTCGACTCAAGGCGCGCTGTCGTATTCACCGTCTTTCCGAGTACATCATAGCGCTTGTCCGAGGACACACCGAACTGCCCAGCAATAACTGGCCCAAAGTGGACCCTCACTATGAGTCGGCATTCCCAATCCTGCGCCGCCATGAATCGATCCGACGTATCCTTGAGGTCCAGAAGTGCCAGAACGCCACCGTCAACTGCCTCGGCCGGAAAGACGACCAAGGTGGCATCGCCAATGAACTTCACGATCCGACCGCCGGCCGCGGTCACCGCGGTGCCGGCAAGTTCGTAGTAGTCGCTCATCACCCGCGCAACTTGGACATCCTCAAGCCGCGCGGCTTGGGCGGCGAAACGAGTGAAGCTCGTGAAGGCGACCAAGAGTGGTACTTCGGTAAAGGGAGTCATCTGGGCCTCGGGTTCTTGTGAGATCTGACATCGGCCCAAAGTCCGACAGTGATTGAGGCGGTTTCGCAGGCCCGTGCGTCCTGCAGTTAATGCGAGTCCATGCCCGACCGGCAGCGCCGCAAACCCGCGCCAGACGGGCTGCCTAACGGCTCTGCGCATCAGCTGCGGCGTGACCAGCCGGTGGGCGAGCCAATGTTGATCAATTGAAAATTCATCCCAGCGCATAAATGCAATGACCTTCCTTTTGAAAACACGCGCTGTGTGCGGCATGCGCTTGTTAGGCCGCGTTACGCGTGGTATCGATCAGCACTACAAGAATGGCAGAGTAGTTGTCGGCGCAGTTCGAACCGTCCGGCCGCCTCTGTTGAGGCAGAATGAGGCGGATTTCCCGCACCGAGCTCGCTCGCATCCGACGGAGCTCGTCGCCGTCGTAGCCGGTTTTGCCCACGTAGACTCTCCAATTGCAGCGACGGTCAACAGGTGGGGGTCGTTCACCCGCCCGGCCCATTACCCGCAATTCACCACCCTCGGTGCGTCGGAGCCAGCCAGGCCGAAGAATGCGCAGCGCGTCGTAGACCGTCGTTGCCCCAGAAACCTGGATCTCATCCTGGGTCACCGGACCGTCGGCCTCGGTCACCGGACCCTCCGCCCCTTGCTGGGCAGCTGCACAGGCCATGACGAAGAGCGGCAGCCCAAGGACATATCCATTCACGATGACCCTCCATGACTCAAGAGAAGCACTAGCGCGGCCTGACGGCTCTGTGCATCAGCTGCGGCGTGCTACCACCCCAGCTTCTAGATGTGGATCGTGTGACAAGCATTCCCATCTTCATGACTGCAACGACCTTCCTTACAACCGAGCCGCGCCGTCTGCTGCATGCGCTTGCTAGGCAGCACCCTTGCATCATTGCGGCCTATGTAATCGACCTCCAGACGATTTCTGAGAGCTGCCATTCGCCAACCGGGCTGCGGGCAAACATCATCAACAAACCCTCCATCCACGTCGCCATCCCCTATGATTGAATCAAATCCCCGTGAGCCCGCACTCGCCCATCTTCCTCCATCGTGAGCTCCCCGATGACGAAGATCATGCCATTCTCGCGGATCGGGCACCCGCTCCCCGGCATGCGGACGGTGCGCCCGGGAGGACACTCAAAGAGGTTCTCCTCCCTTACCACTAGCGTCGCCGTTGGGAACACTTCGTTGATTGCGGACCACTCAACTGGGGGACCTGGAGATCCATACATTCAGCGGTCTCTTGTACACAGCGTCGCGGAGGGTTCACCCATAAACGGATCGAATCCGTCCAGGGGATGTCAAGCGAGTCCAACAGGGTCTGTAGCACTGCAACGCGTAGATTCGCCGAATCGACGGCTGTGAGGAAGGTGTTCTCCTGTGCCTCGACGACACCTGGCCACAGCAACGTGGCTAACATGGCGAGGTTCTTGCTGGCTTTCACACTCCATCCCCCACCTTGTGCTGCCTAACGGCTTTGCGCATCAGCTGCGGCGTGACCACCGCCCAGCAAGCAGATACCGAGTGTGTGACTAAACTTGCCAGCTTCACAATGCAACGACCTTCCTTTTGAAAACACGCGCCGTCTGCTGCATGCGCTTGTTAGGCGCCCTGGCTTGGGTTGCGTTTCATCCTGTGCAGGGCCGCTGTGACCTTGGCGGGGATTAGCAAACCATCTGAAATCGCGGCCAGTGATTCCGCTTGGCGCCACGCCTCTTCCAGGAAGTACAGCTCCCCCGCAAGTGCCGCTCTCTCCTCTTCCTCGTGTGCGGCCATCTCAAGAGCAAGTCGCACGTGACGAGGTAACATGCGGATCGTCGTGTGATGGGTGATCCCATCTGCTAAAAGAGCCTCACTGGACCCCAAGGAATCAAGTAGTGTCACCGCCTCGGCGCGATCGCGTGTTCGACCGCCAAAACGGTTGATGAGCGGCATCAGCCGCCCAAGGGTGTTCAACGCCTGGGGTCCGGTGACTTCGTACTCCGTTCCAAAGGCCAATACCCAGTCTCCACGGCCCGGAATTGGGCGGCCCAACGCCAGGCCCTGCAGGTCACGGCGGCGAACCGCATGCAGTTTTCGATTCGAATCGCGCACGTACGCCACCGGTGGCCGCGATTCCAGATAGTCGTGTAGGCCGAATTGAAGCCAAGCACCACCGGCGATGGCCCCTGCCACTAGTAGAGGCGGGTACATCACCATCGCACTGGCGACCGCGGCTCCAGCGCTGACTTTGCCAGTGGTTACCGCCGTGCTTCGGCGGCGGCGGACCCTTAGCTGGCGCCCGTAGCGCCACGCCGCAAACTCAGAACGACCGGGCCGGCCAACCCGGATTAGGTCCACGCCACCCGCAATCCTAGCCAACGTAATCTGCTCACCCTCAACCACGAGGGTCGTCCGTTCGAACGCTCGCTCACACTCCTCCAGTGCTTCCCAGCGCTGTACGAAGGGAACGAGATTCCAGCTATCGCATCGGTGACAGATTGCCCAGAGGCGTCCACGTTCGAGGTCATACGCGATACGACGCGAAAGCGGAAGGTGTTCGATTACTCGGTTACGATGCAACGCGCTGTGGCAGAAGATGCAGCTCCTGTACATGTGCTACGAGATCGCCAACGCAGGGCGCCTAACGGCTCTGCGCATCAGCTGCGACGCGATCACTCGCCAGCTGCTCGATGCGTGAATAGTGACAGAATTTGCCAGGCTCACGACTCAAGGGCCTTCCTTTGACAACTGTGGTCGTCTACTGCATGCGCTTGTTAGGCGCCACTCACATGGCCGTCAATCGCCGAGTTCCTTCCGCTCTGGCGCATTGTCGCGGGATTGAACAAGCGCCCGTTCCAGGAAATCCATCCGCTCTACCACATCGGCCAGAGCGGCACGCTGCTGTGACATCTCCGCCATCAACGCGTCCACGTCGTCGCGGAGCTCCAGGATGACTTCGCTAACGGCCGATAGATCTGGCTCCTGTCCCTGGGCCTTTGTCAGGAGCCGGAGGAGACACCGATTGCTACAGCATCGCTCGCTGCCGTACCGCCGGCCTCCGAAGAGAATGATCTTGTCGCAGTTCGCACACCGTGCCATTCGCGGCACTCCTAATCTGTGTGGCGCCTAACGGCTCTGCGCATCACTGCGGCGTGATCAGCTGGCGGGCGAGACCACGTAAACCGTTTGAGAATTTGTCCCAGCGCATAAATGCAATGACCTTCCTTTGAAAACACGCGCCGTCTGCTGCATGCGCTTGTTAGGCGGCATCCACAGCCTTTCCGGCCAGATTCACGTACACCCGAACCGTAACCCATGCGCTGTACCCATTGGCCGTATTGACCGAGACGCGGGCGTTCCCCGGGCTGATACCCACAATGCGAGCCCGCTCACCCATCGATATCACGTCCAACACCTCAGGATCACTACTCGTCCACACGATCGGCTCTTCCAGTCGCACAAAGTCATCGGCCTTCCTGAGCGTGAGCTGTGCTGTATCATTGACGCGCACTGCCGGCAGACTCGGCGAGATCGCGATCGGATTCGTCGGCGGCGGCGTCGC
>JBDHHA010000234.1:0-4614 GCA_039589615.1 Gemmatimonadota bacterium
GCCATAGAGCGGATGCCTGGGGATCACCCCCTGAGTCAACACGCTGCCGAGATTCTGAATGCCCCGTCGCAGCGGGTTCGTCTTCTCGGGCGAGGCCACGTCCCGCGCAAGGATCTCCTCGACGATGTACTCCTGGAGTTGGCGCGCCGCGTTGCCTCGATCAAGCGGTGTTCCGTACTTCGGCATCAGCCCCCCTCCCCGCTGCCACCACCGCCGGTACTCGTGGAGGTGTCGCCGCCGCCGCCGCCCTGATAGAGGAACCCACCACCCATCGTGGTGCTCGTGCTACGACCGTAGGAGTTGTACCCAAGGGTCGGCTGCCCGAGTTCGCCACCGAGACCCAGCGCCGCCATTAGCATCTGCTGGCGCCGGTAGAACTCCTCGAGCGCTGCGTCGATTCCGTGCTGCTCGATCAGGCGCGGGAGAGCCTGAGCCTGGAGGTTCTCGAGCGCTCGCGCCCAGCGCTGCATGTCGATCTCGCGGCGCTGGTCGACGGCCTGGTGCTGGCGCCCGCGCTCCGCCTCGTACACGTTGAAGTAGACCTCTGTCGCGATGTCACCGAGAGCCTCCGCAAACTCACCCCCCGCGATAGCCTGCGCTTTTGCGAACGGCGAGGATTCCGGGAGACGGTGACCCGCCTTCGCGAAGAGCGCCCGCCGCTCCATTTCCTCCGCGTCGTAGGCTTCGCGTACCTGCTCCTGTGCGGCGCTCACGTAGTCGCGGATGAAGGGATTCGAGCCTGGGGTGAGATACCTTCCCTGCATCACGTCGCGCAGGAGGGTGTCCACGAGCGCGTCGTCGGGCCCTAGCGTGTCGAGCTCGTTGAGATAGCCGAGCTGTGCGAGCTCCTCGTCGAGGATCGGCGCGATGAACGGCCCCTTGAATTTCCTACCACCACCAGATCGGATAAGGTCCGCAATCCCCGCCGCGACGGTATCCCGGAGGTCGATGAACTCCGGCGGAGTCGCGTCCTCGTACTCGCTGCGGGACGTACTCTTTGTGTCGCTTCTCGATCCAGACATATCTACCCCTTTGGCGTGAGCTTGTAGTCGATCACGCCACCAAGAACGGTTCCAGAGCCGAACGGGGCAAATATCCGCATGTGCTCCGCGTCGCTCCTTCCGGTTTGGTTGAGTACCCTGACGTGCGTGTGCCCGTTCGCCATCAGCCAGTCCCGAATCGCCCCCGCTAGCGCGTGCGTCACGCGGCGCCCGCCAGCCGAGTAGATGTGCAGGACCCACGGGAGTTCCGAAAAGACAGAACAGTCACTCTCGACGATCGTGAGTCCCACCAATCCCCCGAGGTCGTTGCGCACAATGAACACCGCGAAATCGTCCCGGTGAATGTTCTCCGCAACGTGGGCCATGACCTCTTTCGCGTCGGCGAACCGCTCGGCCTCATACGCCCGCGCGAAGAGTTCCTGGACAGGAGCCGCCAGCAGCGCGGCCGGGTTTCGCATCTCGAGCACCTTGACCCCCTCTACCCCAGGTTGACCCAGCTCGTCCCGTCGCTGCCGCGAAACTTCGCGCCCGCGCCGCCGTCGCTCACGTAGATGATCGCTCTCGGCCAACTCGCCGCCGCCGGCTTCGTGTCCGGGGCGTCCGTGTACGAGTTGAGTTGCAGCGGCCCCGTCATCGGCTCGCTCCCGTCCTTCGGGAGCACCCGATTCAACCGGAAGGCGTGTAGGCTGAGTGTGTCGACCAGTACCCGTATCAGCGCCGCCAGAAACGCGGAGTGCGGACCCGGACCCGGGCCCGGCATCATCGGATGTGAAGGAACCGGATTCACCCCGCGCACTCCTTCCCATGCTTCTGAAGCGCCGCCACAGTGCCGACCAGCGTCCGCCCGCAGCGGGAGCAGGTTGCTCGCCAGTCCTCGTTTGCGTGCGCGTCGTGGATTGCTTGTCGTCGCTCATCAGTGACTCCCGCTCTCCGTCGGAGAGCGGTCCATGTTGCCGCTTGTCTTCGTTCACGGGCGGTCCTCATCTTTCTCCTGCGGGTACACTTTCGAGCGCGTACCCAACGATCTCCCAGGGTCGGTCCACACCCTCCGTGCGGAACTCAACCGAGCCGTACAGGGCTGCCTTCCGCACAGACATATGCCGCCGGCTGGCGTGGGTCAGATCGAACCCGCCCTCGTAAATCTGCGCGAACTCGCCGTCTGCGAAGTCGCAGCCGTGGATCCGCGTTGTGAGCGTGTAGCTCGCGCTCCCGCGCTTCGCGGCACCCGGCTCGATCCGCCTGATGACCGCCTTCCTGCGCCCGTCGATCAGCGGGAACCGGCCAAAGCGAGCGAAGCTCGTAATGCTGCTTCCGTTCTGGCTGTTGACCGTGCCGAACTCGTAAATGTCGCCGCTCACGTCCCCGAAAAGATTCTGCGGGAAGGCGGCGCTGAAGTACCGGTCATCCCACCTGAAATCGTAAGAGGCGAAGCTGTCCGTCATATCGGAGAACCGCAGCGTCGTGGAGCGCTGATAGAAGCCCGTCGCGGTGACGGGGAAGTCCCGGATCGCCATCGGAATCGGGTCCTTCTCGTTTACCACCTCTAGGTAGTGCTCAGTGAAGGCGGTCTCTGGCCCGCCCGTATCCGGATCCGAGTCGGTCGTGAGGGGAACGCTCCAGATCACCTCACCGTTCTCCTCGTCGATATGGGCGAGCGCCTGGTCGAGCCGGTTCGCGTCGATTTTCCGGAGCACCTCACGGAAGCACTGGCCGCCGTGCTCGGTGAGCGAGATTCCGTCGAAGCGGTATCCCGTGTCGGACGCGACGAACTCGTGAAAATCCCCGAAGTCCATGACGGCCCGGCCGCCCAGCGGGCCGATGCCCGGGACCGCGGTGCGAATCAGAAAATTGAGGGGCTCTCCGACGTACTGCACGAGGTTGATCGAGCGCTCCCCGTAGACGACCACCAGATCCGCGAGGGGAATGATCGCCAGGAGCCTATCCACGCCATCGAGGGCCGCGAACTCACCCGCCTCGTCGTTCGTCACATCCTCTGGTTTGGCAATCGCGCTGTTTCGGATGGCCTGCGGCTTCCGCTCGCCGCTCTCGAGGAGGTCCCCGTAGAGCATCATGTTCTTGTACCGCGTGACCCAGCCGCACGTGAACCCAAGGGTTCCGCTGACCACCGTCACCTGATCGTCGGTCCCGTCCCACTTCACAATCGAGTTGCCGCAACCGTTCGTAGCGAACCACTCGTCCTCATCTGCGGGCTGCGCGTCCGGGAAGGTCTCGGTGACCCAGAAGTCCTCCAGGTCGCCCTCGAAGACCTTCCGGATCGTGTAATCCTGGTTTCCGGTAGCGCCAGTCCACACGCTGTCCATCACGATGACGGCGGGGTTCGCCTGTGTCACCGTCCGCCAGTCGGCGTGCTGGTCGATCTTCCCTGAGTCGCCGATCCAAATCTTGTCGCCAACCTTTATGTCCGTCCAGTCCGCGCCACCGGCCGCGATGATATTGGCGCTATCTTGCGTCATGCTTGCCTGGCCGACCTCGTAGCGCGGCGTGATGTACTTCGCCGTCGCGGATACGTCGTGGAAGTAGTAGAGGTCTTCCGTCGTCCCGAAGATGAGAATCTGGGAGCCGCTCCGCGTGAAGAACTGGTCGATCAGGAGCACCGGGTTGTCGTCGAGATTGAGGTCATTGAACGGTGTCCACCCCATGTTCTCGTTCCGGATCTGGCCCTCCTTGAGCCGGATATTGAGGCAGTCCTCGAGGCCCCTCTCTGGGATCCCGAGCGGGTGACGGTCGAAGTACACGCCGAGGTTCGGCGCGAACACCTCTCGGCGTAGTCCGTTCGTTCCCTCGATCTGCCGTGTGACTTTTCGGGTCGCCATCAGAGTTTGATAATCACCTTGAAGGTCATGTACGGGGGGACATGGGTGTCGTTTACGAGCGTGTGCTTGTGTAGGCTATCCGCGACAGCCGTTCCGCCCGCCCCGCGAGTGATGGTGCTGCTGGGGGTGCCCATCGCCGCCGCGCCGCCGTGGTTATGGGTGCGGTCGGTGCTGGTTTCGCCGACACTCGCGAAGTCACCCTCGGAATCCCCTCCCGACTTCCATCCGAAGATCGCCTTGCCGCCCATGTTCGGAACGCGGAACTCGTCCCCGACCTCCCCCCCGGTGTTGTACGTCGTCCCAATTGCAGCAAAGAGATCCGCGTAGTCAGCCGCGGCACCGTCATATTTCGTGCCGTCACAGAGCACCCAGCGGTCCGGGACGCTGCTGTAGGCGACAATCTTGACATCGCCGGGGCGGTGTGCGCCGTATTCGTTCCAGCCAAGGTTGAGCGTGTTGCGCTGGGAAATGGTTCCCGAGTAGGCGAAGTGAACCATGCCAGCAACCTTCGGCGACATGGCATCCCGGTTATCCCGGTTCGCGATGGTGCCTTGAGGCAAGACGTGGAGCCCGGTTCCCTCGTCGTGTTCCGCGGTGATAATATTCTCGAGCTGTACGCGGTGTGCGCGCTCGGAGGCCGGGAACTGGGAGACGATCTGGTGATTCGGGGGGCTGGCGGTGTCGATGTCGAATGCCATCGGTCAGAGCCTCCGCTGTTTCATGCTGGCGTTGACGCTTCGTCGCGGCGCGAGGTTGAGCGACCGCGGCATTTGCTTCAC
>JBDHHA010000235.1:0-5201 GCA_039589615.1 Gemmatimonadota bacterium
AACGAGCTGGATACCTGCGTGACCGGCGGAGGCCAGACGCACGCCTCGGACGGCATGGCGTGCCTGCTGGTGGCCCACAAGGATCGGGTGGCGGACTTGAGTCCGAAACCGGAGATCGACATTCGCATCCTGGGCAAGACCGAGGTCCGCGCGCTTCCGGCCTTCATGCCCGAGGCGCCGGCCCTGGCCGTGCAGAAACTCTTGCACCGCCTCGACCTCACGATGGACGACATCGCGGTGGTGAAGAACCACAATCCATTCAGCGTGAACGATGCGATCTTTTCGCGGATGTTGAATTACGACTGGCACAACATGAACAACACGGGCTCGCCGCTGGTGTGGGGACATCCCCAGGGGCCGACCATGACCCGGGTGATCATCGAAGCGCTGGAAGAAGCCGTCGACCTCGGCGGTGGGAAGGTGCTCGTCTTCGGCTGCGCCGCCGGAGACATCGGCATCGCCTCCCTCCTCGAAGTCGCGTAGGAGATAGATGACCATGACGACGACAGCTACCACCACGACGACGCTCCGGCAGCCGACCCTCGAGACGTTGGGCTTGGGTCTTCAAGAGCGCACGGCTCCCCGCCGACGCAGCCGATCTGGTCGACCAGGTCTTCGGCCCGGCGGACAACCGCGGGGCCATGGTGATCTCCGGCGGCAACGGGATCGTGGGCGCCGGGAAAGCGATGCAGTTCGGCTCGCGCCTCACGCCCTATGGTGTCCCCATCGTTGCCCTCGACTTCCCCGGGGCGCCCGACGGGATCGGCAGCAAGTACCCGGGGTTGGTGCAAGGCTTCGGCAAGGACACCGCCGACCAGATCATGGGCAACATCATCCGCCTCACCTACGACGGGAAGACGTTGCCCGCCGAGCTGGCGAAGCTGGAACCCAAGTTCTTGCTCGAGGCGATTCCCGAAATCTTGGAGATCAAGCGGGCGCACTACCAGACGTTCCGTGAGGTTTTTCCGGACATTGCGATTCGCTCGGTGACGTCGGCACGAGATCAACAAGCTGTTCGAGATCGTGGAGGACGAGCCGTCGGCCATCACCCAGCTCCTCTGGGCGCTGGGGTTGCAGCCGCTGAAGGTGAGCGACGACTGGTCCTTCGTGCTGGACGTGTTGTTCTGCGGCGTGACGCTGGCGGCCATCCGCTACCACGAAGCGAGCAACATGCCCTACTGGAAGATCGACAAGTTCGTGCGCCGGTCGCTCGGTCCCAATCCGCTTCGTGCGCACGACGCCATCGGGGCGAAGGGCGCGAACTTCCTCACATGGTCGTGTTTGCACCACTTGGGGGAGGTGTACGGCGGGCTCTTCACGCCGGCGGACGACCTCGTGGCCCACAAGGACACCGGCCAGACCTGGTATCCGCCCAACCACTTCCGTCCATTGGTGGACTGGAAACTCGAGGGCGAAGACCTGCAGGAGTTCGAGACCTGGATTTTGGGACCACTGTTCCAGATGACCAGTCTCATGGTGCACGAGCACCGCAGTCACTTTGCCCAGCTCAACATCATTGGCGAGATCTGCGCTCAGTTCCGGAGCGGCATCCTGGCCGTCATGCGGCAACTCGGCGCCGACGGTGTCGTGGAGATGGTGGAGCGATACCACGCGCTGTTCCCCGAGGCGGCGAAGACGAGCTGGCATCCCGAGGCCCTCGCGCAGATCGAGGGTGCCGAGTGGCAACAGCTCTACGTCAACGCCGAGCACGACGGGTCGGTGGGGGTCATCACGGTGGGACGCGAGTCGTACAACGGCGACGTGGATGCCGAGTTGAACCGGGCCATTGATTGGCTCAAGGCCGACGGCATCCAGAACGTGATTCTCTCCCACGACTTCCACCTGGCCACCCAGTTGGTGGGCGCGGACACGAGCGAGTTCTACCCCGCCCTGGAAACCGAGGACGAGGGGTTCCGCGTGTCCAACGAGTGGTCACGCACGGCCCGCCGTCTCAACGACGAGTTCAATCGGTCGGTGGCGTTCGTCGGCGGGAAGCGTTGCCTGGGCGGCATGCTGGAGTTGGCACTCCACTGCCACTACATCGTGGCGGTGGAGGACGTGAGTCTCGGATTCCCGGAGGTGACGCTACCGGTGGTACCGGGGATGGAGGGGTGTCACTGGCCGTTCCGGAAGGCCACCAAGGACGAATGGCCCAAGCTCCTGCAACTGCTCCTCGGCGGGCGCGCCGTGCGCGCACCGGACGCGGTGGGGTGGCTGGTGGACGCCTCCGGTCCGATGGAAGATGCGCTCAACACCGTGTGGGAGATCGTCAGCGGTGGGGATCACCACCTGACGAAGCGGGACGTGAACGCCGATGCCCTCACCGGCATCGCGGCACCGTCTCTGCCTGCCGCCGCGCCGGCTACCGAAGCGGCCCGCCGGGCCATCATGGCGTGCGTCGAGGCGTCGTGCGGCGCCACGCTGGCCGATGCGGTGGACGTGCAGTCCAAGCACTCCGCCGGGTTCATGGTGACGGAGGCGTGCCGGACGGGGCGGGTGGGTCAGGAGTACACGAAGACGACGAAGATCTGATCAGCGCCGCCGGCGCCAGGCGGCCAACCCCTCCAACCGGGCGCTTTTCGGGCCACGTGTCGCACGTGGCCCGGTACCAGTCCAACGTGTCCTTCGCCGTGATCCCGCAACCGCGGCAACCCTTTTCCCCCCCCACCCGTCATGAGGGTGAAGGGACAGAAGAGGATGAGGCATGGAGGCAGCCATCGACACGATAGAGCTCAGCGAGTACCGCCTCGCCCAGGATGTGCGGGCCGGGGCCCCGCCGGCGTGGGAGGTGCTCTACGACCAGCTGAGCGAGAGGGTGTTCCGCTTCCTTTATAGGATGACGGGTGACACGGAGCTGGCTGCCGATCTCACGCACGACACCTTCGTCCGAGTCGTTGAGCGCGGGCACCAGTACTCGGGGCGGGGATCGCTCTACGGATGGGTGTTCACCATCGCCCGGAATCTCGCCCACGAGGGGAGACGCCGGGACACCGACCGGGGCCACAAGCTTCGCGCCCTGCTCCGCCCCGATGGCGCCGAGGATCCTCCCGACATCGAGCTGCGCCTCGTCCTCGACCAGGCCGTGGCGGGCCTGCCGGAAGAGATGCGAATGGCGCTGCTGCTCCACGACGTAGACGGCCACACCCATCTCCAGATCGCGGAGATGCTGGACATCCCGGTGGGCACGTCCAAGGCCCGCCTCTCGCGGGCTCGAGCACAGCTGAGAGATGCACTGAAACACGCACTGTGAGTGACATGATGAGCGACGAAAACCTGGATCCACGAATTGCCGACCTCCTGAAACGGGAGCACACCTCACCCACCTTTCCCAAGGACGAGGTAAAGGCGAGGGTGGCGGCCACCTTGCGGACCCGGAGAGACAGGAGCGACGCCGAACGGCGATGGTTCATCCACCCGGCGGTCCGCACCGCGTTGGCCGCCGCCGCCGCTGTGGTGGTGTTCGTTGCTGGCAGCGAATACGGGCGGCGCACCGCGGCGATCAACGGCGTGGTGAATTCCGTGCCCGAAATGACGCTGTCCACACCGATCTCGATTCAGTCCACCGGCAGCCGGTACGTGGCGAGCCTCGCCCAATTCACGGAGCAATCGCCAGAGCTGACGCCGGAAGAGCGGGAAGAGGCGCGCCAGGTGGCGCTGGCCATCATGTACGCCGCCACGGCGGAGCTGCTCCAAGATCAAGAAAACGACGAGCTCCTAGAGGCCGTGGCCCGGCTCTTTCACTCGAAACGCCAATCCCTGAGGAACCCTGAACATCGTGACGCCGTGTGGTTCTGACGGCGACTTCGTTGCGCCGTCAGAATAGAGAAAGGAACGCAGCATGTTGAAACTCTTGGGAATCGCGATGCTCGCCGTGCCGTTGGCGGCGTCCGGGCAGACCTGCGAAGAAGGGCAAAAGGCGCAAATAACCATCGGTGCAAGGCAGATCCACTGTCAGGGGGGAACCTGCCGGGCATACGGCGCGGTGGCGGTGTCCAGCAACATGGTCTTGCGGCAAGGCCTCGTTATACGCCGCGGCGAGACCGGAAAGTTCCGCTGGGAGTTCTCCGTCGAACCGATCCTCTGGCGCATCGACTCCCTCGGCCCCGGAGCCCACAAGCTTCAGAACGGGGATGTACTGGTGGCGGTGAACGGGTTTACGGTGACGAGCGAACGCGGCAGCGAGGAGCTAAGCGGCCTCCAGGCGGACGTGCCCATCAGATTGCTCCTTCGCCGAGACAACCGGACGTTCGAGGTGGATATCACGCCGGCGTGGACCTGTGACGGAGTCATGGTATCCGCCGGTCCCAGCCACATACCGCCTATGGTGGCGATCGGGCTCGAGAACCTGCGAACCGCAATTCAAGTGCGGGAAACGGTGCAAGCACAGGAATCCCTGCGGGCGCGGCAGACACTGCGCTTGGCGGAGCGGTACGACGCCCTGCGCAGTCGCGGAGCGGCCGGCACCCTCGGACTCGGCATTCAGTGCGTGCGCTGCAGTTTCCGCTATCCGTCCGGGGATTCGAGCGCCGTGTGGGAGTTCAGTGAATACCCCAGGCTGATGTCTGTGGAGCCAGGCGGGGCGGCGGACGAAGCCGGACTACAGGTGGGCGACGTGCTCACGCACGTCGAGGATCTCGATCTCACGACCCCGGAGGGCGGCCAGCGATGGGGCACCCTCAAGGCCGGCGATGAGGTCGAGATCCGCTATCGCCGCGGGAACGAGTCCCGCACCACGACCCTCACAGTTGATCCGGCCATGCGGTAGCCATCCCGCAGCGCGGCAAGGCGCAAACGCCCGGCAGAGATGCCGGGCGTTTGCTATTACATTCCCTCCTATGATTCTGCGATTCACCGACCCCCACGGCAACGACTGGATTGCCATCTGGCAGTCGCCGGTGCGGTTCGGCGTGTCGACCGATCAGATACCGGACGCAACCACCAAGACCGGCATCAAGTTCTGCAACCTGGCGACCGGAGTCGAACTGTTCCTGGAGTTCGCAGAGAACGAGATCCCCACCGGCGAGGAACTCCAGGCGATGGGAGAGGACACGCTCCGCCAACTCCTGACACGCGTTCAGGATGGAACCGAGTCGGCATGATCTCCACGATCATTCCGCGCGCAGCGCGTCCAGAGGATCCACCCGTGTCGCCCGCCGCGCCGGCACGAAGCACGCATAGAGCGTGATGAACACCAGCAGCGC
>JBDHHA010000236.1:0-4337 GCA_039589615.1 Gemmatimonadota bacterium
AACCGCTTGTGCAAAGGGGAGTTGCGTTATATTGTGATGCGACTTGCCACCCGGAGACCGGCGAATTTCGGATCACTTTCTGAGTTCCGACGATTACGCTGAACGAGCGCATCGGTTTTACACCGACGGACGCTACGACGACGCGCTCAACGTTCTACGAGAAGCACTCGAAATCTTCCCCCAAGCTGCGGAATTGCACGTGGGCTTGGCGTACGCCCGCCTTGCTCGTGACGAGATCGCCTGGGCACTGCGGTCGTTCCACGAAGCGCTCGCGCTCGAGCCGAACAATGAGGACGGCCTCGCCGGCCTGGGTGAGGTCTTTCTGAAGGTCGGGAAGCAGGATCGGGCGATGCGGTGCTTCGATGCGATTCTGGCCCTGGGATTCCGAGAAGATCACGACTTGATGCTGCAGGTAGGCCGGGCGCTCTTCCGTGAGGGTGTGTTCGACCGTGCGCGGGATTTCTTCGAGCTCGCCCTGGTCTCGCAACCGGAGTCGGCCGAGGCAACCGCGTGTCTGGGTTACGCCGCGCACCGCCTCGGTGACGACCAGACCTCCGCTCGCTGGCTCCGCCGTGCACTGGAGCTGGAGCCGCAAGACTCGGAGGCGCGGGTGTACCTGGGCAACGTGCTGTACGACCGCGGGGATTTCGACGGCGCTCTGGAGCACTACGACCAAACACATCCTCAGGATCACTTCGAAGAGCTCGCGCTGTGGCGATACGTGGCGCTCAAGAAGTCGATGTACCGCCTCGAGGCGAACGATCCCGAGATGAGTTCGTGGGTGGATCGCCTGCGCGAGCTGGCATCGGCGATGAGCGAAGACGACAGGATGCTGGCCGAAGTCGAGGCGACGCTTCCCGACGGCACCTTTCTCGACCCGCACCAGCTCGACTTCTTTGGCGCGCAGCTCTCATTGCCGCAGGCGATGCTCCACCGCCGGGGTGGTGAGGTCCACAACGTCACGATGCGCGACGGCGCCATCTACCGCGGGACCTGGGAGCTCATCCTGCTCCAGATCCTCAAGGACGACGACAAATGGCTCGGGGGCTCCCTCGCCCAGTACATGGCAGAGGTGGCCCGGAGGAGCCTCGAGCAGACCGGCGTGGCCGTTCCCGCCACCGATGCCGAGAGCTTCATTCGTGGAATCGCCGAAGCCGGATTCTTGAGCATTTCCCCCTGACCCCCCTGCCGGTTCGAGGTGGAACCGGCTCTCTTTCTCCTCGGTTCTGACCGCAACGGCATCCCCTCGAAAACGGTCACGTTATGTCACTGACGTCCAACGTTCAGCGGCGGGTACTCGCCAATGGTCTTACGCTGCTCGTAGAGCGGGACTCCTCGGCCCCGGTGGTGGCCGCCGTGACGCACGTGAAAGCCGGGTATTTCGACGAGCCGGACGAGTGGGTGGGCATCTCGCATGTGCTCGAGCACATGTTCTTCAAGGGCACGGTCAGACGACCCACCGGCGAGCTGGCCCGGGAGACCCAGCGACTCGGGGGATTCCTCAACGCCGGCACCATCTACGACAAGACCGTCTACTACACCGTGCTGCCCGCGGCCGACGGTGCGTTGCGGCAAGCTGTGGACCTCCAGGGCGATGCGCTCATGCACACGAGGCTCGACACCGACGAGTTGTCGCGTGAGCTGGAGGTCATCATCCAGGAGGCCAACCGCAAGCTCGACACCCCGTCGGCGGTAGCCGGGGAGACGCTGTACGGGCTGCTGTATGGCCAGCACCGGATACGCCGCTGGCGGATCGGCACGGAGGAGGGCCTGCGGGCGCTGACGGGGGACGACCTGCACCGGTACTACCGATCGCGCTACACCCCGGAACGAACGATCGTCGCACTCGTCGGAGACCTCGACGTGGACGAGGCGTTCGATCTCGCCTCCGCCACCTACGGCGACTGGCGGACGGACGAGCGGTACGACGGCGTGTCGCCCAGCGAGGAGGAATCCCCCGCTGCGGCGCTCAGGGTCATACGGGGAGACGTCGAGCGGCCCATTGCCGTGATCGGCTGGCGGAGCGTGGACACGCTCCATCCGGCCGCCACGGGGCTGGATCTGGCTGGGGCGGTGTTGGGCTCGGGACGCGGATCGTGGTTGTCTCGCGCGGTGCGCGCCCCGGGGCTCGCCAGCGGGGTCCAGGCGTTTCACTACACCACGCCTGAGGTGGGGGTGTTCGAGATGGTGCTGGATGGAGACGAGAGTCGCATGGACGAGGCCGTCGCCAGGAGCCTCGACCTCGTCGCCCAATTGCGCGAAACGGGCCCAACGGAGAGTGACATCGAGCGGGTTCGAGCGATGATGACGGTACAGTGGTCACGGCGGGTGGAATCGATGGATGGGCGCGCCAGCCTGTGGGCGGGCGCCGAGGCATTGGGTGGGTATGCGCTGGCCGATGAGTTCTACCGGAGAATGGTGGAGACCACCGGGGACGAGGTCCGTGAGGCGGCTGCGACGTATTTGACGGAAACCGAGCCGGCGGCCGTCGTGTATGGCGGCGACGCCTTTCACACACGGTTCGAGGAGTCGCCGTGGCCGCCGACGGGGGGCCGCCCCGAGCCCGTACGGGGCGTTGCCCTTCCCACCCCGGCGGCACGGAGGCCGCCACGGGGCAGCCGCACGACGACGGCGGTGGGAGAGGTGTGCCACACCGCGCTCGACGGCGCCGACCTGTTGGTCCGCACCAAGCCCGGATCCGGCTTGGTGTTCGTGGGAGCCTACGCTCTCGGCCTCCGCGCAGACGAAACCCCGTCGACGGCGGGCCTGTCCGCGCTTCTCGCCCGATCGGCGCTCCGTGGTGCGGGGGGGATGGACTCGGAGCAGCTCGCCCTCGCCGCCGAGCGTTTGGGTGGTCCGATCGGCGCGTCGGCCTCGGCGGACGCCGTAGGGTGGGGGATGGCCGTTCGACCCGACGTGCTCCCCGAGGCGGCGCGTCTGGTGGTCACGGTGGCGAGCGATCCGAACCTCGAATCCCAGGACGTGGCGGTGGAGCGGTCGCTCCAGGCCAGCGACGCGAGGCGCCAGCGGGACGACATGTTCGGCTATCCCATCCAGCAGGTCCTGGCGTTGGCGCTGCCGGAGTCGGTCTACGGCCTCCCGGCTCTCGGAACCCCGGAGACGGTCGCCGGTCTCGACGACGCCCTGGTCCAGCGCTGGGCGGAGAACTTGCGCAGTCGGAGGCTGACCGTCGTCGCCGTGGGTGATCTCACCTCCGACGAGGCGGTGGAGGCCCTGGGGCCGTTTGCTTTGTGGCAAGGTGGTCGAGCCACGCGCAGCGAGACCTCCATCGGACCGTGGAAGCCGGACCGGGGCCGCGAGACGCGAGACAAGGCGCAATCGGCCATTGCCATGGCGTTCCAAAGCGCACCGTACCGGTCCGATGATCGATTCCCACTCATCGTGGCAGGATCGCTCTTGAGCGGGCTCGCGGGCACGTTGTTCAAGGAACTGCGCGAGGTGCGCTCGTTGGCGTACACCGTGGCGGCGATGCCGTGGCTCAAGCATGATGCCGGAGCGGTGCTCACCTACATCGCCACGTCGCCGGACAAGGAGGCTGAAGCCCGGGACGCGATGCTGGAAAAACTGGCGGCAACCGGGGCAGAGGACATTGCCGAAGCCGACATCGAGCGCTCCAGAAATCATGCGGCTGGTGCTCTGCAGCTCCGATTGCAGAGCAGCCAGGCGTTGGCCGGAGAGATTCTGGAAGCCTGGATCCATGGCGATCTGGAGTCGCTGCCGGCGACGGCCGGCCGACTCCGCGCGGTGACGTCGGACGACGTACGTCGCGTTGCGGCAGATGTGTTTCGCGGAAAGGAGCGGGCGGAGTTCGTGGTGGAAGGACGGGAGCGGTAACGCGTGCCTTCGGCTAGAACATGGACATCGCCAAGAACGAGCGAAGATTATCGTTGGTGATGCGCAATCGTTCGCACAGCAGCCGCACAACCGACCAGAGCACCTTGTAGGCCAGATCGCGGTTGAAGTCCATTAGTATCTCAAAGTCTGCGCGAGTGATCGTGATGAGTTTGCAGTCTACGTTGGCGATGGCGTCGGTGGACCGCTCGGAGCGGTCGAACACCGCCATCTCTCCGAAGCAGGCACCCGATTTCAGGACGGTCAGGGCTTCTTCTCCGGACCCCGGCACGTCGCGCGAAATGCGGACCTCGCCTTCCGAGACGATGTACAGGCGGTTTCCCGGATCGCCCTCGCTGAAGATCTTTTTACCGAACTTGAACGACTGTTCGGTGCAGATTTCGCCGACCGTGGCGAGTTCTTCCTCGTCGAGGTCCGCGAAGATCTGCGCGTTTTTGAGCAGGGTGAGATCCATGTGCCGCCCT
>JBDHHA010000237.1:0-4337 GCA_039589615.1 Gemmatimonadota bacterium
GGCCCGACCGGCCCCACTGGAGCGGTTGGCCCCGCCGGCCCGACTGGACCCACTGGAGCGGTTGGCCCCGCCGGCCCGACCGGCCCCACTGGATCGGTTGGCCCCGCCGGCCCGACCGGCCCAACGGGAGCGGCCTCGACGGTGCCCGGCCCCACGGGCCCCACCGGATCGGTAGGACCCGCCGGCCCGACTGGACCCACGGGAGCGGTTGGCCCCGCCGGCCCGACCGGCCCCACGGGATCGGTAGGACCCCCCGGCCCGACCGGCCCCACGGGAGCGGCCTCGACGGTACCGGGCCCGACTGGCCCCACGGGAGCGGTTGGCCCCGCCGGCCCGACCGGCCCCACGGGCGCAGCCTCTACGATCCCTGGCCCGACCGGCCCGACGGGCCCCACTGGGGCAGGAGCGACGGGGCCAACAGGCCCGACCGGGCCGACCGGCTCCGCCGGCGCCCTCATGGCGTGGGGGAACAACAGCGTCGGGGGCACGACGAGCACGAGGTACCTCGACCCCTGGGGTGCGCAGAATCAGATCGCCGGCACCGACGGAACGACCAACCCTCGCCACGTCGCGGTGCGAGCTGGCACGCTTCGCAACCTCTACGCGCGCCACGGGAACCCCGACGGCAACGGCAACGATATTGTCTACACGGTGCGCGTCAACGGGATCGCCACAGCACTCACGGTCACCCTGGCGAGCACGGGTAGCCAGGCCAGCGACACCGTGAACTCGGTAGCGGTTGTTGCGGGTGACAACGTCGACGTGGAGATCACGAAGGCGGCGGGCATCGGAAACTCGCCTGACGGCGTAACAGTCCAAGCGGAGTACGGCTGATGATTCGACGCTACAAATGGGACGGAAACTTCACCGCCCAGGACATAAACAGCCAACTTCCGGTTGGCGTAACAGGGACCGTCTCGCAGATCGGTCCCCTCGTCTTTGTCGACATCGAACTCCTCCCGGACCCCGTTAGCGCGGAGGCACAAGAAGACCTCGACGACTATCTCAAGACGCTCGGGTGGTCGTTCATCGGTGCCGACCTCACGACGCCCGTCAACTCGGTCGGTTGTGTCGTGAGCGTCTACGACGCGGCCGGCGGCCAGGCCTTCACGGGGACCGTCCCGGTCATCTTCGATACGGTCTCCAAAAATATGTCCACGGGGCTCTACACCTTCGATCCGATTGCCGGAACCATCGAGGTACTGGAGGCGGGAACTTACGAGGCGCAGTTTGATGTGACCCTCACGACGAACGGCAACTCCCGGATCACAAGTTGTTCGTACCTCACGAACAACGGAATCCTGGTCCCGGGCACAAACGCGTACGCCTACCACCGCAGTTCCGCCAACGGCGAGGACACCGCCTCGATGAGCCTCACGCTCGACCTTGCGCAAAACGACGTCATAGGCGTCGACGCCCAACGGTTGGGCACGAGCGGCACGGCGCTCACTGTCGCCAGTGGATCACGATTCACTTTGCGCCGCGTAGCGTAGAGAGAGAAAAGGAAAGAGGACCCATGCCACAGACCACGTACCAGTATTCGATCTCCACCGACTTCACGAGCCTGCCCCCCGGCGGTCAGCCAAACCTCGAGGCACTGCAGGCGCAGATCGAGGCCGACGCTGCCGTCGACCAGGCACTGGTTCAGAGTTCGATCAACGGCGACATCGTGGACATCGTGTTTGTCGACGCACTCTCGGCGCCGGGCAAGACAGCCCTCGACGGCGTGGTCGCGGCCCACACCGGGGTCGCCCTGGTCGACACGCCGCAGCGGGTGAACGTGCTGCCGCAGCAGACCAATCCGAACGCGGCGCCGGACGATGCCGCCGTCTTGTCGCTGCCCTCGGTCAAAGGAGGGAACTGGCAACTCACTTGGTACTGCGAGATCCGTGTGCAGTCGGTGGTCGCCAACAGCGGCATTTTTGCGCGCGTACTCGTGGACGGTACCGAGCGAGGCTTCTCGTCCAGCGGGGCCGACCAGTACGTGGCGTTCTCGGGCTCTGGGCTCCTCAGCTACAGCGACGGGGACACTCCGAACATCCAACTGCAGTTTGAGCGCGCCGGGGTAGCCAACACCGCTCAGATCCGCCGCTGCCAGATCGCGCTCGTTCCCGAGGACTGAGCCGTCGGCTCGCCGAGAAACGGCTCCTGGCGAGCGTTTTAGTCGAGTGATCTCGGCGCCCTAGGCCTCACTCTGTCCAGTTGGCGTGGAGCCCTGCGGCGTGTACACTCGCTGCGCTGTGGGGGTCGGCCATGACCTCCTCCTCGTGTGAGCAGGAAGAAACTGGCGACAGTCTACGGGGGGGAGTGTGACGGCTCCCTCCCGTGGTACTGTCCCTTTTGTGGCTGAAGGGCCCGCCTACAGCTACTGGGCCGCTTGCCCGCAGCTCCCCGGGGAGTTCGTCCAGTACATCGCGGACCCGGATCGCACCACCCAGGTGACCTACCGGACGTTTGCCCGGCAGGCAGATCTCGCCCCGCTGCGTCGTCAGGACCACCCGGCCATGTACCGGATCTCGGCGCCCGACAACTGGGCGATCAGCTTCTGGCGTAGCCAACTCCCGAGCGGCCAAACCATCTACTTTTTTGACTGGTCTCGCATCGAGCACGTATTTGTGGATCGCCCCGTCGACCTGGCCCACGAAATGTCCCTGCTCCGAGCCGACAATCCCATTGACCGTCGCGCCGCCTACTTGGTTCCCCGGTATCCAAGGACCGTCGTCACCGACGCGCTCGTTGCTTGGGCGGAGGCTGCCGGTGCCCACCAGTTCGTCACCATGGCCTACCGGATCCACTGGGACACGCTCCGCGATGCGGGAGCCCGCGGGTACCCCATGGAGATCGACGCGACCCTCGGGTTCCTGGGGGAGATCATCGGCCGCCACCCGCACCTTCGCAGGACAGCCGAGGAGAAGCACCTTCCATGGATCGCGCGCGAACTCAACACGGTTCACGGCAGCGCACTCGAGCGAATCCACGATTTCGGTAGGCTCACCGTGCGCCAGGGAGGGACGATTCAGACCAGGACGCCACCCGGGGCGCGCCCCAAAAGACGGGCCGAGGGCGAGTACATGATCTCGATGGGAGACAAGATCGAGAACGTCGCGGACGTCGGCCAGGCCGTAAACCTTCTGCGCGAGCTGCATGCAGCGCCGCCTGAGTTTGTCCACCGCGCCACGCAGATCCGCCGCGACCTAGGCTCCCTCATTCGTGAACAGTACGTGGTCCACATGGACGAGTTCGTCAAGGCCTTCGGCGGTATCTCCGTCTGGGCCAGGACTACGGGTACTGACCTGGGGCCGTTGACATTCGACCAGGCCAACTACCGAGCCAGAAACTGGCGCGAGGTCCAGCGACTCGAGGCGATGGAGAAGCCCCCGGGCGTCACGCGTTACGAGTGGCCCGACGGGTGGACCGTCCGCGAGCTCACGACGCAGGCCGACCTCGATTTTGAGGGAGGCCTCATGGGGCACTGCACCAACAAGCGTGACTACTACCGGGTCGAGGATCTCGGCTTGAACATGCGCCTGTTCAGCCTGCGGGACCCCGACAACCTCCCCCACGCGACGATGGAGTGGGAGTTGCTCTCGGGAAGAGAGTACCCCCTCAAGATCCTCCAGGACCGCCGGCGGCAGTTGGGTGGCGAGCGGGGGAACTGGGCGGCCTCGCAGATCCACCGCGGACTCGACCGCGGCCACGTCGAGCAGTTGCGAGGCAAGGGAAACGCCGCGCCGCTCAACGAGTACACCGCACGCATGGCCGAGTTCCGCGACGTGGCGCTCCCCATCCCCACCCCGACTGTCGAGGAGCCGGTGGCCTTCGGGCACCAGCGCGAGGATGCCAACAACTATCAGGGGAGTTTTTCCGTGCCGGTAGGGGGAGTCGAATACCAGTTTGAGGTTTGGTCGAAGATGCCCTACCTCAGCGACGACGCCCTCGCTGACGACATCGGGGACTGGCTGTCCCGCTACCCCGACCTGGGCGACTACGACCCGACCGTCAACCTCTATCACTGGGAAGGGCCCGCCGTGGAGTACGAGTGGTGGTTCGCCAGGCAGCCCGGCCTGGGTCTCAACCACAGCGAGGACGAACTGGTGACGGCTACGATTGAAGCGGAGAGGCACGGGCCAGGAATGTCCCCGCTGGCTGCCATTCGCACGCGGACGGGCCGACTGGTGTAGCGCGTCGGGCTCGGGGTACACTGACGGCGGAGAGGCCGCCCCTATGTCCAACCGAGACCCCCTCGTCCAGTCGTTTCAGACGCTGACCGTTCAGTACAACGCCCAGGAGTTGGACGGCACGACGCCCTCCGAGCCGTTCTCGCGCGACGAAAACGC
>JBDHHA010000238.1:0-4473 GCA_039589615.1 Gemmatimonadota bacterium
CGGTCCGCCACGCGGCTACCAGGAGGACGGCGATCGAGACGGCGGCCACACCGGAGATCGCGTCGCGCCCGACCTGGAGCCAGCGGACGAACGCGCCGGTGTCCGGTCCCGGCCGCACCCCGAGGCAGCCCAGACACCGCACGGTCGAGCCGTCCTCGGCGACGAGCACCCCGCCGACGAGAACCGCGAAAACGCCCGCAGCCGCCACCAGGGCCAGCCGGACGAAGGCACTGGAGAACGACAGCCGGTCGGCGAGCCTGGGATTGTCGGAACGGGAGAACGCAACGATCGTGGACGTCAGCATGAGGGCGAGCACCATCAGCGCCGACCCGACGTCGAGGGCCGCGGCCCACGGCGGCAGTCCCCGGAGCACCGCGATCGCGCCAAACGCGACGACCGCGATCAGGAGTACCACGGCCAGCACAGGCGGCCGGCTCACCCACCTGATTGAACGCGCCTTCCTCCAGCCCACCAGGGCGGCCGCGATGATGAGGGGCGACACCAGCGCGGCGAACAGCCGATGGGTGTATTCGATGATGGCGGCGCTCTGCATCGGCGGCACCATCCGGCCGTAGCAGCGCGGCCAATCGGCGCACCCGCTCCCCGATTCGGTGACGCAGACGACTCCGCCCATGATGACGACCAGCGCCGTCATCGCCGTTGCCGTCAGCAGGAGCGTCCGATGAGGTCTGGAAAAGCCGGGCTCCTCACTGACATGAAAGGTCATTTCGGGTAGCCAGTTACCTCAGCGTCTCAAGTAGCCAGATGTCCCCCCGGACTTCACAAGGTAGACCGGGGCCGTGCCGCCGGCGCCGAGTTCCTCTTGGATGGCGTAGCGGTCCACGAGGGCGGGTGTTAGTCGGTGAGCACATCACTCATGGCAGGTGCGTCGGCTCAGAGGCTGCGATCTGGGTGGCGAACCGCCGCCCTAGGTTTACAATGTGCCACGAATACTCGGACCCCGCTATCTCATGCTCCGGGTTCTGAGTACCGGGCCACCCGCGTGGCCTCCCGCACCGGGGCCAGGAGCTGAAGACCACTCCAACATAATGGATTCCTTTAAAACGAAAGCGCCTGACAGGTGCATTGGCCTGTTAGGCGCCACGTTTCTCCATCCGTCACAATAGGCAGTCCGGGACAAGCGGCCAAATCACTGCAGATGCTCCCCCGATAGCTGTCGGATCTTGATGTCCTTGTACCAAGCCATGGACGGTGGGCCATCATGTACTTGTAAACAGATCACGCCCGTCTGGGAAAGATTCTCTTCCTCAACAAACTCAACCGTCCTGGTGCCATTTAGACCAATCTCAATCCGTGGACCGATCGCGGTCACAGAGACTTCATTCCAATCGTCCGGGCGGAGAGCCCCGGAGACGATATCTTGGTCCGCTACTGTGAGCAGCCAAAACGGAAGTTCGGGATCAGGATATCTGGACGTGCCATCACGGAATTCGTCAAGAAGGCTGCCCCAAATCGGGTACGTTCCGACTGTGTCTGGAGGTGTCACGTCCGACAACAGGGGAAGCCAAATCTTCGGGATGAATCCCATGTCCGCCTGATATCCAGCTACCTGGCTACTCCCCGGCACTCGCTCGCTTCGGAATTGCACGCCTGCATTTTTATTGCCTTCAATACGTGCGGTAATACGCAGCTCGAAATCAGCGAACCTCTCGGTGGTGCAGAGGAACTCGGTGCGTGCGATCGGACTGTCGAGCGTACCTCCCACGATCGCACCATCCACGACACGAAAGACGCTGGGATCTCCCTCCCATCCGTCCAGAGATTCGCCGTTGAAAAGGTCGAGGTACACCTCTTCTTGAATATCAGGCCGGCACCCTGGGGTGAGCAATCCGATTACGAGCAAGAGAAATACACTTGCCATAGAGACCCCTTTCTCACGTGTGCGCCTAACGGCTTTGCGCATCAGCTGCGGCGTGCTACCCCTCAGCCACCTAGATGCGGATCGTGTGACAGACCCTGCAACCTTCGTAACGGCAATGGCCTTCCTTTTGAAACCGAGCCGCGCCGTCTGCTGCATGCGCTTGGTAGGAAGCGCTCACTCGTGATCCGTGTTGAACGACACGCGGGCTAGCAACCACTTGCCATCTGCTTCTTGCCTGAAGACATCCAGAAACGTGCCGCGTACCTGCACTACGTCGCCACCGGCTTTGGGGGTTAGGGTCTGTTGAAACCAACCCCACCCGAAGGCCCACGAGCCAACAAATTCCAGCTCTTCGAAGTCATAGTCGAGCCCGACGTGGAACGGGTCGAAGATTGTCTCCGTCGCCCACTTGCGAACAGCATCTTTTCCATTCGCAGCAGGCGACGCGGGTGGCAAGAACACGCAGTCGTCGCTCAACGTTGCCAACCAGCCTTCGACATCGCCATCGCGGAGAGTCTGGTTGTACGCATCGCGATGCTCGTAGATCGCCGATCGATCAGATTCGCTGGACATGTGTATCTCCCTTGGTTGACGGCCTAATTGCGCTTCCTGACTAGTTGTAGACAGAACTGCATAACAGATTATCCCTTGAGCCTTGCGGTGTTATCCGCCCCCGGACGTGAGTCACACAGCGGCGTCTGCTGTGTACAACCTTGCTGTGTAATCCGCGTTGCCACAGCACGCCCTGACGTAGCCACCGTCTTATCCGTATCGTGTTATTGCAGGTCAGGACCGCTCCGTCTTCCAGCCCGTTGCCTAGAACCGGCACCACTCCGCTGTCTTGGGGCCGCGGTGGGGTAGGGAGCGGCACCTGCCGTCAATTCCTTACTTATGGGCCCTCACCGGAATTGTGAAGGTGTTCTTAAGCTATGTTCTGGGCGCGTAGGGCGTCAACCTGCCCAATGCCGCGCCCGTACGGCGGTGGCATTAAGATCAAGGTGCTGTCGTGATCACAGGGAGAGTGTGAATGATGAGAGCCGCTTTGTTCCTGGGCGCGCTGTGCGCTCTCGCGTGCCGACCGGCGTCCGACGGCGCCGTCGTCCGGGGGACCGTGAGCGCGCCGGACGGGATCCCCATTGCGTACGACACCCGCGGGACCGGCGACACCGCGCTGGTGTTCGTCCACTGTTGGGCCTGCGACCGTTCCTTCTGGCGCGGGCAGCTCGATGCGCTTGCCGGCGACTATCGAGTCGTGGCGCTGGACCTGGCGGGACACGGCGAATCCGGAACCCAGCGCGCCGCGTGGTCTGTGCTCGAACTGGGTGGCGACGTGCAGGCCGTCGTGGAGGCCCTCGACCTCGAGCACGTCATCCTCGTGGGGCATTCGCTGGGAGGGCCGGTGGTCCTGGAAGCGGCGCGCCGGCTGCCGGGCCGCGTGCTGGGCGTCGTCTGCGTGGAAACGCTGCACAACGCGGAGGTCCGGATCGATCCCGCGCAGAACGAGCAGGCGGTCAGCGCGTTGGCGGGGAGCTTTTCGGAGAGCATGACCGGGTTTGTCCACGCGGCGTTTCCGGAGGGTGCGGACAGCGCGCTGGTGCAATGGGTGATCGAGAAGGCTGCTGCGACCTACCAGCCGGCGGCACTGGGACTCGCCCGGGACGTGGCAAACGTGGATTTCAGGGCGTTGCTCTCGGGCGCCGGGGTGCCCGTGCGTGCCATCAACGCCGCCGCGATGCCGCCGGCCGTTCCCGAGACCGACATCGAGGGCAATCGTCGCTACGCCGACTTCGACGCCCGGATCATGGAGGGCGTGGGACACTTCCTCATGTTGGAACGGCCGGAGGAGTTCAACGCCAGGTTGCGCGAGGCCCTGGCGGAAATTGGTCAGAGGTGAGACCCACGCTCCACCACCAGCCGCCTCGCATTCATTCCCCAGGTTGAGGCTTCGCGATCATCCCCAGCGTTACCGCGATGACTGCACCGCCGATTCCGGTGCGGATTATCTCAAGAACCGGATCCAACATGGTGATTGTGAGATTCCAGACGTTTGTGTTTCCGTAGCGGAGGAAGTCCACTCCAAACCAGACCAAGAACCCCACCAGAGCTCCAATCTTGAAGGCTTCACCAACCGAGGACGATCGTGTCCAGCCAATCGCTAGTGTCACGAGAGTCGCCAGAGAGAGGGTCCCCAACGCCCGCGCCCATAGCACAGGGACTTCCCGGGCCACGCCCGTCGCCGACCCCGCGTTCGCAGCAAAGAAGTCCGCCAGCGCCAAACCCCAGATGAGGTAACCGACGATATACATCGTGATGCCGCCGACGAGCGTTCCGATCACGAGTCGCTTCGCGTCCATCTCACCCTCCTGTTGCTTTAGAATTGATTACCTCAGCAGGCCCGCCACCTGCGCGACAACATGGGCGCGGGTTTGGCGCGGGTTTGGCGGCATCGTCATTCAATCGTGCTGCCCTCTTGAAGGCCCTCGTTGGAACTGGCCACACGCGTGCCCTCGCGCACCGCTGACACCACGTCCGACACGGCGGCGATCACGGCCGCTGGATCATCCAGTTGGATGTAGTGGGTGGCATTGGGG
>JBDHHA010000239.1:0-4296 GCA_039589615.1 Gemmatimonadota bacterium
GTGAATGGGTCTCAGACAAGCGCATGGACCTCGGTGGAAAATGATAAGAGCCTGTTTGTGCGCCTGACGAGAGACGGTGGGGCGTATGAGCCGATCAGGTCTGGAGCCAAGGGGGTCAATTCCGCAGGCAACGACGTAAACCTCAACGGGCTTGTGGACGACGTGATAATCGCCAACCACTATGCGTCGGACGAGGAGATCAACAACTGGTATACGTCGAGGACTTCGCGGGCGAACGCTACGAATGTCGTGGCGCACTACTCGTTCGAAGGGGCCTCGCCAACAAACTCCGTCGATAACGCCCTGGGCACCGGCACTTCTTGGTTCGACACAGCTACACTGGGCAACGGTGCCACCTCGGGGGTGGAGCTGGGCAACGTGCTCTCCTTCCCCAATGCGGCCTACCGCCGTATTAGGGCTCGTATCGGCCTGTTGAGGCTCAATAAAGACAGCACCAACAGCGAAGTGTCGGATGATGCAGAGTGGTCGGACATCGCTGGATACCTGGACGACAGCCTGTCCTACCCCAACACGGCGATTGTCGGGACCAGCATCGTTGCCAATGACCAAGTTTCTGGAAGCCAGCCTGACCTGACGTATCTGGTCAAGGGGAAGCTGGTTCCGGTGTGGGACGGGCAGAACTCAGAGGCTCCGTCTATCTCGTATCAGTACAACGCAAACCCGGCGTGGATTGCACTAGATCTGATTACCAACACGAGATACGGGCTGGGCGAGCAGTACGACTTCACGGATGTAGACCTCGACCGGTTCCTGGCGCTGGCTAACTACTGCGACGAGGTCGTGTACGACGGCTCGACCAGCATTGGTCCAGACTTCTCCTCGGTCGATGGATGGACTGACGTGTGGTTCGATGAAGATGCACAGGACTCGGACGGCACCGTGCGGGGCGCGGTGTATTTTGTCGGCTACCCGTCAACACCGTCGGACAACCATCAGGTCGGCGCGTTCATGCGCGTGTTCAATACGGCGGGGACAAACATCAATGTGGGCGACGGCGAGGGGTACGAGATCGCGCAGGTTGGATACAACCTTGACTCGGGCTCTGGGGGTCCCGGTTCGAGCACGTTCATGGTCAAGGCTTGGTGGGATAAGCTACCCGAGGAGCCGTGGAGCGGTGCCGACGGCACATACCTCGGCGCGACGCAAGGCTACAGCACTACGGGCGAGCGCCGCTTCGAGTTCAACGGCGTGTTCGACGACGAGAGGACGGCTTGGGATGCGCTGATCGACGTGCTCTCCGTTGCGAGGAGTGCGCCCATAACCAACGGCAACAAGCTGTCGGTCGTGTCCGCTCGTCCCCTCCCTGCTGGTAGTCAGCCCGACTTCTTTATCGGGCGCGGCTCCATTATCGACGGCACATTCCAGATCGAGTACACCGGGCCAGAGCAAAAGCCGAACGCCATTGACGTAGAGTTCCTCGACCGCAAGGAGAACTACGAGAAGAACGTGTGGCGAGTCAACTCGCCGGATCTGACTAACGCGCAGCAGGCCACGATCCGTGACTACCGCGTAGACTCTGCCGACCTGTTTGGGGTCACTAGCCGAGCGCAAGCCGAGCGAGCGGGCAACTATCTCCTCAACTCGAACCGCCTACTGAAGCGGTCTGGTTCGTTTGAGATGACGGCGGAGGGGCTCCCCCTGGAGCCCGGAGACGTGTTCATCCTGTCGCACGACATCTTGCCTCGCGGCGTATCTGGGCGGCTTCAGGAGTACACTGGTGGGGGGGGCAAGAAGACCAACCTTGTCCTTGACGAGCCCTTCGTCATCGAGTCCGGCGTCACGACGCATGTGTATATCCGAGACCATCGGACGGACTTGGTCGAGAAGGTGGTCGTTACAACGCCTGCTGGCGAGTATTCGGCTGGTCAGGCCATTGTCTTGGGCAACCGAGTGGGGTCTAGCCCAGCGGAGGACGGGGTAACAGCCGTGCCGGAGCCTGGCGTTACGGGGTACACCATCGTCAAGGATGGAGACGAGCTACTCGCCACGGTTTCTTCGGCCAAGTATTCGGAGGACATGACGGTCGAGGTCTCTTGGGTCGAGTACGACGCCGCTGTATTTAGCGATGACGCGACCGAGGAAGTTCAAGATGCTCTAGGCGGCGACGAGCTGAACTCCCCGCTTGGTGAGGGCTACGGCATGGGCAGCAACCGTCCCTCGGGCAGCGTGCTGCTGGATGGGCCGGAGTCGATTGTCGCTACGCCAATCTTGCTTACTGAAGGCGGCGTGCGTCGTCAGGGCCTAGAGGTCGGGTGGAGGTTCAGTCCAGACGAGAGGGCTCGCGCAGGTCGGTCGTCCGTGTACATTCGTGTCGTATCGGGGGCGACCGACGCAGAAGACCGCTCAGAGGGCGCGTGGACTCTTTTGGGCATGGCTCCGTCGGGGCAGACATTCTTGCGTGTTCCGATGACCGTGGGCATTTCTCCGGGCGATGCTTACGAGGTGGCGGTCCAAACGGAGAACCCGAGGGGTTTGACGAGGAGACCGATTCGGTGTCCTCGCGTAACCCTTTCTTACGCAAACGCTGCCTCCGTCACTCGCGGCATAACGTCCCTGTCTGCCGACCAAGAGGGTGTGCTGGCTCAATACTCGTGGAACTACCCCTACGGAGAGTCGCCCCTAGTAGAGATCCGTCGAGGGGGCTGGACTCTTGGCACCCCGGTAGCCCTTATCTCTGGCAAAGAGACGGGCTACATCGACAACGTCTCCACGTCGCTGACCTCCGACCCTTTCCGGCTATACGCCGGAGTCAAGGACACCGTCGGCGGGTACAGCTCTTTGGTTGATCTGGACTACAACCCGACGATCCCGACCGAGTCCGAGGAGTTCGCTGGCGACTTCGCGGAGCAGGCGTGGGAGACCTACGTTGATGGCTGGTTCACAGACGACGTGCTCCAGCCCGCCGAGGACCCGGTGCTGACGGATCTCGTGGTAGCCGCTGGTGGCTATATGGAGTTCACGGGCACCTCCCTGACGGCGACGTACGAGACGTGGAACCCGCAGCTAGGTAGTCCCGCCAAGCTCACGGCGGCGGTTATCCAGCGCGTGTTCGTCGAGGCCGCCGTCGAGGCAGAGAGTGTTTCCCCCGACACCTGGGAGGCTCTTACCTTCGCCTATAACCACCACTCTTCGGTCCCTCTGTCTTGGGAGGGCGGTGGCACAAGCCTTTCGCTGGAGTGGAGCATCACCCGCGACGGGCTGAACTGGAGTTCGTTCACCGAGTTCAAGCCGGGGATCCACGAGATCGCCCTCGCCAGGTTCCGGCTCAGTTTCACGCGGGACTCGGACAGTCACAACATAAAGGTGCATCGGTTCCACACTCGGATTCGATATGTTGAACCGTCGGTGACGGAGCGCAGCCAGCGCACGGAGTACCTGCGGACGGAGATGTTCTAGTGGCAAACCTTGAAGTTAGAACCGAGGCGCTGAGTGGCTGCCAGTACGGCGAGGCTATCCAGATTGGCGGCACCGCCTGGAACAGCGTGACCACGATCCACTCCATCTCGCAGGCCGACTCCATCGACGCCATCTTCCTGCACTTCTGGAACCCGGGCACGACCGACGTGGTCGTCAACCTGATCCTGAACCCGAACGACGACACGGTGCAGGCTGACGTGGACGCCAGCACTGTCGAGGTCGTAGTGCCTGCCCAGGCGGACCTCTGGGCGCTCCAGGGCGACCGCTTCCGCAAGCACGGCGGCGGCACGGCGTACACCGTCGCGGCCTATGTAGACGCGGGAGACGCGAACACGGTTCGCTTCACGGGACACTTCGACCGGATGACTGAGGCGGCGGTAACAGCATGAGCAGCAGCACTCGGAAGTTCCTCAGTGGCGCGGGCAGCATCCTGTCGGTTTCCGAGACCTCGCCCCTCTACGTTGATGTCCCCCACCAGTTCCGCGATGCGTTCTCTCGACTGCGCGTATCGGAGCCGCTGACCCTCTTCGACTCGAAGCACCTGCACGACAAGCTGCCGCTGCTGTACGACGAGGAGATCACGAACAACTCGACGAATGCCACGAGTGTCCACTCGGCTACGGATGCTCGTGTTCGGATGCACGTCGAGGCTGGCGATACGATCAAGCGCCAGTCCTACAGCCGGATGAACTACCAGCCGGGTAAGTCCCAGCTTGCGATGTTCACGCTCCTGCTGGACGCGAATGGAGGCACGACTGACGTGACCCGGCGTGTCGGCCTGTACGACGGCACCGATGGGGTGTATCTCCTCCAGATCGGGACGGCGGTAGCCTTCGCCATCGAGAAGAACGGGTCTCG
>JBDHHA010000240.1:0-4271 GCA_039589615.1 Gemmatimonadota bacterium
TCCAGGCTGACCGAGCGGATGAACTCACCCGTGCCTCCAAACGTGGACACACGATCCAATCTGCGATCAGCTGTCCATATCGTGTCACCGGATCCGGCCGCCACCAAGCTGACGTATTCAAACTCGCCAGGACCGCCTCCTCGCCCGCCGGCTGACCGCTCATGCTCCCCGCTCGGCGCATAGAATCGCAGCTCCTGCGACCCACCGTCCGCCACCACGATCCGTCCGTCAGAGAGCCGTGCGGCCCCCTGCACGCGGTAGAGTTGCTCTTCCGCCGTGTCTCCGCCCCCGATATCTACGATGGGCTCTTCAGTGAGACGCCACTGTTGACCCTCCAGCCATTGCGGTGAGGTGTTCTCGACAATGCGGACGCCTCCGCTGTCACGAACGACCGCACCCAAGCGCTCCGGTGTGTCGGTGGCGCAGGCGGCGAGGGGGATGGCAAACAGGGCAAGGCAGCGGCGCATGAGGCCCCTCTGGCGAGAGCTCGTGACCTCCAACAGTACACTCCCAGGCACAGCGCGTTCAAATGGACGTCGATGGTGGATACGTCCGTGCGGGCGTATCCGGCCCGCTCCTAGAATTGACCGAGATGCGTCTGGGGGCAGCCTGGGCCGCCGGGTCCCTCCTCGCGCTCCGGTGCGGTGCTGGGGTTTCCTCTGATCCCTCAGTTGCCATCGGCTCACCTGCGTCGCACCAAGCCGTCGAGAAGCGCGTCGGGAGCGTGTATTCTGGCGCACCCCACAGGTCCTCCCCGCCAGGCAGCCCTTCGGCCTGGCAACGTCCGTCAATCTGAATGGCCTTCAGGCCAACTCTTGCCCTTAGGCCGTCAGCAGGCAGCTTGGGATATGGCCAGCAGTCCCAATGCCACTCGGTAGCATGGCCTACGGCAGCCAAGGAGATACAGCTTTAGACCATGGAACCTTCACAAAGAAGAACCGCCCCAGCATTCCGCAGCGAGGAACCGTGCTCCTGGCTCTCCGATACACCCTCAGGTCTCTAGCCCGCTCCCGCGGCTTCGTTGCCGTCGCGGTGCTGTCGTTGGGGATTTCCCTCGGTCTGGCCTCCGTCACGTTCGCCGCCCTCGACGCCGTTATCCATCCCTACGTCCCCTTCACAGCGTCCGACAGGCTGTTCTACGTGACTCAATGGGGTACTGGTTCCGGCGGAACCGTGACCTGGCACGATAAGTACCTGGAGGTGCGGGACGGGGCTCGCATCCACGACGAGATCGCCCTGGTCAGTTTCCAAACCGTCTTCGTGGAGGGGCCCAACAACGTCGAGAATGCGTCCGTGTCCAGTGTGACGGACAACCTCTTCGATCTGCTCGGCGTCCAGCCGATGGAGGGCCGCCTGTTTCGATCCGGGCAGAACGACGCCGACGAACAGACCCGGGTCGTGATCAGCGCACCACTCCGCAGGAGACTTTTCGGGAATCGCTCCCTCGAGGGCGCCGCCCTATCGATGGCCGGCACCACGTACGAGGTGATCGGCGTGACACCCCATGGGATGGACTTCCCGTTTCGCACTGACGTGTGGCTGCTCGCGCCCCACTCGGTGGAGGCCAGCGGCACTGGACGAGGCGCCAGGTTCCCAGTGATCCGCCTCCGCGCAGGCCTCGACCTGGAAACCGCCATGGCGCAGCTCGCCCCAGCGGCAGACCGGTTGCGCAACCGCTACGGTGTCGGCCGGCAGGATTTTGGGTTCGATCTCCACTCGGTGCGGCCTGACCCCATGCGCTTTCGCCGCTTCCATGGCGCCTTGGCGGGTGCCGCCATCGCCGTCCTCCTCATCGCGTGTGGGAACCTGGCCAACCTCATGCTGGCGCGGGGCATCAGCCGCCGGCGCGACGTGGCCCTCCAAATGGCCGTGGGTGCGGGAAAGGGCACGATCGTCCGGGACGTCTTGCTCGAGGTGGGGCTCCTCGGCCTCGCGGGAGGAGCGCTGGGCGCGCTGGTCGCCGTCTGGGGCGTCAACGTCTTGATCGCCCAGCTCCCGCCGGATCTGCCTCTGGTGGGGAGCCTTGCCCCGCACCTGTCGTGGCGCGTCTTTGCCTTCGCCCTGGGGGCGACCATCGTCGCGATGATGCTCTTCGGCGTGCTCCCGGCCGTGATGGCCGCCAACGTGGACGCCGCAGAGCCGCTCAAGGACAGCGCCGGCACCACGACCGGCCGCACACGGCGCGCCTACAACCCGTTGGTGATCGCTGCGGTGGCCGGTGCCATCGTGCTGTTGATGGGAGCAGGACTGTTGTTCAAGGCGGCGCTGCGGGTGGGCGCGTACGACTTCGGGTACAACCCCGACGGCCTGCTCAGGGTGATGCTGCGCCTACCGCCGGAGCGTTACGAGCAGACCGATTTCAACGACACCGTGGAACAGGCCTTAGGGCGGCTCCAGGGGAATCCCGCCGTGGCCGATGCGTCGTGGTGGGGCGTGCGGGTGGCTGAAGACCTGGTCATGACCTCCGACGACGTCGGCCGCGTAATGCAACTGCGGACGTACTTTGCCGTGGGACCGACCTTTCTGCGGACGCTGGGCATCACGGTCCGCCGCGGACGCGACTTCGCGGCTGGCGACCGCACCGGCCGCGGCGCCGTCATCGTCGACGAAACTGCCGCGGCCAAGCTGTGGCCGGGCATGGACCCCATCGGCCGGCTGATCAAGCTGGGCGGGTCGGACGCCCCAGAACAGTGGGTCCCGGTCATTGGCGTGGCGCGCGATGTCTCCATGTTCTTCGTGAGTGATCCCGACCTCCCCCCCGAGCCAGCCGTGTTCCACCTCCCGCCGCAGTACGACAGCCGAGTGGTGCAATTCGTCGTTCGATCCAGGGACAACGACCCTCGGCTCGCCGTGGTGCTCGGCCGGCAAGTGCGGGATGTTCTGCCCGGTGTGGGGGTGCCCATAGTCCGACCCTGGCTCCGCTTCTTTGACGACTTCGTCGCGGCGCGCCGGTTTATGGCAACCTTGTTTGCCCTGTTCGGCACCTTTGCGCTTTCCCTGGCCACTATCGGGCTGTACGGCGTGTTGAGCTACGCCGTCAATCGCCGGATGCGGGAGTTTGGCGTGCGTATTGCACTCGGCGCACGGCGAAGCGACTTGATCCGCCTCGTGTTGCACGAAGGGACGGTGATGATCCTGGCGGGAACGGCCATCGGAGCCCTGGTGGCCATGTGGTCGGCCCAACTTCTGTCACAGTGGTTGTACAATGTCAACCCCACGGATGCGGTGTCCTTGATCGGTGCCGAGCTGGTGCTCATTGCCGTGTCGATCGCCGCGGCCGTGGTGCCCGGAATCCGTGCGTCCCGGGCGAGTCCGATAGACGTGCTTCGCGCGACGTGAGTCAACATCTAGGATTGTGGACACCCACGCTATCATGCGCCAGGATTCGGAGCAGGCACCAACGCCGCGAGCAGGATGGGATTGTGGGTTTCTGCGGCCAAATCTGCGACTCTTGATGCAGGTGCTCATGTAGTGAGCAGGGGAGTCTGCGTGCGGCATGGCGGTGTACGCAACAGTTCACATCTTTAGCCGACTGGGCGGAGGTACTGTAGGGGTGGGAGCACGGCGGGGCAGTGAAGCACCGTACTTGAGCGAGGACTTGGCAAGACCGTCGTTACGGATGCGGTGGAGTCATTGGTCGCACCATTCATTGACTGGATCGCAAGCGGCAAGCGGGATCGGGATGTGTCTCCCTCGCTGTTCATTGAGTGCTTGCGCCATCCAGGTCACCTCGGGTTTTGTTGAGGCGACCGATGGTGCAACGGGTTAGTGCCGAACGAGATCGTAGCGGCCACACCGACAATCCTGTCACCCCCTGGGAGGACGGTGATCCCGACGCCTCGAGCAACGCTTGACTGCGACGTTCCACTGCCATGGACAAACCGCCCGATCACGACCCCGAGTACCCCGAGTACAATCGCGTTTCCTATGGTGCGTTGGACCCGGCCAGTATCAAAGAGGCAAGTGGAACAGTTGGACGGAGCCGCGAGCCCTAGGGCCACACCTGCTGCGGCGCCCGCGATCCCGGCCAGCGCAGAGCTATTCGAATCTGACGTCGTGTCTTGCGGCCCTGTCCAGAACGCAACGACGCCACACCGTGCCGCCGGATGCTGGAACGTAACGGGCACCTGTACTCCAACGTAGGACTCGATGGCTTCGACTTGGTGAATAGCCAGGAAACTGTCGATGTCACTATCCCGTGCGTTTCCCACCATTATCCCGTCAACAAAATACATGACTGGACACTCTGGCCCAGCCAGGGGATTATAGGT
>JBDHHA010000241.1:0-4230 GCA_039589615.1 Gemmatimonadota bacterium
TCGCTACTTCAGGCCGTTCTCCGCCTTGAACGCCGCCCAGTCCCGCTTGAGCTGCAGGAATTCTTCGACGTTCCCCATGCGCAGCAAGAAGGGATTCGTCGCCTTCTCGAGGGCAATCGTCGAGGAGGGTCGACACCCGTAGTCGTGCCCGGGCCAGATCGTGGTGTCGTCGGCGAGTCGATCGAGGGTTTTCTGGAGGCTCTCGTACTCGGTCCGGGCAGCGCGCTCCGTGCTCGTCCCGCCGATCTTGCCCACAAACAAATGATCACCGGTGATCGCGACCCGCTGGTCCTCGAGGTAGATCACGATGTGATCGCCGCAGTGGCCGGGAACGTGCATCACTTCGAGGGCGAGCGACCCCAGCTCGAGCACCTGGCCGTCGTCTACCGGCACGTCGGGTTGCGGCGTGGCATTGCGAAACGCGACGATGGGTGCGCCGGTGAGCTTCTTGGTCTCGGCGTTGCCGTTGACGTGATCGGCGTGGCCGTGGGTGTTGAGGATGTACGCGATGCGAAGTCCTTGGGCCTCGGCGCGCTCGACAACAGCTTTGGGGTCGTACGACGGGTCCACGAGAGCGGCGACCTTGTTCTCTCGATCGCCGATCAGATAGGCGAAGTTCCGATCACCGCCGGTGCGGATCTGTTCGAAGACGAAATTCACGGTCCGGTACAGGTCGGGTTGCCGGCTGCGGCAGCCTCGATCATGGCGACGATGTCCGCGAGGGTCTCCCGTCCCTGATCCTCAGCGTACCAGGCGTACTTCTGATCCAGCCGTTCCTTCTCGCTGAGCTTGTCCTCATTCGACAACCACCAGTTCTGCAGCAGGCGCGGCCGCTCGACGAAGCACCCAGCCTCCTGAAAATCCTCGGTCAGCAAGATCACCGTCGGTGTCGCGGCACGGTCGTCGGGCGTCCGGTGTGACTCCATGATGGCGCGCCCCACGGTGGAGTTGATGATGCGCATGTCGAGATTGCCCGCCACGTCCACCAGTTTGGCGACATAGGGAATAGTGTTGGCGGAGTCCCCACACCAGTCCTCGGCCACGACGAGGAGTCGCCACGAGCCGGGCAGTGCCGCCAGGCGCGCGTGGAGCGCGTCGGGCAACTGGGCATTTGTATAGTGCTCGTTCCAGGCCCGGACCCGCCGCGTCGCCGCGTCCCGGAATTCCACGTAGGTCTTGCCCTGGGCGTAGAGGGCTTCGAGATCAAATCGGTGGCCCCGAGCGAGGGGACCGAGGTCGTGGCAGACGACCGTGGGTCCGGACAGCAGGGTCAGCGACGCGATGGCCCAGGAACTCAGCATGTGTCTTCCTCCGTCGTGTGACGTCAACCGATCGAGAGGAATCGCAAGGCGCGGCGCTGCGCCGGACCCCTTCGCCGACCAAGCAGAATACGCAGTCAGGATTCGGACGGCCAGGTCCCATCCCCCAAGCCCGACGATGCATGGCCACTGAAACCCCGGATCCAGACTTGACGTAAAAGAGGATACTATGTAGGATAGCATAGACACTATGTAGGATAACAGATAGAATGCGACGCATCACGTACCCTGCCGCCTGTGTGCTCCAGGCCCTCTCCAAGGGGAGGGGCTACGGCTTCGACATCATGGAGCACACGAGCCTGCCCAGCGGCACTGTCTACCCGCTGCTCCGCCGGTTCGAGCGGGCGGGGCTGGTCCGGTCCGGATGGGAAACTCCCGAGGAGGCCTTCGGCAACCGCCGGCCCCAACGCCGGAATTACCAGCTGACCGACAAGGGCCGGGAGGCGCTGGCCCGGGCCGCCGAGCGGTACCGCCAGCACCTCGAGATCTTCGACGACGCGGGTCCCCGGACGCGGCCGGCCTGATCATGGCCAACCATCCAGAGAAGGCCACCTCACTCCCCCTGGCGTATCACCTCCTCGACGCGTGGATGCGGGCGGTGGCGTGGATCGTTCCGGGCATGGTCCAGGGGCGGTGGCGGGCGGAGTGGGACGGCGAGCTGTGGTACGGGGTCGCCGGGAAGCCCCGGGGGAGGCGCCTGGGGACCGCGGCGGCCCTCGCGGTCGGGATGCTGCGCGACGCCATCGCGTTGCGACGCTTGGAACTCTCAGACGGACGGCGCGTTCGCCGTCGCGGAGATGGAATAGTGCGCTTCTTCTTATCGGATGTTCGCCACAGCCTGCGCATGCTGCGCAAGGCGCCGGGTTTCACCGCCATCATCGTTCTCACCCTGTCCCTGGGCATCGGGTCCACCACGGCGATTTTCACGGTCGTCAATGCGCTGATGTTGAATCCGCTGCCGTTTCCCGACGCCGACCGCCTCGTGGTCCTGTGGCAGGGGCGAACCGGCATGGAGATCGAGAAGGACTGGTTCTCGCCGGCGCAATTCGTGGACATCCGTGACAGGAACGACGTGTTCGCAGACGTCACGATGAGTGTGGGCGGGGCGGTGACGATGACGGGAAGGGGACTCCCACGGGAGGTGGGGTTCATCCGGGTCACGTCGTCGTTCTTCGACATGTTCGGCGGCACGCCGACGCTGGGGCGTCTCGTTGACCGGGGGGACGACCAGGATGGCGCCAGCATGGTCGCGGTGCTCACCCACGGGCTGTGGCAGAGTGCCTTCGGGGGCGAGCCGGATGTGGTGGGTCAAACGATTTCCTTTTCCGGCCGCGACTTCGAGATCGTGGGTGTGCTGGAGCCCGATTTTCTCCTCGACGACGAGATCTTTCCCACGGTGAGCGCCGTCGGGCATATGGACCTCGTGCTGTCCATGGCGATGTCGGACGCGCGGATGAGCACCCGCGGCAGTGAGAACTACAACATCTTCGGCCGGCTCGAGCCCGGCGTCACGGTCGAACAAGCTCAGGCAGAGATGGACGCCGTCGCCGAATACCTCTCGGAGGCCTATGAGGATCCGGGAGCGGGCTTCTTCATTCAAGTGACGCCGCTTCTCGACGAGGTGGTGGGGAGCGTTCGACAGGGGTTGGTGGTTCTGCTCGCATCGGTAGGCGTACTCTTGCTCATCGCGTGCGGCAACGTGGCGAATCTCCTGTTGTCCCGGGCCAACGCGCGTGAGCGGGAATTGGCTGTGCGGGCGGCGGTGGGCGCCGGTAGGGGCCGCTTGGTACGGCAGTTGCTTACAGAGAGCACGATGCTCGCTCTCCTGGGTGGCGGCGTAGGGGTGGGCTTGGCGGTGGCGGGCGTCGCCCTGTTGCGTGGAGTGGGGGAACTGTCCCTGCCACGCCTCGGGGAGATCGGCGTGCACGGGAGCGTCCTGACGTTTGCGCTGGTCACCACGTTGGCCACGACGATCGTGTTCGGCCTATTGCCCGCGCTTCGCCTTTCGGGAATCAACGTGGCCGACGTCATCAAGAGCGGCGGACGCGGCACGCTGGGTGGTGGTGCCATCTGGTCGCGGTTCAACCTCTCCAGCGGATTGGTCATCGCCGAGATCGGATTGTCCCTCATTCTCTTGATCGGCGGGGGGCTGCTCACGCGGAGCCTCGGCGCGTTGCAGCAGATCGATCCGGGGTTCGCCGCTGAGCGGCTCCTCACCTTCCGGTTTTCACTGAGCGGCGAATCCTATGCCGAAGATGCGGCGCGGATTGAGTTCGTCGACGAATTGGAGACGCGTCTGGCCGCGCTTCCAGGAGTGAGCGCGGTGGGAGGAATCTCTCGCTTGCCCTTTGCTCCGGGTGTGGCGTGGGGTAACATCGCGGTGGAGGGCTACGTCCCCCCGGATGGGGGAGACGATGGTGTCGTCGTCCGTTTCCGCGGCGTGACGTCGGGATATTTCCGCACGATGGGCTACACCGTGCTGCAGGGCAGGGGCTTCGACGCGCGCGATCGCCCGGATGGCTTGTCCGTGGCCCTTATCGATCAACGCCTTGCCGAGAAGGTGTTTGCCGAACGGGACCCCATCGGCGGGCGCATCAGCGGAATGATCGACGAGTGGGCGGAGGTGGTCGGTGTGGTGGCTCCCGTAAAGGATGGGGCCCTGGACGGCGAGCCCGCCTTTACCGCGTACTATCCCAACACCCAATTCGCGGCGGGCAGAATGTACGTGACGGTGAAAACCGCCGGCGAACCCCAGGCCTTGGCCGGGGTCATCCAGCAGATCGTCGCCGAGTTGGACGATCGTGTGGCGGTGGTGGACATGACACCCATGAGCCAACGCGTTGCCGATTCGCTGGCGCAGCGCCGGTTCTCCATGCGGCTGCTCCAGGCGTTCAGCGTCATTGCCATGCTG
>JBDHHA010000242.1:0-4227 GCA_039589615.1 Gemmatimonadota bacterium
GCAACACGTCAGCGGCCATCCAGGGGTACCGCTGTCGGAGGCCATTCGCACGATCACATGCCAAGACCAGTGGTTCGTGGTCGACGGCCAGTGGTACCGCCCGCTCACGGTGCGTGAGACCGCCAGGGCGATGGGCTTCCCGGAGGACTACGACTGGCCCGAGGAGGCCACCCGAGGGGATTGCATCACAGGCCTCGGCAACGCCGTCTGCCCTCCCGTGGCCCGCGACCTGATCAAGCAGCTCGCCAAGTTCCTGGGCAAGAAGGGCCGCAAGAAGGCCGCGAAGAAGAAGGCCGTGCGCAAGGGGAAAAAACGAAAGGCGCTCGCTGCCGCGCCGCCGCCCCCCGAGCCCCGCGGCTTCCTCGAGGTCCTCGCTGAGATCGAGGCCCGCGAGAACCCGATGGCCGTGAAGCGACGGTTGCTCGCGTACTAGCTAGTTGATCGGGATGTACTTGCAGACGTGTTCGTCCGCGAGTTGCATGACTCGCTTCCAGACCCACCACCGCCACAGCGACGTCGTTTCCTCGGCCTCTTGCCAATCCTGAATCGCGTAGAACTGCTCTCCGTTCCACGGCGCGCCATTCGGCCACAGGGACTGGAGAACCTGGCGCGTTGCCGCCTCTGCCTCGACGCGCCACATGGTCCGGTCGATGAAGCCGACGACGGGGTCGTTGAACGACTCTGTTTTGTCGCTGCAGGTGGTGATCCCTCGCTGGTTCCGGTAGGCAACCATGCGACTGACCACCTCCTGTTGAACCTCGGGGGTGAACCAGCTGGTGAAGACTCCCTTGAATCCCCCACGCATGTGCTGGTCGTCGATCTCGGTGGACCCCGCAGCGCCGCCGGAGGGAATCGCGGCCAGGTGGGCGACGATCATGGTGGGCCCGCCGCCGTTGGCAGTGTCCGGGACGGCAGCAGCCGCGCGTCGTCCGAGAACGATGCCAGTGATTCCCACACCCGCGAGTGCAGCGGTGACCGCCCACGGGACCCAGGGCGCCGGATTCTGAGCGCGTACGTGCATGGGCGCAAGCGTACCCCATCGGGTGGGCCTTGAGTGGTACGCTAGCAGGCATGGCGCGAGCAGCCCTCAACGACCCGATCTTCTACACGAGCAAAGATCACGGGGTCCCGGAAAAGGAGTGGGACGCCAACGAGAACTCGCTCTCGTGGCAGACGATCATGCCCGACGCCTCGGACCTCATGGCGAAGCAAACGGACCCAGGCCTGGGCCTGAGCTACGGCGGTTGGCCCGACCTCGACGCCTTGGGAGGCCAGGTGCTGAACGCGCTCGGGGAGAACCCAACCCCGGAGGCCATCGCCCAGGTCCTCCTTATCGGCGAGCAGTCTCAGTTGATGAACGAGATGACGCAGATGGCGAATCTCGACACCATCCGAGGGCTCCGCGGGATGGTGGGAACGGTCGCCACCACGGTGGGCTTCGTGCGCTCCACAATGACGACCGACATTAAGAACATTTACAACGAGCCGCTGCAGACCGTGGCCGCGGGGGTGGAGGTCCTCAGCAACGTCGTCAACAGCAAGTATTTCCAGAAGGCGATGGAAGGCATCGCGTGGATCCCCATCGTGGGATGGATCATCGCCATTGTAGCCGACCTCCTCACGCTGATCGCGGACATCGCCTCGCACGTCCGCTCCAAGCGGATCAAGGAAATGAACACCGCCCTCGCCAGGCGAGCGCACGTCCCTCTCATGGGCGACCCCGATCTGGCGAAGGCAGCGAACCAAGCCGGGGTGCGAAAGATCCTCCAGTACATCGAGGACTGGAAACTGCAGGGCACGTTTCTGCCTCCCGTCGCGTTGCCAGCGAATGGAGCCGTGGGGTTCGTGAAGGCCCTGGCCGCGCGCGACCCCGATAGCGACTACGACTACGTGGACGAGAACGGTGACACGATCAAGTTGACTGCCGCCTGGTACCTCACCGGGCCCCCACTCGGCCTTGGGCTCCAACCGGGCAGCCTCGACCTCGTGCGCATGATTGAGTTTCTGGCGGGCCACGGCGGAGCGGTCCCCCAGTCGACCGGCCGCTTCATGATCACGGCGCGCCAGATGGCCGCGCAGTTGTGGCAGATGGTGCAGAACGCCGGAGAGCCCTGCCTGTTCGCGGTGGACACCCACTACGTCACCGAGGCGTGGGACAACTACGTGCACGGGCTTCTCGAGTACAACGAGCAGTGCGTGATGAAGGGCTTTACGGTGGACGACGCCGGCTACCCCTGCTCGACGGACCACTGGTGCTACGAGCAGAATCAGTTTTGCCGGAGTAGAGACGTGGGCAAGAAGGTCAAGTGGCCTGGGAGCGTCAACCACTTCGCCGAGTTCAATCAGTACCTGGCGTCGACCTTCTGGGGCCGGGGTCCGCTTCAGGACCGCTTCCCCTACGACGTGCGCGACACGAACAAGGAGTGGGACCCCGACAACTTTCACTACCAGAACACGATCTACGGGATGGCGCTTCGCCAACTGCGAGAGCAGCAGTCCTCCTACGTCGGTGGGTACGAGGCGATGCTGGTGCACCCAGGGAAGGAGGGGAATATCACCCCGTTTCCATCCCTGGCTAACGACAACGGACTGAAACAAAAGTGGGGGCAGACCGTCACGAGAATCCTCAACGACCCGTCGCTGTGGCGCAACGTCAACTGGCGAGACGTGCCCGAGTACACGTTCTGGGGCGAGAGCCCTCGGGAGATTCTCAAGCAAAAGTGGCAGGGCCAGATCCAGGGAACGATCACGACAGGGGGCGCGCCACCGGTGCCCGGCGGCCCCGAGGATTTTCCGCCCCCCACTCCGCCGGCTCTCCCTGGGCAAAAGGTCCACGCGGTTCGGGCCTTTCTGGCGGGCGAGCCGCTGCCGAAGAAGACGCCACTTCCGACTCCATCCAAGGTCATGCTCGGCAGCGCTGTTGCGGCAGGAGCTGTCGCTGGCGGCATCCACCTGTACAACCGGTACGGCCGGGTCTTCGCAAAGTAGGTCACCGTGGCCGTCGCCAAGGGACTGAACGTCACGGGGCAGGCCTCGGCGCTCCGTGCCCTTCGCCATCGCGCCGTGGTCGACCAGCACAAGCGCACGCTCCGCAAGCGGCCTCGGCACGGCGTTGCGGTGCTGGTCCCGTGCTCGGACAAGAAGCCCTACCGCGAGAGCGCGAGCCATTCGCAGGGATACCTTTGCGCCCTGGAAGGCAAGGACGTCGACGTGTGGGTGGTGAGCGAGCCGATGGGGGTGGTGCCCTACGAGTGGAGCGACAAGTACCCCAACGAGAGCTACGAGTTCGCGCCGAAGCACGTCAAGGGCGAGGCCCGGGAGATCCTGGTGGACCGGATCCGCGCGTGGATCGACAAGGTGGGGCCCAAGTACGAGGAGGTCTACCTCGCGCTCCCGGGACACCACATGCGACTGGTCTGCGCAGCTGCGGCGGAGAGCGACGCCGACGTCGAGCTCGTCGACGCCAGTATCAGCGCGTGCCGTGAGTTGGGGTACTGCCCAAAGAGCCACTTTCGGGCCACGTCGTCTGCCTACGTGGACTACCTGCGCCGCTCGATCCCCGGGTAGCGCAACTGCTACGATCCGCTCTCGGTGTTCACCCCGTTCAACAGCTTCTGGATCCGGCGCCTGATCGCGCTCGCCAGGAGCACTGTCGAGAAGGCGCCGGAGCAGGCCCAGGGCTGGCCGGAGTTTTTCGACAACACGGAGGGCATCGGCGGCATCCAGCGCACCCTGTTCTACAAGGACAAGCGCAGCGGGATCATGCTCCCGTACAAGGGGACCCCGAAGCCCGTCGATGTCACGCGGAAGATCGGCGTTGAGGCCCACATAACGGCCGTCGCGTTCGGAACCACCAAGCGGGCGCGCGCGTTCTGGAAGCAGCAGCTCCTGAGCGGAGTGATCCCCGACGACGTGATTTCATTCTACGGGGAGGGCTTCGACCTCTCCGAGCCGGGCTACCTCGACCTCGTGGCCGAGCGCATGGCGCTACACCAGCGCTTTTGGAAGGTGCCCTACCATTTCATCGGGCTCCTCAACGGCGACCTTCTCTACAACAATCAGATCACTCGGTACACGTACCACGGCAACGGCGGCAACGGCCCCCTCGTAGGGGTGTCGGCCGAGGCGAACCTCCCGGGCCTGGAGCGATGGCCCGCGGACAAGCGTCCGCGCAAGTACCACGACCTCGACGAGCATTTCATCCTGACGAACCGCGCGACCGTGCGC
>JBDHHA010000243.1:0-4413 GCA_039589615.1 Gemmatimonadota bacterium
CCCATCTCTATGATCGCCTGAACGGTGTCGCCCTCCCGCACCCCGGCGTCCTGGTAGATCGGCCAGTAGTGGGGCTCGTTGTTCCCGAACCTCTCCTCCTGGCCGGTCTTCGAGACCGTCGTCCCCCCGGGCCTGCCCGAGAACCAGATGCGTGTCTGGGTCCCGTCCTCGAGGGCCGCCAGCCGCGCCCCTCCGCGGATGCGCGTGAGCAGCTTCAGCCCGCTCGGCGGCGGCTCGTTGTAGCTCCGCGTGGTGTTGGTGATGACGCCCGGCCCCTCGTGGTCCGTATCCAGCTTCGCGTCCGAGGTGTGGTCCAGGATCGTCGCTGCCGCGATCGCGTAGCCGCCTGTGATCGAGAAGTCGTCCGTCGCGCTCTCACCGCTCGCGTCCGCAGCGGTCGTGACCGTCGTCGTGGTGTTCGCGCTGATGAGGTAGCTCGTCCCGGAGGTCGCGAATGTCATGTAGCGGTTGACGTGCGCGCTGGCAACGAGGTCCGGCACGTTGTCGGCTATCGTGAACACCGTCGGCCCGGACCCGCTCTTGCTCTTGAACGTGCGGTAGATCGGCTGCGCGATGCTGTAGTACCGCGCGCCGTCCTCGAAGGTCCGGTAGATGTTCCGCCTCGTCGCCCAGGGTGGCGGCGTGCTTGCGGGCGTGATCGTGCAGTACGACGCTGCGGTGCAGTCGATCTCGGCCGTCGTCTCCCCCGGGCCAACGTTCCCGTCCGTGTCTACGAACGCCTCCATCCAGCGATAGACCCCGACGCTGAGTTCCCCGGTCGCCGTGAGGGCTGCGGCCGGCTTCGCGTCCGGCTTCATCATCCCGACCGCGCGGAAGGTGTCGAGGGCCGAGTTGAGCACCATCAGCGGCCCGCTACCGTCCGCGACGTAGAGCGCGTCGAAGAGCGGGACGAGCCATGTATCGCCATCGGCGAGGGTCCGCAGGATCGTGAAGGCACCGGAGGTCGCCGTCCCGGCATAACTCGTGAGGGTGATCTGCGTGTCCGAGTCCACGCTCGCGACGACCCCGCGATCCACGAACCCGTCGGCGTCGTAGTAGAACACGTCGCCGGCCTGGACCGAATTCTTGAGTTTGCCGCCGGTCACCGTGACGACGAGGCTGGCCCGCGTGCCTGTGTTCGCCCCCAGTTGCAGGAGGTTCACCGGCGTGGCGAAGGTGTAGTCGTCGGCCGAGTCATGCCAGATGTGGCCGCCGCAGACGGCGAGGAGGACTTCTGTTCCGTCGGCCTGAGTCCACTCGAGGATCTGGCGCACGCGGCTGCTCGTGAGGATCTCCGCCGAGGTCTTCCTCGAGCGGCCGTCCTCTGCCCGCGCGTAGCCCTGGCTGAACTCGAACCCGCGGACCGTGCTGTAGCCCCGAGTGCCGATCATCTCGGGATCGGGGCCGTCGATAAGGCCCCGCTCGCCCGTGACGCGGATTTCCCGTAGTTGTCTCTTCGCCATGTCTCATCCGAGATTGCTGAAGCCGCTATCGTGAAGCTGCCGGAAGCGCGTCAGATGCCCGATCTTCGCGCCCTGTAGAATAGATTTCCCCTGTCCGTAGGCTTCCTGGTACGAGGCCGCGAGGTCGTCCATCTCGCGATCCATGTTGCGGAGCGTCCGGTTCACGATGAGGGCGCCCCTGAGCATCGCAGCGCGTGCCATGCAGTCCGGCACGTCGAGCACGGTGCTGTAGCTGTCTGTGGATCCCGTCGGAGTTGAACTGAAGGCCGGGACGGTGAGCGTCACGACGCCGCTCGCAACCGCCTGGGAGGTCACGCGCCGCACGTCGCCATTCGCGTCTCCGCTCTCCATGCAGATGCGGGAACCCACGTACTTGTTGGGCTCGACGTCGGTCTTGCCCACCACAGGGTCCGTTGCCAGCACGAGCGTCGTCGCACTGGTCGCTGCGCCGCTCAGACCGTAACTCGGGCGTACCGGGCGCACAATCGCCCAAATGGTCAGGGTTCCGCTTATAGTCGCCTTCCGGAGCCGCAGGTGGTCCGGCTCCAGGACCCAGCCCTCGGTCTCCACCTGATAGGGGCTGAGGGGCCAGTAGTCGAACTCGCTGCCGCTGCCCTGGTCGTCAAAGACCCGGATGACCTGCTCCACGCGCCGGTTGAGGGGGTAGAGTTCGCTGTCGCTCGAATCCACAGTAGGGGTGAAGACCTGCTTGAAGCGCAGGGGGTCTACCTTCTCTTTCCTGAGCCGGCGGTAGACTGCGGTGGCGCCGGCGTGGATAGCGCGCGAAGCCCAGTTGCGGCCGACATGCTTGCCGTCGTGGTCGCCGTCCAGCTTCAGGTCGTGGATCTCAAGACCAAACTGCTCCAGCAGGTCCGGCAGGCCATTCTCGATGCCCATTGTCCCGCCTCCTGGCCTAGCGCACTATGATGGCGAGCCCACTACCCACGGCCTTCTGTCTCTCGAGTTTCCTCCGTCGGGTCTCTTCCGCGGCCTCGCGTAGCTTCGCTCTGCGCTCCGGAGTCATTTCGCCGAAGCCCATCGCTTCCGACTGCTTGAAGTGCTTGCCGGTGTGGACGCGCCTCATGGCATTGTCCACCGTGCGACCGGCCCACTCCTCGGCGCTGATGCCAGGCTCGCTCGGATCATTCGACATTGCGCCCTCCAAAAGATAGAGCGGTAGCCCCCGCGTCTTCAGACTCAGGGGCTACCGCCTGGGTTGCGCGTTACGTCGGGTCCGTGGTGTCGAGACCGTAGGTCACGTGTGCGTTGTGCGGCTGAACGCAGCCCATGCCCCACCACGCCGTGTAGTACAGGTTCCAGACGTGGTTGTACTCACCGGCCCCGTCCGGCTTCAGGTGGAACCTGTTGCCCCGTCCGCCGACCCAGCCGCCGCCCGCGTAGACCTGCTCGAAGTCGCCGGTCTTCCCGCGCGCGCGGATGGTCACGATCACGCCGTCCTTCATGTACGGCGTTGCGAGGACGGGAAGCTGGTTCGTCCCGGCTCCCGAGACCGTCGGGAGCTTGAGCTTTCCGCCGGGGAGCGTGATCGTCGCGTCCGGCCCGATGGCCCCGGAGTACATGTCCACGATGCGGTTGTACATCTTGTGGGACATGACCAGGAGCAGCTCGTCCGGGTTGATCCCCTTGGCCTGGAGGTGCATCACCCCGTAGGAGATCCAGTAGCCGTTCACCGCCGCCGAGGATGCGTTCTTGAACGTGGTGAGCAGCTTCCGGTTCGCCGCGGTCGTGCGGTCCAGCCCGAGGTACGTCTTGACGTGCCTGGCGCCCGACTCGTCCCCGGTGTCCCAGATCGCGGTCGCGGTGTCGTCGCCGGTGTTGTCCAGCCACGCCTGCACCCCGCGGGGGGTCGCCGTGAACTTGTTGGCTGCCGAGGTCTGGTCGAACGCGAAGTTGTAGAGCGCCATGCACTCCTCGTCCGCCCAGCCGACGCTGGCCGCGTCCAGGTAGACCGTGCCCTCCTGGTGGTCGACGTCGACCACGCGGCGCGTTGCCGTCTGCGTCCCTGCGGTGTCCGTGTGACGCGAGTCGTAGCCCCGGACCTCATCGTCCTCGATGGCGAAGATCGGCAGATCGCAGGTGATCGCCGTCTCCGTGGTGAACGTCCCGTTGACCCGCGCGACAACCGAGTCGCCCCTCGACCAGACGAAGCGATTCTGGCTGTTCTTGAACTTCTTCATCCCGCCGGCGAGCTCCTTCGCGAGGGTCGTGTGCTGCCCCTTGCGCCCGCCTTCCATCTTCCGGATGTCGGTGTCGGAGAACTGCCAGCCGATCATCTGCTTCCTGGCCACCAGCTTTCCGAGGATCGCCGTGCTCGCCACGCCTGCGGGAAGCACGGGACCCGTGACGCCCTTCGCGCCGCCGACCTTGCCGGCCCATCCGGTCCGGATCTTGAGGTGCGCGTCCATGTCCGACCCGAACACCTTGTCCTTGTCGAAGGCGTTGAGGATCTTCAGGGCGCGCTGGTCCATCGGCTGAACGGTGGCGTCCGCGATGTCCTTCACCGCATCGTCCAGCAGGTTGTCAACGACCGCCGATGCACCGGCTGCCATTGTAGACTCCTATCCGGCCATCAGGAAGCACCGTGTGCGGCCCGCTTCGCCTCGTGCTTCTTGCCAAGCTCGTCGAACATCTCGTCGATGCTCTTGTCGCGTGGCTCGTCGCCAGGCTTCGCGGGTGCCGTCTCCACCGGAGTTGCTTCCGGCAACGGCGGCGGTGGTGCTCCGGCCTGAACTGCGTCGATGAGGTCTTGCGTCTCCTTGACTCGCGCCTGGACCACATCGGCCATGGTGGTGCCCTGCGGCAGTCCCTTGAACTGAAGGAACGTCGGGACACCCGTACTGAGCCATGCGCTCATGTCCTCCAACAGCTTCACGCGGACATGCGCGGCGACCTCCGGGACTATCTTCATCCCCTTGATCGCGCCGTCGAG
>JBDHHA010000244.1:0-4200 GCA_039589615.1 Gemmatimonadota bacterium
TCACGGGCAGGACCCGGTGGCATCGTCCGAACGACCTGCTCCAACCGGCTCATCTGACGACGCATCTGCATCGCCTTCATATCCTTTTCCGTGACTGGTAATTGGAAGCCGAACCGACGAGCGAACCCGTCGCTGATCTGGTTCGCCTCCTTGGCGTTGTTCCTGAACCGTGCATCCATGTAGGCTTGTCGGGCTTCCCTGATCTGGTCACGCTGCTTCACCATGACCTGCAACAGTTCCGACTCGCTCTGCATGTCCCCACCTCGGATACCCATGCCGTACCTCACCAGTTCCCACGGTCGGTAGTACCCCTTGAGGGTCCCCTTCCCGCTGAACACGGCGATCCGTCCATCAGGTGCAGGCTGGTCGTAGTCTGCGTAGGTCCTCTCGAACGCCTTCGACACGGTGCGACCCACCTTGCCCATGTCGCCGGGGATGAGACCCATCGAACGGAATAGCTGTGTACCACCCGGTACCATGAGCGGGAACGAGCGAGCCAGTTCGGTGAAGTCCCCAGACCCCAGGCCCATTGCGGCGGCACCGGCGACCTGGAAGAACGGCGGCACGATCGGGATGGGGGCCAGCACCTTACCGGCTGGCTGGAAGGACGGTAGGGCACCACCGATAAGGGCGTCGCCCACGTTCCAGTCCATCGTGTCACCCAACTCCATCGCAATGACCGAGCCAGCAATCATGCGGGCGAAGGTACCAGGGTTCAACCCCAGCCAGTTCATCGGCTTGCCTGTCCGTGGGTCGATTGCACCGGAGCCCATCGTCATCGCCGTGGTGGTCACGAACTCCAGCATCCGGAGGGGGAACTGGGTTAGCTGTCGGATCAAGGGGCTCTTGTCGAGGAGGAAGAACGGCGTGTTCTGCGGCCCGGTCATAAACTGGGTCCGCTCCACGAGCTTCCGGGACATCTCGATCGCCGCGTCGATGGGCATCTTGGCCCGGCGGGCGTGGATCATCCCGGCCTCAAACGTGGCTAGACGGACGGCGTTCTCTGACGTGGAGAACATCGCCATCATAGCACGCTGGGTCTGGTCGGCTACTTTCCGGAAGCCCTTCACCGCTGGCATCAGGTTGCCCACCTCGTAGGCATTGATGAGGGTGTTCTCCAGAGCCTGCTCGGTCAGCGGGGACCCCGCCAGTCCGGCCTTGCCGAACTCGGGGTACGCTTTGCGGATCGCCTGTTGGTGGTTCAGCTTGCTGGAGCCGTACCGGAGGGCGTAATACTTGTGGGCCTTCCGCATCGCCTCGCCTGCACCGGCGGCGGCAGTACGGTACCCGATCGCAGGCCCCGTGGTCAGGACCAACTGGAGCATGTTCTTGAGTGCGGACCCAGGGTTCATACCCAGGGTGGACAGGTAGAAGTACCCGGCTGCCTTCCGCTCCAAGTTCGCCAGAGAGAATACACCACGGGACGATTTCAGTCCCTCTTCGAGAACCTTTGTCAGGTTCGGACCCAGCACTTTCGTGACAGCCGGGGTGTTCTCCAGCCAGACAGCCATGCTCTGCGTGGACTGGGACCACATCTGAGCACGGAGGGCGTTACGGAACGTGCCGCGTCCCATCGCTGTCGGGATGTAGGTGTTTTCCAGGATGTCCGCTTGGTACCGGGCGACCGCGTCCGCCTTGCCACGGAACTTGAGTTCGTCGAGCATCTGCACGACCTTCTCACCACCACCCTTGACGGTCCAGGCGTTCGTTCCTGCGAGCGTGTGGTTGTACTGTCCGATGACCGGCATCAGCTTGAGGCTGTACTCTCGTGGCCTCACGTCTGCCATGATGGAGGCGAGCTTCTCAGACTCAGCCGCCTGGAACATCTTCGGGTAGTTCTCCTCCAACTCCCGAAGGGGAGTCTCCCTCATCATACGAAGGGTGGAGCCACGCACACCCTGAACACGGGCAGCGTGGATGATGCGAGCTTTGGAGAACTCTTGCAGGCGGGCACGAGCACCGGCGTCCACCACGTCACCCATCGCATCGAGGTCCTCGAAGGAGGGGAGCATACCGAACTTACGCTTGTGAACTTCGGGGGAGGCCCACCGCTCTGCACGGCGGGTGGCTGACTTGGCAAACTTCTTCGCACTGGCCGACTCGGTGAGAGCCGACACCAGCTTCCGGAAGTCCTCCTCACTCTGAACCACACGGCGGGGAAAGTAGTCGGGCAGCTTCTTCGGGTTCCGCAGGAAGTCGCTCATCACGTCGGTGATGTCGTCGCCGAAGCCCGCTGCTTTCTGGCGTCGGATCGCCTCAAGGATACGCTTGCGTCCCTTAACGTCCGAGAACACCTCTACCCACTGGTCGTCGAGCACCTGCCGGAAGCCCCTCGCCAGTCTCAATAGCGGCCCGCCCATGTGCGATTCAAGGTTCGGCATCAGGGTGCCGATCGCATCCACGGATGCCGTGGTCTCTCCACTCCCCAGTCTGATCTTGCCGTTCTTACCCTGGTACCCACGTAGCTCTTTGTGCAACCCATCGAGCCACGATGCTACCAGTCGTTGTTCTTTCAACGATGGAAGTTTACCGGTCGTCCGCTCGAACCCCTCCAGTACCTCGGCGTACCGAGCACCGTACTTCGATCGGAAGTCAGCGGTGTCCTTAATGATCGCACCAAACTCATCGACGAAGTCCGCCTTCGACCCAGCCCGCTTCATCCCGAGGAACAGACCCTGCATGGATGCCAGCTTACGGAGGATCGGGAACTTCGCAGCGAAGCCCTGCACTGCCTTCGACATCTTGAAGATGTTGTCACCAGCCGGGACGGGGAACTTGTGCGACAGAGCCAACGACGCAATCAGTAGCGGGTTGGTCAGCGTCTTGAACACACGGGCATACGGTCCCTGGTCCAGCCCCCACTTCCGCAGCAGAGCGTCACGCTCGACCGGCGTCAGTTCCTTGGGCTGGAACGCTGCCCGCCACGCCGCCGGGAGGTTCCCGTCGAACGTCTGCTGCAACACCTGCCCAGGGCGATCTGTAAGCCCGATCTCTCGGGCCAGTGGTTGCGGGGTGAGACCCGCCATGTCTGACAGTGGCATCGGTTACCCTCCGGGCTGACCCATCTGGGTGAACAACTGGTCCAGAAGGAACTGGACATCGTCACCCGAACGGCCCTGCCTCATCACTCCCATCTGAGCATCGGAGCCAATCCGACGCTCCGTACTGGTCAGACTGTTCGGCTGTTGCCCGGTGTCTGCCAGCACCCTCACCACCTCGTTGAACAGTTCCGGCTCGAACCGCTGCATCGTCACCTTCCGGCGAGCCACCTGCTCCTGTTTGTTCACCATGTCACGGAGAAAATCCACGCTGGACGACGGACCCAGTTGGGCCACACCAGTCTCAGCCAGTTGCCTCGCCCGACCCTGTCGGCCCAGGATACCAGCGATCCGGTTGGCTTCGAGCCCGAGGAACAAACCCGTTCCCGCTGCACCAACAACGCCCTTGCCCAACAGACCAACAGCCTTTCGGCCAGCACCGCCAGCCAGCCCAGCCTTCGTGACACCGGGGCTCGCCTTGACGAGTGCTTCCAGAGCACCCTTCTCCACCTTGGGGAGGGCTCCACCCTTGCTGCTCTCTTTGAGCATCTGGACCATCTTCGTTGGTAGGGTTGCTGTCCCCTGCCGCTTGAACAACTTGTTGAACTGGCGGGTCCAAAAGGGGTCCTCGCCTCGGCGGGCCACGATGGACAGGGCCTGATTCGATCCGACCTTCGCTACAGCCTTGGGGTCCAGGGCTCGTAGCTCAGCGAGGATACGCTTGCCGTTGGGGGTAGCGAACTCAGCTTCCTTGGCGAAGTCGTCGAGTAGCTCGGTCCAACCGAGGGTCAGCTTCGGGTCCTTAACACCCCGCAGTGCTGCCTTGGCCAGACGGTGACTCTCCTTCACCGACTTCAACGTGTCCTTGTCCATCGACGCGGTGATCGCTTTGGAGAAGCCATCGGCCTCCAAGACCTTCTTCGCACCGAGGGACTCCAGACGTGCCACAGTCTCCGCAGGCATACCCTGCACCGCCATGTCATCGAGGAACGTGGCCCAGATGTCGCCGATCTCTCGACCACCCTTGACCCCGGCCTCGCCCACGGCGAGTTGACTGTAGCGGAATATCTGCTGAAAGGCACCGGGGGCCACAGCCTGATTGGCATCACCCACCAACACCTCCGTGACTTTCTCCGCAGCCCCGGCCAAGCGGGAACGAGTC
>JBDHHA010000245.1:0-4182 GCA_039589615.1 Gemmatimonadota bacterium
CTCGGCGGTGAACCCCGTCAATCGTTCAGCAGACGGGCTGTTGTACTGCACGTTGCCGTTCTGGTCGATGACCGTGATGACGTCGTCCACGTTCTCGATCAGCGACCGAAAATAGGCCTCCCGCTCCCGAATCTCCTCTTCGATGCGCTTGCGCTCGGTCAGATCGTGCAACACGGAGAATCGCACCGTCCGGCCCTGGTAGCGCATCGCCTTCGCCCGCACTTCCACCGGGAACACCGAGCCGTCTATCCGCCGTGCCAGGTGCTCGTAAGGCCCCTCGAAGCCGGACCTCTGCTTGGCCGCAACCACCTCGCGGGACTCGGGCGCGACGAAATCGGCCACGGATTTGCCGACGAGCTCCTCGCGCTTGCATCCCAGCATTTCCGCCAGCCGGTCGTTGGCGTCGAGCACGACGCCCTTTTCCGTAATGCAAATACCATCGAACGCCGCCGCAGAGAATGCGCGGGACCTGGCTTCGCTCTCCTCGAGTCGCTCCCGGGCCAGCTTGCGCTCGGTGACGTTAACGGCAACGGCCAAGAGATGGGGCTTGCCCCCAAGATCGATCACCTCGCCTGAGAGCAGAACATCCAGGATGCCCCCTCTCACCTCGAATTGCGTTTCGAACTCGCGCACGCGATCCGACTCCTGGAGCGCCTGAACCATCCTCTCGCGATCTTCCGCACGGGCCCAAATACCCAGTTCCTCGGCCGTCCTTCCTATCACCTCATCGCGACGGTATCCACTCATCTCCACGAAACTCTCATTCACGTCTACAAACCGGCCCTCGGGCAGGGACGTGATCGTTATGGAGTTGGGGCTCGAATGAAACGCCTTGGCAAATTTTTCTTCGGCCTGGCGTCGCGCGATCTCGATGCCCTCGCGCTCGCGGATGTCGACCAGGGTGGCCCTCAGGAGACGCCGTTCTCCGGATGGAATCCGCACCAGCCGGACCTCACACGGGATCTCCTCGCCCGTCGCCCCGCAAACGAGCCAGGACATCACCAGTGATTCACCACTCAACGCCCGGCGAACGTCTTCCTGGACGGCCATCACCATGGGACGCCCCCCCGGTTGCAGCGGCGCGCTGATGTCCGTTGGTCCGCGGGTTAGGACCTGCTTTCGGCTCAAGCCGAACATGGTGAGCGCTTTGTCGTTGGCATCGATAAACCGATCGGTGTCGGCGTCGAAGATGACGATGGCTTCCGGCGCGTGCTCTACCAAAGCGCGGAACCGCTGCTCGCTCTCCCGGAGCGCAATGTCGTTCACGCGTTTGCGCCGAACGGCCACGGAGCCCAGGCCCAACAGGGCCAGCATCAGCACCGCGCCGGGTACGGCCACGACCGGCTGGAGCAACAACGGCAAGGGCACGGCGAACGCGACGGTGCGGCTCCCCGACGCGCACACCCCCAGCGGACATTTCGCTTGCACCTCCAGGGAGTGGGTCCCCGAGGGCATGTCTGGAAACGTCGCAGAGTGAACCCGGCTCCACGGCGACCACGCACCCTCGTCCACGCGGTAGCGGGTCTCGATGTTCGCCGAAGGCACCAATCCCCAGTGGGAAAGAGCCGTCCAGCGGGCGAGCACGCTCCGGTCGGCCACCACCGGCGGGTTGACGAGCAGTCTGTGACTCGGCAGATCGGCATCACTCAGAGAGAGGATGGCCACGCCGTTCCCCAAGGTGCCGACATAGACGCTGTCTTCGACAGGGAGGACAGGCCACAGGTTTACATTCGAGAGACCGAGGGCCTGGCCCCAGTTGGCGAAGGTGCCGTTGTGATAGGAGGACAGGCCGCCCCGAGCAGCGATCCACAGGCGCCCCATCGAATCGAAATCGAGATCCCACACCTCATCGCTCGCAAGCCCGTCGGCTTCCGTCAGGTAGCCAACCTCGTCTTGCTCCGTGACATAGCCGACCCCGTTGTTCATGTCCCCGAACCACACACGACCGTCGTCGCCAACAGCGAGGGTGAACACCCGGCTTCCTCTCATGCCGTTCTGGGCGTTCCAGTGGGTCCAATCCCCGTTTCTCCAACGGCTGAGTCCGGCGGCGGTGCCGAACCACAGTCCGCCGTCGTTCCCTTCCGCAAACGCATACACCCGGCCGCTGGCAAGCCCCTCCTCTTCTCCCCAGCGGGTGAACACACCGTCTTCGAAGACGAACGCTCCCGGCCCCGTGGTCGCGGATGTGTCAGACAGTCCCAGAAACCAGACCCGACCCCGCCGATCCGTCGCGACCCGGTGAACGGCCGCCGCGTCGAGACCCTCGGCGGGGCCGAAATGGCGCCACGTGGCACCGTCCCAGCGATACGCCCCAGCGAAGTCGGCACCGCTGGATACCCACACATTCCCTGCGCTGTCTTGTGCCAGACCCGTAACCCCACCCAGTCGGTTGCCGTTGATGTCGTGGACCCACTCGATGGTCAAATCCGTTCCCCGGATCCCCAAACCACCCGCAGTTCCCATCCACACTGTGCCGTCACGGGCTCGCATGAGCTCATTGACACTGTTGCGAGAATCGGGGAAGTCGTATCCACGAAACGTCCAACGTCCCGACGAACCGTGGTGCAGAAACAGGCCCCTGCGCGTACCCATCCACAGGTCACCGTTACGTCGGAACTCGAGGAACTGGACGTTCCGCATCTCGGGAACCGGATCGAGGGACGACCACGTAATCCCGCGTCGCACGCGAACGTCACCCGTCTCGTACAGCGTCAGCATCTCGCCACTGGGACCGATGTCCATCGACTCGATCCGGAACTGACCTTCGGCGGGGTTGCGGATCGGCCCGCCCTCCGCGCTCCACTCCCACAGTCCGCGCAGTTCTCTGGGATACCATATCAACGCCGCGCCGCTGCCGTCGGGCCCGGCCGCCAACGGGCCAAGATGAAACTCACCCGACGACGCCGCCTGCTTGAGATGCCAACCATCTCCCACCCAATAAAACAACCCGCCCTGTGCGTTGAGCCAGACCCTCCCCGGGTGGGTCACCCACAGGGTCCTGACCGGCTCAACAAAGAGGGGCGAGGGGGTGTCGAACACCTCGGTAGCGCCGGCCCGGTACAGATAGAGGATTGGGGGCTGGAGCGGGTCACCGGCAACGAGGAGTACACTGTCCGTCCCAAACGGCACCGCCTCACGAACGCGCTGCTCCACGCCGCCGACATTCACGGGGTGGTGCTGGAAGCCGCTCGTGTCCCCGCGGAACAGCATGGAACGCGTCACCATCCACACCCCGCCCCGGCCATCGGTCTGCAGGGAGGTGGGCCCCACCGCCGGTCCGCCCCCCGGTGGCTCCACGGGGTGCCACTGAAAGCCGTCGAACCACGCCGCGCCGGCATCGGTGGCAGCCCAGACAACGCCGTCGTGTGTCTCGACGATGTCCAGCACCCGGTCGGACGGCAGGCCCGAAGCCGTCGTGAACAGCGCCCAGCGCCACGACTCCTCGAAGGTGTCAGTTTGAGCGGTGAGTGCCGCCGGGCCCGCGATCGACAGGCAGAGCCCACAGGCCGCCGCCGTAGACCTCTCGAGAATCGTCTGGGAGTTGCGCAAAAATCTCAACGGGGTTGCCCCCTATCACTTCATGCCGACCGGCCCGGCTCCGGATTCCAAGGCTAAGATTGGAAGGTAGGTTGGCGAACGTGAATCTGTCACCCTCGTACCGGCGTGATGGGTGGGTCTCCCCTAAGCACGGCCTGGACGTTCCGCGCCGCCAGGTTCGCCATGGCGGCACGGGTGTGCCTCGTCGCGCTCCCCAAGTGGGGCAGGCACACCGCACGGGGATGGGCGACCAGCGCGGGTCGCACGTTGGGCTCCCCCTCGAACACGTCGAGGCCCGCGGCAAAGAGGGGACCTTCGTCCAACGCCGCGACCAGCGCGTCTTCGTCCACAACACCGCCACGGGCGGTGTTTACGAGGATCGATCCGGGCTTCATGCTGCGCAGACGCTTGGCGTCGAACAAGCCCCGGGTCTCCTCGGTGAGGGGCACGTGAACCGACACCACGTCGCTGCGCGCCAGCAGGTCGTCCAGCTCCACCAGGGTCGCGCCCGTCTCGGCCTCGAACTGTATTTGTGGGGACTGGTCCATATAAAGGATAGACATTCCGAACCCGAGGGCGCGACGCGCCACCGCCTGGCCGATGCGCCCGGCTCCGAGTATCCCCAGCGTGGCGCCGTGGAGCTCC
>JBDHHA010000246.1:0-6217 GCA_039589615.1 Gemmatimonadota bacterium
GGATCAACTGATGCAATTGCCTTGGAGTTCTCGCGCGGCGAGCGCCGTGCGGGTCATGCTACTCATTGCTGCGTCCAGCTGCGGAGACGGTCCTGCAGGCCTTGGTCGTCAGCCGGCACAGCTGGTGTTCAGCGTCCAGCCGACGAACTGGGCCGCAGGCTCACCACTGGAGCCGGCAGTCGAGGTCACCGTCCTTGATATCGAGGGGTTTCGCGTCACCGACGCAACGATCAGGATCTCGCTGGCTATCGGCGCGAATCCGAGCAATGGAAAGCTCATGGGCACCACGGCAGTCAGGGCCGTGGGAGGCGTTGCAGCCTTTGACAGCCTGTCTTTGGACATGGTCGGCAGTGGCTACACCCTGATTGCCAGCGCGCCGGCCGTCGCTGGGGCTACGAGCGATGCAATCGACATTATGCCTGGCTCTCCGGCGGCGCTCGTCTTCACGCAAGACCCCAGCGATGTAACGGCGGGGCAGTTGATCTCGCCGCCCGTCGAGGTGACGGTTCAGGATGCCTTCGGGAACGTGGTCACCGACCAAGAACTAGATGTGATCCTGCAATTGGGCGGCGGGTCGGCGTCAACCCAGAGTGCGCCCGCACCAGTCGAGCAATCAACCCAAACGGTCGTCGAGGGCGGCCAAGCGACTAGCCCCGGAATTGACCAACAGATGCTGCAGGGGAGCACTACCGTCAGCACGGTGAACGGTGTGGCTGCCTTCGATGATCTGTGGATCGACAAAGCAGCCAACGACTACACATTGCAGGCCGTTGCCGGGAGCATCATTAGCCAGGCGAGTTCCCCATTCACGACTCGTCCTGCGGCCCCGGAAAAACTCGGGTTCAACCAACAGCCCAGCGATGGGACGGCTGACACTCCGATCGCGCCCGTCGAGGTTGCAGTCCAGGACAGCTTTGGCAACCTGGTGACCCAAGCAGAGGGAACCGTAACGTTGACTCTGGGTGCCAACGCCAGTGGCGCCACCCTCTCGGGCACAACTACGCAGAACACGATCGACGGTGTCGCGACGTTCGCAGACTTGTCAGTCAACAAGGCGGCGAGCGGTTACTCTTTTACTGCCACGGCACCCGGTTACAGCGGCACGACAAGCGAAGCCTTCGCCATTGGTGCGGGCGCGATGGCGGAACTCCGCTTCCGTACCCAGCCGAGCGACGCCGTGGCATACGCCTCCATCGACCCAGCGGTCCAAGTCGAGATCCTCGACCACATCGGTAACCTCACGACAGCTTCAATACCTGTGAGTGTGGCGATTGCCGCTAATCCCGGTGGAGGAGATCTTCGGGGGACGCGAACACAGCTCTCGATCAACGGGATTGCGACTTTCCCGGACCTATCGATAGACAGGCCTGCGAACGGGTATGTGCTGTCGGCCAGCGCGTCAGGTCTGAGTGACGTAGCTAGTGACGCTTTTGCTGTTGGGGCGGGCACGGCAACGCAGGTCCGCTTCACGAAACAGCCGAGTAGCGTGATTGCCGGCGCAGCGATGACGCCGATTGAAGTCGCGATCCTCGACGCCTCAGGGCATCTCCTAACCAGTGCGACCAACGCCGTGACCGTCTCAATCGGCGCGAATCCGGGAGGCGCCTCTCTCTCGGGTACGCAAACGGTGAACGGTGTGGGTGGTGTAGTCACCTATGGCGACCTTGCGATCGACAAGGCGGCCACCGGTTACACCCTTATAGCTAGTGCCGACGGTCTGAGTAGTGCGAGCAGCGATTCTCTCGATGTAGTACCAGGCCCGACGGCTCGGTACGAGATTCTCGATCCAGTGGATGGAACGGTGGACGCAGCAATCACGGTGACGGTGCGGGCGCTGGATCAGTTCGGCAATGTGGCAACGACAGAGAATCGGGACGTCACGCTCTTGACCACCGGCTCGACCAATGGTGGTGGGGTGGTGAGCATTGTGAACGGGGTTGGGGCCCGGCTAATCACCGATCCGGTGGCAGAAACCGTTACGCTCCGGTTGGCGGACTCGCAGGGCACCGGCCTTGACGTGAGCTCGACTCAGAGCGTGGTCTTTGCCCCGGGTACGGCGCTGCAATACTCGATTGTGAATCCAGTCGACGGGATAGTCCAATCTCCCATGCAAGTCACGGTACGAGCGCTGGATCAGTTTGGCAACGTGGCTACCTCCGAGAATCGGGACATAACGCTCGTGACGTCGGGCTCCGCCACCGGCAGCGGGTTGGTGGATATCCAAGACGGTGTCGGCACCCGTGAAATCAACGACCTCGTACCCGAGACGGTCATTCTGACACTGTCGGATACGGAGGGCACCGGCCTCGACGTGAGCTCGACTCAGGATGTGGTATTCGGACCAGGGGCGGCGGTGCGTTTCGTCATCCTCGATCCTGTCGATGGTACCGCACCGGGCCCGATTCTGGTGACCGTGCAAGCGCTAGATCAGTTCGGCAATGTGGCTAGTTCGGAGAACAGGGACGTAACGCTACTGACTTCAGGGTCGGCGTCGGGAGGCGGCCGGGTACCCATTGTGACCGGCGTGGGCACGCGGCTGATCAGCGACCCGGTGGCGGAGACTGTCACCCTCAGCCTAGCGGACACCGACGCAACGGGGCTGGACGTGAGTTCGATCCAGAATGTCGTCTTTTCCTCTGGCGCAGTGACGCGATACGTGATCCTGGATCCGATCGACGGGTTGGTGGAGACCCCCGTCACGGTGACGGTGCAGGCACAGGATCAGTTTGGCAATGTGGTTCCATCGGAAGACAGGGACGTGACCTTGGTCGCCTCGGGGTCGGCGACTGGAGGCGGGCTGGTAGACATCCAAAACGGCATCGGTAGCAGGCAGATCAACGATGCCGTGCCAGAGACGGTGGTACTCACGCTGCTGGACTCCGAGGGAACTGGTATCGATGTAACATCGTCCCAAGATCTTGACTTCTCGGCTGGCACGGCAACCCGCTACGTGATTCTGGATCCGGTCGACGGCACTGTCGACGCCGCAATCTCGGTGACCGTGGTTGCATTGGATGAGTTTGACAATGTCGCGGCCGGAGAAAGTCGTGACGTAACGTTGCTGACTACGGGTTCTGCCACCGGGGGGGGGAGAGTGAGCATCGTGGGCGGTGTGGGCTCCCTATTGATCAGCGATGTGAGGCCAGAGACGGTCACTCTCACTCTGGATGACTTGGGGACAGGGCTCGATGTGAGTTCCACACAGGATGTGGTCTTTGCAGTTGGCGCGGTGGCACAGTACGCGATCATGGACCCAACGGACGGGGTGGTCAACACGCCGATCACGGTCACGGTGCAGGCGCAGGACCAATTTGGCAACGTGGTGACGCTGGAGAATCGGGACGTGACGCTGCTGACCACGGGCGCTGCCACAGGCGGTGGCGTGGTGGACATCCAGAACGGCACTGGCACCAGCGACATCAATGATGCGGTACCGGAGACCGTTACGCTCACGCTGTCGGACTCCGATGGGACGGGGCTCGATGTGAGTTCGACCCAAAACGTGGTCTTCGCAGCCGGTGGGGCGACGCGGTATGAGATCGTGGATCCGGTTGACGGGACAGTGCCGGGTACGATCACGGTGACGGTGCGTGCGCTGGATCAGTTCGGCAACGTAGCCACGGCAGAGAATCGCGACGTGACGTTGCTGACCACTGGATCGGCCACGGGTGGTGGGTTGGTGAACATTGTAGGTGGAGTGGGCACCCGGTTGATTAGCGATGTTGTGGCCGAGACGGTTACGCTCCGTCTGGCCGACACGCAGGCGACGGGTTTGGATGTGAGTTCCGAGCAGGACGTGGTGTTCGCGCCCGACGCCGCGACGCGGTACGTGATTATCGACCCGACAGATGGGGTGGTAAACACGCCGATCACGGTGACGGTGCAATCCCAGGATCAGTTTGGCAATGTCGTGACGTCGGAGAATCGGGATGTAACGTTGAACACGACGGGCTCGGCCACAGGCGGTGGCCTGGTGGATATCCAGAACGGGGTCGGAACGCGGGACATCAATGATGCGGTGCCGGAGACGGTTACGCTCACGCTTTCGGACTCCGAAGCGACGGGGCTCGATGTGAGTTCCACCCAGAACGTGGTCTTCTCGCCGGGTGCAGCGACGCAGTACGTGATTGCGCCGATTCAGGTGACGGTCCGGGCGCTGGATCAGTTTGGCAACATAGCTACCTCCGAGTTTCGGGACGTGACGCTCTTGACCACTGGCTCTGCCACAGGTGGCGGGGTGGTGAACATCGTCGCTGGAGCGGGCATTCGACTGATTGCGGATCAGCTGGCCGAGACTGTGAATCTCTCACTGGCTGACCTGGGAACCGGGCTCGACGTGAGTTCCACACAGGATGTCTTCTTCGGGTCCGGCGCCGTGTCGCGGTATGCGATTCTGAATCCCACAGATGGGGTGGTCAACACCCCGATCACGGTTACCGTGCAAGCCCAGGATCAGTTTGCCAATGTGGTTGCGTCGGAGAACAGAGATGTGACGCTGCTCGTATCAGGCTCGGCTTCGGGCGCGGGCCTGGTGGACATACAGAACGGAAGTGGCACTCGGGCCATCAACGACGCTGTTCCCGAGACGGTCACTCTCACGCTCTCAGACACCGAGGGAACAGGGCTCAATGTCAGCTCGACGCAGAATGTGGCGTTCTCCACCGGAACGGCAACCCAATACGTGATCTTGGATCCGGCGGATGGTACGGTGGACGCCCCGATCATGGTCACGGTGCAGGCCCAGGATGAGTTCGGGAATGTGGTTACCACGGAGGGTCGTGACGTGACTTTGCTGACTACGGGCTCGGCCACAGGCGGTGGGGTGGTGAACATCGTGGGCGGCGTGGGTGCCCGGCTGATCAGTGATGTGACGCCCGAGACAGTGGCGCTTACGCTGGTGGACCTGGGAACAGGGCTCGATGTGAGTTCCACACAGGATGTGGTGTTTGCGGTTGGCGCGGTGGCGCGATACACGATTCTGGACCCGACGGACGGGCTGGTGAACACGCCGATCACGGTGACGGTGCAGGCACAGGACCAGTTTGGCAATGTGGTGCCGTCGGAGAATCGGGACGTGACATTGCTGACCACGGGCTCGGCCACAGGCGGTGGCGTGGTGGACATCCAGAACGGCACTGGCACGCGGTCAATCAATGACGCCGTGCCTGAAACGGTGGTGCTCACCCTGTCGGATTCTGAGGGGACTGGGCTCGACGTGACGTCGACCCAGGATGTGGTGTTCTTCACTGGAACGACAACGAAGTACGTGATCTTGAATCCGGTAGATGGAACGGTAGATGCGCCGATCACGGTGACGGTGCAGGCTCGGGACCAATTTGACAATGTGGTTACCACAGAGGGTCGAGACGTGACGTTGCTGACCTCCGGGTCGGCGGCCGGGGGCGGGCGTGTCAATATCGTAGGCGGTGTAGGCACTCGCTTAATTAGCGACGCGGTGGCTGAGACTGTTCAACTCACGTTGGCCGACACCGACGGCACTGGACTGGACGTGAGTTCCACGCAGGATGTGGTGTTTGCGGTTGGGGCGGTGGTGCGGTATGTGATCCTGGATCCGACGGACGGGGTGGTCAAGAGCCCGGTGACGGTGACGGTGCAGGCACAGGACCAGTTTGGCAATGTGGTTCCGTCGGAGAATCGGGATGTGACGCTGGTGACTTCGGGTTCTGCGACCGGCGGTGGGTTGGTGGACATCCAGAACGGCACTGGCACGCGGTCAATCAATGATGCCGTGCCGGAGACGGTGGTGCTCACCCTGTCGGATTCTCAGGGGACTGGGCTCGACGTGACTTCGACCCAGGATGTGGTGTTCGTCACTGGGGCGACAACGAAGTACGTGATCTTGGATCCGGTAGACGGAACGGTGGATGCGCCGATCACGGTGACGGTGCAGGCTCAGGATCAATTCGGGAATGTGGTTACCACGGAGGGTCGTGACGTGACTTTGCTGACCACGGGCTCGGCCACAGGCGGTGGGGTGGTGAACATCGTGGGCGGCGTGGGTGCCCGGCTGATCAGTGATGTGACGCCCGAGACAGTGACCCTGTGGTTGGCGGACTCCCAGGGCACCGGGCTCGACGTGAGTTCCACACAGGATGTGGTGTTTGCGGTTGGCGCGGTGGCGCGATACACGATTCTGGACCCGACGGACGGGCTGGTGAACACCCCGATCACGGTGACGGTGCAGGCACAGGACCAG
>JBDHHA010000247.1:0-4111 GCA_039589615.1 Gemmatimonadota bacterium
GACCCGGTGATTCGTTGTCGCCGCAGTTGCCGGTCGTCCCGCCTCGCCATCACCCCGTGCACCAGCATGTCGGGGGCGGCACGCAGCCAAAACCGCACCACTCCGCAGTCGCGGAACAACTCCAGAAGATCGCGCCCATGCAGCTTGCGAAAGCGCCGCGGATAGGCGAGGAGCAAGAGTCGATACACGAACGACGGGCGATCCGGCGTTTTCATACCGTTCAGGTGGCGTTGCGGGAGGCGGGCTCCATGACCTGTGCCGCAATCCCGGCGAGGAATTCGGCCTCGGCGGCAAGGGCCTCCCGCCCCCCCGCGGTGATGGAGTAGTACGTGCGCCGCTGATCGTTGAGGTCACTGGCCGCGTGCCGGTCGGCGACGTCGAGCAATCCCCGCTGCGTCAGCCGGTAGAGCACCCGGTAGAGATCTCCCGGGCGCGGCACCACGCGCCCGTCGGTGCGGGCTTCGATCTGTTTGACGATCCCGTAGCCGTGGAGCGGCTCGTCCTGTAACACCGCCAACACCAGGAACTCCACGGGCTTCATGGGCTGTGCTGATTTGGCCATCCCGGCCGTCCTTTCATGACTCGACGCCAATATATACGCATTTTGCGTATACGCAAGTCACGCACATTCCACCGGCATGCGGAAAGCCGTTAACTGGTTGATTCGTAATGAGTTGGTGGCAGCCTACTCGCGGATTCTCACGGAGAAGTCCGTGCTGTCCGCAAACCGCTCGGCGCGGTCGTTGATCTTGAAGTGGCGGCGGGCCTCCTCGAAGGACAGCTCCGTGTCGATCAGCCCCAGGTCGTAGGCCAGCCGGTCTGAATACCCCGGGAAGAGCACCTTGTAGCTGAACGGGATGCGCCTGGGGGTCAGCGCGTTCACGTGGCGGACGATGTTCGTGGTACACGTGTTGGTGAGGGTGTTGTAGAACTCGGGCTCGGTGCGCAAGCGGTTCGCCCGTTCGAGCATCGCCACAAACAGCTCACGCACTTTGTCGCGCGTCGTCCTGACGGGATACAGGTAGACGTCGTCGTGGCGGTAGTTGGTGCGCAACAGGATCGCGTCCCGTTCGTCGGCGATTACATAGACCACCTCGTACCGCTTGAACAGGCCCTTCAGCGCGGAGAAGCCTTCCCCTTCTTCTTTGCGGATCTCCACGGAGACGGCCAGGTACTCGGGGCCCTCGAACTCGAAGCTCAAGAAGGTGTGGGCCGCGCCCTTCCAATCGGAGAACGGCTCGACGATGTACCACAGGGATGCCAGTCTGTCGAGATCGAAGGTCTTGTCGTAATAGGCCGGCGTGTAGTCCGTCGTGGTTCGGTACGCCGTGTTACGGATGTTGCGGATGTGGACCAGGTTGCCGTCAAATTCGGCCTCGGGCAGCACGGCCTGATTGGCGACCCAGGTGCGGTTGTTGGAGGGCTGGGGGAGAAACCAGAGGACCACCAGGAGGCCGACCGCGAGCAGTAGAAAGAACCGCCAGGACTTACGGAGGTCTGGCACCTTCACGGCTTGGGCTCCGACGGGCGGCCGTTACGCGAGTTCCAGAGGCTTCCCCGGCGCGGCCACGAGGACGACGGCGCGGCGGCAATGCGTGCAGTGCACGTTGCGGGCCGACCCCCCCTCGTGGTCCACCACCGGTCCGAGCATGAGGCTTCCATCACACTGCGGACACGCCGCCTCGACCCCGGGATCCATCATCATCTCGCGTATGTGCTCGGAATCGCCGCGGGAGAAGGCTTCGTGAATCCGCCGCCGTCGGTCGGTCAGAACGATGCGGCGGTCCGCACCGGCGCGCCGGTCGGCGGCCCTGCGGTCGTGCTCCACCGGTTGCGGCCCGTTTCTTCGTTCACAGGTCCGTCGTTCGTGCCACGAACGGCGATCCGGACCGCGCAGGTCGGCGAGGAATCTCCGCACACCGTCGGTCGCGCCTGATCTTGGAGCGAACATCATTCTTCGTGCTCCTGCTCTTCGAGACTGCTGGCTTCCCACAGATTTACGACCAAAAAGCCCGTCCCGCTAGACGTCCCGTGCACCCGGTGACAACATTAACCAGCCCTTACACCGCCGGCCATGACGCCACCAACGGATTACTGCATTCTCATCACCAGTTACCTCGAACCGGAGCACGTCGAGCGCATCCGGGAGGTCGATCCGCGTCTCAACGTGATCTACGCACCGGAGTTGGTGCGTCCACCCCGGTACGCCGCCGACCACACCGGAGGCCCTCTCGAGCGCACACCGGACGAGGAGGCTCGGTGGCAGGGGCTGCTGCAGCAGGCGGACATTCTGTTCGATTTCGACCAGACCCACCGCGAGGATCTGCCCGACCTGGCTCCCAACGTCCGCTGGATTCAGGCCACCAGCGCCGGCATTGGACAGTTCGTGCGGAACATGCGGTATGACACGCGAATGTCCGGGACCGTCTTCACGACGGCCAGCGGCGTCCACGCAGAACCCCTGGCGGAGTTCTGCCTCATGGCAATGCTCCTGTTCAACAAGGGACTCCTGCGCATGGTACGCGATCAGGAGCGCAAGCACTGGGAGCGGTACGCCGGCACCGACCTCGTCGGCCGCACTCTGGTAATCGTGGGGGTGGGCACCATCGGGCGCAAAGTCGCCCGTATTGGGCGGGCGTTCGGCATGACCGTGATTGGGGTGAAGCGCGACGCGGTGGGTATCGACCCGGCAACCCTCAATCTCCACGAGCTCTACGGACCGGCGCAGCTCGGCGAGGCACTCCCCCGCGCCGAGTACCTCGTGCTGATCACACCCCACACCCCGGATACGGAGAAGATGATCGGAGCACCGGAGCTGGCGGCGCTGCCGGAGGGTGCCATCGTCATCAACATCGCCCGGGGCGCCATCGTCGACGAGCCGGCATTGGTCGAGGCGTTGCGGTCGGGGCACCTGGGTGGGGTGGCACTGGACGTGTTTGCCGAGGAACCACTGCCGGCCGAGAGCCCCCTGTGGGACATGCCCAACGTGTTGGTCAGTCCCCACTCCGGGAGTACCAGCGACCGGGAGAACGGACGCCTCACGAATCTGTTCTGTGAAAACCTGCGGCGTTTCCTCGCAGGCGAGCCGCTCCTCAACGTGCTCGACCTCGAGAAACTCTACTGATTACGCGCCCAACATCCCCCGCATCATCGCCGCCACCATGAACCCCATGTAGTTCCCCACCGCATACCCCAACAGTCCGACGGCCACGCCGGGGAGCAGCCGATCGCCGTAACCCCGGGCGCCGGCCAGTGCGATGGCCGACGCGGCACCACCGACGTTCGCCTGCGATGCGACGGCGAGGGTCGCCATGTCGAGACGCGCGAGGCGTCCCAACCCGAAGATGACCAGACCGTGGACGGCCACCGTGATGACCGCGTAGTAGAACACCGGTGGCCCCATCGCCACGAGGGTGGCCACCACGGAGCGGGCGCCGTTGCTCGCCAGAAAGAGCAGCAGCAGGTAGTTCCCGAACAGCGCGCTGCCGTTGATCGCCTTGATCGCCGGCACCTGCGCCAAGAGCAAGACGATGGTCGTCAACCACAACACCTCGTGGACCGGGAGCAGCGCGGCGAGTTGCCCCGAGGCCCACACGGCGCCCACCGCGATCGCCGCCAGGGCCGCCGCGTCGGCCAGCGACACGGGTTTCACGCTGCTGTGGAGTGACCGTTCCAGGGTGGCCGGCTGGTCCCCGGTGGTCTCGGCAACCGGCGCGTCCTGCGTCTGCTTGGGCCTCCCCAACAACACCGGAACCGTCAGGCACGCCGCCATCCACACGGCGGTGACGATGACGTCGGCGGCAGTCGCCGCGGAGAAGAGATTGGGGCTGGTGTCGAACGCCCGACCCAACGCCGCAAAGTTCGCGCCGCCTCCCGTGTACGTGCCCGTGAACTGCCCGGCGAGCTTCCACGTTTCCAGACCCACCAATCCCGACAGCAGCAACCCGCCGGTAATGGCGCCCACCGCCGTGCCCACCGCCCCGATCCCGAACGCCGCCAGCATCCGGGGGCCGGCCTTCATCACCGAGCGCAAATCCACGCTCAGGAGGATGAGGGCGATGGCCAGGTTCACGCCCGTACCCATGAGAAAGTCGTAGGTGGGAGAGTTGCC
>JBDHHA010000248.1:0-5263 GCA_039589615.1 Gemmatimonadota bacterium
GTCCTCGTTGCTGCTTTCATCCTCAAGGATGTCAATGATGCGCTCGGCCTCCCGGCCTACGTCGTCGAGACGATACAGCCTTTCTTGACGGCGGAGTTCCTGCCGGTCATTGTTTTCATGACAATGGGTCTGGTGTCCTTCACGACCGGGTCCAACTGGGGTGTGTTCGTCATCATCATTCCCATCGTCGCGACCCTGGCGAACAACCTCGGGGCTGACATGACGCTGGTGATCGGCGCCACCTTGTCCGCAAGCACCTTCGGCAGCCATGCCTGCTTCTATTCGGACGCAACCGTGCTGACGGCGCAGGCGACCGGATGCACGCCGCTGCAGCATGCGCTCACCCAACTTCCCTATGTGTTGATTGCCGCCGCCATCACGGTCCTCGGCTATCTGATCCTCGCATCCATCCAGATAGCTGGCTGGGCATGATGGCAGCGTGCCGAATTCATGCAATCGACACCGAACAGGTGTGGTCCAGTCTCTGGAGCCACGTTTCCCAGTCGACGGAATCGGTGAGGGCGACGAATTCCAATCCGGCACGGTCTTGGAGATTGGAGCGCTCGATGTTGACGCGGCGACCGACGCTCTGAACGAGGGCGCTTGCCCACGTGACCGACCTCACGTGGCCCTTGCTGCGGATGACACCGGTGGGTAACTCCGCAAACGCGCCGCGCAGCCGCGTCAGATCAACCGGACCCGGCGGCTGCCAGACCCTGGCTTCGAAAGCCTGGGCGGCGTGCCGCTGCGGGCCGTCGACCTCCTCGAGCGCGCGGTCGCCACGCATGCGATCGACAAACATCAGATCGAACGGGACATCGGCATGACAGCACGAAACGAACGTCAGGCCAGGGCACGCCCAGCGTGACTCGATTGCCGCAACCCGGTCGGCGTGAGCCAGATCCGTCTTGTTCAGCAGCACGACATCCGCAGCCGCGATTTGCTCACCCGCGAGATATCGAGCCTGACCGTCGAGGTCTAGAAACGACTCACAATCCACCAGGGTGATCACCGCGGAAACGTAGGCCCAGGGGCGAAGCTCCGGGTAGCTCAGCGCACGTACGATATTGCCGGGCTCTGCAAGCCCGCTCGCCTCCACCACGAGATGATCGTAGTGTGCGCCAGCCACGAGTTGATGAACCTGCGCAACGAGATCAGCCTGCACCGAACAGCAGATGCAGCCGTTCTTCAGGCTCAATACGTTGTCGTTCACGGCGCCGATCAACTGCGCATCGATGTCCAGCGCGCCGAACGATCAACTGCGCATCGATGTCCAGCGCGCCGAAATCATTCACCAACACGGCGATCGACGATCCGTGCGGCTCCTGCAGGACCCGGCGAATCAACGTGGTCTTGCCCGCCCCGAGAAAACCGCTCACTACCGTGACGGGTGTCCCGCGGCTCACTCACAGCTCCGGCGCCGGTGCGGACCACAGCGGCTCCAGCCCCTCACCTTCGAGCAGCCCCCCGCCGTCCCACGTGGGCCGACCCTGCAGCAGCGTCAGTTCCACCCCCGTGTCGTGCAGATTGCCGTTGATCTCGATCTCGAACGGATTGCGATCCAGTACGATGAGGTCTGCCGACTTGCCGGGCTCGATGGTGCCGGCCGTCTGGTCGATATCCATGCTCCACGCGCCGTTGGCCGTCATCACGCGAATGGCCTGCTCGAGCGCCAGGCCTTTCCCGTAGAACACCCCCTCGTGAGCGCCGGTGGGATCCTTGCGGGTGATCATTGCCTCGAAGCCGATCCAGGGATCCAAGGCGGATACTGGCCAGTCGGTTCCCATCACCGCCACTCCTCCGGCATCCAACACGCCTTTGAAATTGTAGGCGCGCCCCATGCGCTCCTCACCAAACGCGTCGCGCCGTGCATAGGCGAATGGGGTCGGTTGCCAGCCCACGGGCGAGAATTCGGCCGTCACGTCGAGCTCCGCAAATCTCGCCAGACTCTCGTCGAGCAGCAGCGTCGAGTGCGCGCACTGGTGGCGCACCCCGTTGGGACCATTGGCGCGACGCGCTGCGGCAACGGCGTCGAGAAACACTTCGGACGCGCCATCGCCCGTGCAGTGAGCGATCACCCGCACGCCGCGGGCATCCATGTCGATGACCAGATCGGTGATGTGCTCACGAGTGAGGTTCAGATGTCCACGCCAGCTGTCATCGCCCGGCCACGGCGAGGCCAGGTACGACGATCGGGCCTCGTGCGTGCCGTCGAAGTGAAACTTGATCGCATTGGCGTTCAGGCGGCTGGATCGATAGTAGTGCCGCTCCCCGGCCATCAGCGCCCAGCGGCGGGCTACGGGAAAAATATCGTCCTGCCAGCTGATGGCGGCTTCCACACGCGTCGACAACGTCCCGGCATCGTCCAGTACCTTCAGCGCGTCGAGACGATGCTCGCACACGTGCACATACTTGGTGCCCACCACGCCCCGAGAACTCTGGAAATGCTGAGCGTCCCGATAGGACGCCTGCAGCGCCTGTTGCGCCGGTGGCGGCATGACCTTGTAGATGAGTGAGTAGGCTCCGTCGACGAGAATGCCCGTGGGCTCTCCTGTCGTCTCGTCGCGCTCGATATAGCCGTTACGCGGATCAGGAGTCTCGCGCCCGATGCTCGCTAGCTCCAGTGCTCTCGAATTGACCAGCAGACAGCCCCATGAGCGGTCGTGTATGGCCACCGGTCGATCCGAGACAAATCCATCCAGCCAGTGACGATCGGCTGTGATACCGGCCTGGCGGAAGGTGAAATGCACGAAGTAGTGGCCGTAGATCCACGGTTTGTCTGGATGGGTCGCCGCGTAGCAGAGGATCGCTTCCCGCACCTGGGCCGGCGTCGGATCCTCATGACCGATGGTGAGGTAGTCCGCGTATTTCGATACCAGGGCGAGGTCCGGGTGGGTGTGCATGTCGTACAGCCCGGGCATGGCGAAGCGGTCCTCGAGGTCCACCAGCGGCACTCCTGCCGCGGCGAAAGGCCGGCTTTGCGCTGCGCCGCCAACCGCAATCAGGCGGCCGCCGCCGATCACCACATCCGTGCACCACGGGGCGGCCGGGTTGCCCGTGTAGATACGGCCACGGGTGAGAATGAGGTCAGCGCTCAGGTGGGAATCCACCACTGCTCTCCCCAGTTCCTTCAGCTGATCCGGTGCAGGTACAGATCCACCAACCCGGCCACGTAGTTCTCCATGTCCCGCTCGAAGCCCAGAGAATATCAAAGGTGGAGCCACGACGGGCGCGGCCTTCGGGTCCGATGCCGGGCTCGCGGCCCGACATGGATGCGCCGCGTCACTCTTCATCGACCTGCGGGCGATGATTCTCGATCTCGTACCACGGTACCTTGGAGCCCACGAAGATGTGTCGCTCCATCTCGGTCGTGTGGCCGGGATGACCGTCGGCCGTGCCCGGTGTGTATCCGATTTGCTCAGGCGCCCCATCGTAATCGATGAACAGCTGGCAGCCACAGGTCCGACAGAAACGGCGATGGACCTGGTCGGAGGAGTCGAAGGTGTTCAGATTGTCGGCGCCCTTCTCGATTTGCAGCTGCTCTCTTGGAACGTAGGCGTAGGTGGCGAACAGCGTGCCATGCACCCGTCGACACATTCCGCAGTGGCAGTGGTAGAGATCCGCCGCCGGCTCCGTCACGCGGTAGCGGACGGTGCCACACTGGCAGTTTCCGTGGATCGGTGTGAAGTCGGTCATGCGCTCCTCCGTGTGCGGGACTCCCCAAAGCCGGCTCGCTGCCAGCGGCGAGGTTCTCCCTCAGTCAGCGTGTTGGCGCTCGAATCCCCGCGCCCGGACCCGGGACCGGGATCCGACTGGGATCCGGCGCGACACCGAGGCAAGCGGGATCAGTCGAGGTATTTCTCGAGGTATGCGACGAGCATGCGTCGCATCTCGTCGACCATCTCGGCCGAAGTGTCCTGGGAATGCGAGGCGGCGAGGATTGAAAGCGCGTCCAGCACTTCGCTGAAGCTGCGGCACACGGCGTACAGCTGTTTGGGGGGAAGCTCGACGCCGCGCCTGTGCATCGCGCTCGCCATGCTATGCGCCCACTCCGCGTCAAGCCGATCCTGCAGCGCCTTCAGCTCCGGAATGCTATACGCCCAGCCCATCAGGAGGCGGGCGCCCGGCTCCTCGCGCGTCCACACCATCAATTCTTCGATCCAGGAATCGATCAGCTCGCGCCAGTCGCGCTCGGGGTCCGCGACTTCCGAGAATATCCGCAGCCGCTCCCCGGAATCGTTGTTGAGACGCACCAGGAGTGCCGTGAGGACGTCGAGCTTGTTGGAGAAGTACCGGTAGATGGTCCGGATCCGGATGCCCGACCGCTGCGCCAGCAGATTCATGGTGAACGAGGCGACGCCCCCCTCGTCGATCAGCTCCGCGGCCGTATCGAGGATCTTGCCCACCGTCTTCTTCGACCGTTCCTGGACCGGGGTCTTCCGGGGGACGAGCGGATTCCCCGCTTCGAGATGCGGCGCGCTGCTCATCTGCGTGAACTCGGCCAACCCGCTCAATCCTCCCGTGTTGTGGGAACACCTCGCGCGGGTCCGCCCGAGGTGCGTGTTCAGGGGGGTCGCGGAACACCACCGAGTGAGGCATCCCGCCCCTCCTTTGTACGCGATGGACTGTATAGTTGCAACTCAATTGTAAGCTGGCGTCGGCAACGCCGACGCCCCGCGGCCAGAGAGGCCGCTGTAGTCGCGCAGCGTTCCCGATCGGGTGGGCTTCGCACCCCGCAATTCCCAGAGCGCGCGGACGCATCGAGCCACGACTTGCTGGCTCGTGAGGTGCTGATGGCCCAGGCGTCTAGGTCAGCCCTCCCGCGCGTGACTCGACGCCCACGATGGCGGTCATGTGCGCGATCTCCCGGGCAGTGACGCCGCGCGGTAGCAGGCCCACCGCCCGGCGCAGGCCGAGCAGCAGGGGGCCGACGACCTCGCCCTCCGAGAGCGCGCGCACCAGACGAAACGCGATGTTCGCGGACGATAGGTCGGGGAAGATCAGCACGTTGGCCGGCGCGTCGAGCGCGTGATCGCGCGGGATCAGATCCTTGAATTCGTCGGGACGCACCGCCCAGTCGGCCTGGATCTCGCCCACGACGCGCAGCTCCGGCGTGCGTTTGCGCAGAATGCGCACAGCCTGTGCCACCTTGGTCGCTTCGGGGTGATCCGATTCGCCGAAGTTCGCGAAGGAGAGCATTGCCACCACGGGATCGACATCGAGGCGACGCACGGCTTCGCACGCGGCCTCCGCGATGCCGGCC
>JBDHHA010000249.1:0-4085 GCA_039589615.1 Gemmatimonadota bacterium
CACCCCGTTCCGATAGGTTCCGTCGTTGCCGGAATCGACATCGGCAGCGTTGACGCCGGAGGTTTCATCCAGCGGCCATCGAGCGGTAAACGGAGTGAACAGGGTCGCCGTAAACGCAGCCGAGAACTCTGACGTCGAGGCATAAGTAGGCCCGGCGAGTTGCTCCGTCGCCGTGGCGGTAATGATGTCGCCGGCAGAACCCGCAAAAGAGTGGCTGAAGAGCTCATCGCCGGTACCGCCATGCGTAATCGTCCGGGCGCCGGCAAAGACTTCACCGCCGCCGTTGCCGGTGCCATGTGCCCCGGACGGATTCGTGAAAAACTCGATGCGGTAATCGCCGGCAGGCGCATCCAACTCGAAATAAGCTGTAATCGTTCCACCGTCTTCCGGCGCCGCAACAATTACCGGATAGTTCAGAAGATCGTTGGAGCCGCTATCCGCGTCGAGCGCATCGTTAACCGTGATGCCGTCGTCATTGAGATCGATATCAAGCAGGACATTTCCGTAAATCTGGTTGCCGAGGATCGAGTTATCGAGCGTCGGCGCATCGCGAACCTGTACACCGTAAATCGTGTTTCCGCGTATCAGATTGCCTTCGTTGGCTCCGGTGCCACCGATCAAAGTGCCCGTCGACCCATCGCCGCCGATCTCGTTGAGGTCAATGCCATCGCGATCGTTCGCGATTATCAACGTGCCGGTGACATCCGTGCCGATATAGTTGCCCTGGATAACATTGAAATCACCGCCATCGATCTCTATGCCATCGCTGCCGTTGCCGGAAATGATATTTCGTTGACCTGCTCCGGGACCGCCGATGATATTGCTGTTCGAGAGTTCGAGATCGATGCCCTCGTCGGTGTTGCCTTTGTCGATCGTACCGCTGGCGTCGACGCCGATATAATTTCCATAGACCTCGTTACCAGTGGCACCGGCACCAAAGAGTTCAATTCCCGTAAAGCCATTGCCGGAGATGACGTTCCGGTCAGCCGCCGTCGTCCCGCCGATCGTGTTGGAGGAAGACTCGACGCGGATCCCACCCTGATTGGTAACAACGGCCGGGTTATTGCCAGCGACAGTCGTGCCGTCTGCACTTATTCCCAGGTAATTTCCAGCTACAACATTGTTTCCGCCCAACAGCAGGATTCCGTTGTTGACAAAGTTCTGAACGACGAGGCCACGAATCGTAGAACCGCCACCCGCAACGCTGATGACAAGGCCATCTACGGCCCCCGCCCCGGTGCCATCGAGTACAACAATCGGCGCCCCCGCAAAATCTGCTTGCGTCGTACCGTCCAGGACCACCGGATCGGTGATGGTTTGCAGCACCGCTGTCGGCGCGATGGTGTAACTCAAGGGGGCGGCGTTGTAGCCGGGATCGACCGGCCGCCCAAGCGGTTCCGCGGCACCGGGAATCATAAAAATGGAATTTTCTACACCGGCGCTGCGCCCGTTTTGCGCCAGCGCGGCGTTATCGGTCAGCAGATTGGCGTTCAGGATGAACTGCCGCAGCGAGCCCTGGTCGGCATTGTTGGTATTAACAATGGTGTCGACGTTAAAGCCGAAGTCGACGCTGGTGACATCACCGCCACTGGCATCAACGGTAACGATCGACTGGGTGAACTGATTCGCCAGGGCCTGCAGATCGGCCAGGGTCTGGGTCGTATCGTTCGCGGGCGAATCGCGATCGATCGGCTGCTCGCCACCGACCTTGTTCGCGCCGGTGCCCACCGGCTCGCCGTCGCCATCAATACGATAGGTTTGAACCTCCACCTCGGCGCCCGTGGAGCCCACCCGCGTGGAGGCGACCGTCGTGTTCACGACGCGCACGGTATAGTTCGCCGGTGTCAGAGTCGCAAAACTGTAGGCCCCGCCGCCGGCGGTGGTGGTGTTGCTAATATAGTTGCCCGCAGCATCGTAGAGTTCGACCGTGACCCCGTCGCGTTCGATGGTAAAGGCGCCTGAATCGGCATTGGCGGTCGCGAGGTCCCGGCCGACACCACCACCGTAATTCACATCTTCATAGACGGTGCCTGAGATGGCGGAAGTGCTGCAACTCACCGCGGGCTTGATTGAAATGCCACCGACGGCCCAATCATCCGCAATAGGACTCCAGTTCCACGACGTCACGACCGACGGCGCACCTGCCTCGGTAGTACCTCCGCCGTTGGCCGAGTCTGCAAAGATATCCCAGAGCTCCGGCGTCTGGCCCGCCCCGGGGATCAGGTCGCGGTTGGTAGTGTCATCCACGGCCACCACGCCGAAGACCAACTCCTCCACAGCGGAGCTGACCGTCGTGGAAGCGCTCGTAGAAACGCCCGCATTCGACGCAAAGGTTCCCAGGGGAGTCGCCTGGTTGACCTCCGTGAAGGTCATTACCCCGGCTGTCGCGCCGTCGTGGGTGCCAGCGCTGAGGGTCACCGCCACGTTGTGCGTTCCCGTGTCCGGCGCGACCCGGGACCAGATCTCGATCCGGGAGTCGTTGCCGGGGCCATTTCTCGCGCCCTCGAAGTTGAGAAGGTCGCCGTTGTGCCTGACCTCGGTGACGGACTCCCCGGCACCCAGGCCGAAGGAGACGCCGACCAGCATCAACCGATCCGTGCCCGAGGTCGTGTGCGAGATATTGATGCTTGTACCGCCGACGGTGGTGCCGGTGGAAGCGGCACCATCGGCGGCTACACAACTACCACCGCTACCGCCATCCGACGTCGTCACGGTCCAACTGTTGAGATCCCCCGCATCGCCATCGCCATTACCCATGGTCGTGGACTGGGGGGCATCACCGGCGGTGGCGGAGTCGTCGACGGTGGAAAGGAAGTTCTTGCCGCCGAGGTCCTGGCTGATGGGGGCGTCGGCATCGAACAACACGGTGATCTTGCTGCTGATCGTTACCTTGATGGTCAGATCCACACTGATATCATTACCGGAGGTGTTGTCGCTAAAGGCCACCGGACTCCCGTCGACCTGCACAGCCGTGACCGGGGACACCGGTACGGTGAAAGTCCCCGGTACCGTGATCGCCACCCGATCCACGCCCGTGTCGCCGCCAACGATGGTTGCCTGGATGTCGTAGCTGAAGGCATTTCCTGTAGAACTCGTGAGCACATCATTCGGGCTGATCTCGGCCACGGCAGAAGTGACGGCGGGGCTGGCCGGCTTGATCGGGACTGCACCGATGGCCCAGCGGGTGTTGGTGGGGGTCCAGGACATGGTGACGCTGGCGGCACCGGGCTCGGTGCTGGCGCCACCGCCGACGTTCGAGCAGCCCCCGTCGGTACACTGATTCCACTGCTCGGCCTGGCCCGGCCCCACGGTCACGGAATTTCCTTTCCTGGCCACCGTGTCGAAGACGAGTTCGCCGGCGGCGGAGCTCACGATGACGGTCGGCACCTCCGAACAGGTTGGACAACTATTAGTCGCAGAAACGAAAGTACCGAGTGGCGTGGTCTGGTCCACCCCGGTGAAACTCACGGCTCCCGCGCTTGCACCCTCAGTGTTTACCGGATCGTTAAACGCATCGTTAAACGTGATAGCGACCGTATTCGCGCCGGTCGGCGGGTTGACCAGCCGCCAGATCTCGATGCGCGCATTGTCGGGGCCCTGGGCCTCCGACCCCACAAACACGAGGGGCTGGGCCCCGTAGGTGATGCCGGTGACCGCCTCGACGAATCCATCGTCGGCATTCGGCTGACTGGCGACACTCACCAGCAACAAGCGGTTGCTGCCCGAGACGGTGTGCGAGAAGGTCATCGGGTTGGGACTGGTACTGGGGATTTGAATCGAAGTCGAATTGTCGACAACAATCGCCGCGTCGGCGGGCGACGTGGCAAAACCCGGACCAACGAACGCAAGCGCAAGCAGACTGATGCGGCAGATTGCGGCGACACCGGACGCGCGCATTGGCTGCAGCCAGCCGCAATTGCGACCAGAACTGCAGCGACTGCCGGTGTTTCGGCTCGCGTTTTTGACCTTCGCGGTAGTCACCATCATCTTATTCAAGCTATTGATTTCCGCACCAATAACGCACGCGAAAACGGGTCGCCCATCGACCCATTGCTAATTCGCGACAGTGCCATTGCATCGGGGTC
>JBDHHA010000250.1:0-4059 GCA_039589615.1 Gemmatimonadota bacterium
TTCCCGATTTCTGGTTGGATACCCCGATCTATCCTTCGATCCGGGCTGTTTCTGTATTCTGGCAAGCGAAATGGCGTCTACAGATACAGTCGATGTTGAAGTCCTCGTCACCTGGATCGAGCACCCGGAGCCCTGGGTCGTGGAGAAGAAGCTGATCCGGGAGCTGGCGTTGCCCCTCAACCTCCAAGGCAACGATCATCTCTTCCGACCTGTTCTGAGGCGGCTGAGGACGGACGCCAAGGCGCGAGCCCGACGAAAGGCGTGGTGCAGGGTAGTCAGTGAACACTAGTTCAATCCCCACACCCGGAGGTAGCGGTCATCGAGCCAGATGGGAGCGATGGCTGCGGGGAACTCTGAACTTGAGACCCGCCTGGCTCTTCGCGTGGTCAGCCTGCCTCCTGCCATGCCAGGTGGACGCTACTCCCATCGTCATTGACTTCGAGACGGGTGTCGTAGGCCAGGTCATCGACGATCAGTTCGTCGGACTGGGGGCCGACTTCAACGGGACCACGATCTTTCACGGGCAGCAAACGGGGCTTCCGATCAACATCTTTCCCCCAAACTCCGGCGATCAGGTGACGGTCAATCTGGCTAGCCTGGGAGCCGTCATCCGAGTCGATGCCGTTGGCTCCCTGTGGTCCATGGCCGGTGGCTACGTAACCGCCACCAGCAACGTCACGGCCACGATGACGGCCTACGGCCCGAGTGGGAGCGTCCTGGGTTCCGCCTCGGTGTTCGACAACTGTCTGCCCGACGCGTGCGGGTCACCGAATCCGAACGCTTTCCTCTCAGTGGCCGCTCCCGGGATCGCCTACGTGGAGTTCACGGGAGATGATGAGCCGCCAGGCGGGAGCTTCACGATGGATGACTTCACCTTCGAGCTGCCGGAGCCAGCTGCCGTTGTCCTGCTCGGTCTCGGGCTACCAATCCTCTTGGTGGGGCGATCCAGCTGAGTAGGGCCTGATGTGGCGGGGAGGGCGTGGACACTTGGGACACCAGGGACGCTACTTCGTGAAACTTTCCCTATAGCCTCCCTATAGGAGACTTTCCCGATCTACCGTCCCGGCTGTCCCTAGTGTCCAACCAGCTGATCCACCTAGGCTTTGCCCCCACCGCACAGGGACAGCACGTACAGATTTTCCCGCTGACTCCGGCCCCGGATCACCACCTGCTCCCGTCGCTCGAACGCGGGAGGCTCTCCGGCGGCCCGCCAGGTAGCCAGGTCGATCACCATCGCGGCGTCGAGGTCCCTCGTCAGTCCCTGGAGCCTCGCGGCCAGATTCGTGGTGTTGCCCAGCGCCGTCCAGATCATCCGGTCCACCGCCTGGATACTGCCGACGAATGCTGAGCCCGTGGCCACGCCGACGCCGACGGCGAGCGGCTCCGGCCCACCGACTGTCGGCACGGTCGCCACCATCTCCCGCCCAGCCGACACGGCTGCTCGCTCCTTGTCGGGCAGGGCCGTGGGCGCTCCGAAGACCGCCATCATCCCGTCGCCATTGAACTCCACCACGCTGCCGCCGAACTTCTCCACGATGGCGGAGACCGTCTGCGTGTAGCGGTTGATGGTGGTGAAGACCTCGTGGGCCGCCCGACTCTCCGTGTAGGCTGTGTAGCCTCGGATGTCCACGAAGAGGACGGAGACGGGGCGCTCGCGGGGCTCCAGGTCACCTCCAGCTTCCACTTGCTGAGCCACCGCTCCGGGGACGAACCGGCGAAGCTCCTGCTGCATCGCTCGGGCTTCCCTTGTGATCTCTTCCTGGTCCATGCGCTCTAGCTGGGTGGAGACCTTGTCGGTCACAGCCATCAGCAGGGCGAGGTCGGTCGAGGTGTAGATGTCGCCGGACCGCTTGGGTCCCATGCAGAGGAAAGCGGCTAGTTGCCCTCGCTGGCGAACGGGCACAACGACGGCGGCACCCAGGGTGTCCAGGGCTGCCCGGTCGAACAGAGACAGTTGTTCAATCCTGTCCTTGCGGGAGAAACGGTCCGCTGCAAGCGGGGCGGTGCGGGCCTGGAGGGTAGTGACCAAGGGGCTCTGCGCCTCGATTCCCGGCGGAACGGCCCTTCCCCGGGCGAAGACAGGCTCGTAGCCGGGGCCAGTCAGCGCGTAGACGGTGCAGCTCTCGGGTCGGAACTGGGCATCGAGCTGCTCACCTGCAAGAGCAGTCAACTCCCGAGGATCGTGCTGGGCTGACAGGCTCTCCAAGAGATGATGGATGCCTTCGTCCAGGGAGCGTCGTTCAGGGAAGAACAGGGCGTCGAGGCGAGGCCGTAGAGCCCGGTGGGCGGGCACCGTCACGGCGGCGAGCGCCACGCCGACGAAGACCTGGGCTCCCGTGGGGTTGATACCCATGAACGTGCTCACAGCCTCGGTAAGCGTGGGGAGCGCGGCGAGAAGAAGAGCCAGAACAGCGACGGCCAGGAGGGAGTACGAGGCCGTCGCGCTGATCAGCCGATCGATGTCAAAGAGGTTGTAGCGCGCGGCAGCAATGAGAATAGCCACTGGAAAGAATCCAAGCATGGCCTGACTGCCCTCGAACACTGGGATGAATCGAGGGTCGAATCCCATCAACGTGAGTGCCACCACCTGTGGGAACATGGCGGCGTAGAGCCCGAAGAGGACCCACTTTATCTGCCTTCGGCCGATGGGATCAGCACGCCGGTATGTTCGTGTTGTCGCGATTAGGATCGTGGCGAGCAACGCCAGCAAGCCTACCGACACAACCACGGTTCCGACTCCAGGTGAGAGCGGGAACCCGACATCTACACCTGCATGGAACGGTCCGATTGCGGCGAATAGCCAGGGAGCCATGCGCGCCAAGCGGCCAGTCGGTGGGACACCGTGAGGAAACAGCAGAACCGCTCGAACGATCAGCGGATAGGAGAGGGTCGCGGCGAAGAGATGCGTGGCTATGGATGTGGCTGTCTCCGCTCGGGTTCCCGCGAATTGAGAGCCGTATACGAACGCGACGCACATCATGGCCTGAAAGACTGCCGACACCATTCTTGTGGTCGGTGAGCGGAACAGAAGCAGCACTGCGGTGACGGCAAAGAAGAACGAAGTCGGGAGCCACATCCAGTGGGGGAACGAACCCGCACGGAGTGACGTTTCCTGGATTTCCCCAGCCCGCTCGAAGATCACTGTCACGCGATGGTCCGAACCCACCTCGCCCGGGAAGCGGACAAAGAAACCGAGAGGACCGACGCCTCGGAGGTCTGCCGTCCCCAAGCCAAGCAGCCGGTCCCCCACACGCAAGTCCGATTCCTGCGCGCCCAGTGAACGCACGAAGCCAGTCACCTTTGGATAGCCTGTATTCTTCTCTGGCGCGGACACATACACCGGCGGGGAATAGCTGGTGTGCCGCAGTGCCGAATTCACGCTGAGCGCGGAGCACACCACCCACAGCGGCACCAGCGTAAACAGCAGCACCCGATCCAGCGGTCGCAACCGTCTCAGCATCCCCGGCCCCACTCAGTCTGGGAGGGTCGGCCCGGGAGGCCGGTGGGCTCGCTGTGCTGGGAGGTCGGGCAGTCCATCGACGTGGCTCCCTGGGGCTACGGACGATGTTCTACGCCGCCAGGGGTGGGGTGGTCAACTCCCGGCGTTCCCGTAGCGTTCCTGGCGGAGGACCAACATGTCCGATCCCATCAACCTCGATGATCTCGACTGGCAGGAGTGGAGGCACTCCGATGAAGTTCGCGTCCGCTACAGGCCGCTTTCGGACAAGCCTGGCTGCCACGTCGGGATCGCGCTGGAGGAGCTGCCTCCGGGCTGCCGTACTGGAGCCGCTCACTATCACATGAAGGAGGAGGAGCACATCCTGGTCATTGACGGCGCGATGGAGCTGCGCCTGGGTGATGAACGGTATCAGCTCAAGCCGGGAGACTACGTTGGCTTCGCTGCCGGTGAGGAGAAGGCGCATACGCTGGTGAACCAGAGTGAGCAGCCGTGCCACTTCCTGATCATCGGGGAACGGTGCTCCGACGACGTGATCGTCTACCCGGACTCCGGCAAGGTCCAGGTCCGATTGCTGGGAGAAGTCTACAAGCGTAGCCCGG
>JBDHHA010000251.1:0-4055 GCA_039589615.1 Gemmatimonadota bacterium
CACTATCTCGAGGACCCGATCAATCCAGCGGGCACGGCGATCCTGGTCCCGGGCCAGTACCGCGGCGCGTACAAGCTCGGCAAACATCGCGGCCGCCCGGCACTCGTGCAGCATGGTGCGCCGGTGAAAGTGTGGCGCGACAACAACCTTGATCAGATCCTCGACTGGCGCGGGAGTAACGAGCACGAAACGCCGGGCTGGTACGGGATCAACATCCACGATGCGACAGGCCCAGATGATCGCGTGTCGGCTGGCTGCCAGGTGTTCGCCGACAAGCACGATCTCGAGCGGCTCCTCGATCTGGCACAAGCGAGCGAGCAGCACTACGGCGAACGATTCACCTACACGCTGATCGCAGCCGGGCATTTGGATGACTGAATTGGGGGTCTACCTGCTTTTCGTTCGCGAATCGATGCCACCCGACATCACGGCGCACTATACCGAGATCGAACAACGCATAGCTCCGCCTAATGCGCGACTGATCGAGGTAGTCGCCACACTCGATCTGGCGACCAAGCGACTCGAAGAAATGCAAGAGGATGACAATCTGCGAGGGAGGGCATGGATCGAGCGCTGGCCTGTGACCGGATCAGGCATCGACGATCCCCCGCTCGATAGCCCACCCCCGGAGCCGGAGCCAGGTTGACCGCACGGCCGCGGCCCACCTGCGAGATCCCGGGTTGTAGCGCCCCCACCACGATCCACCCGGGCAGTACCACGGCGATCCCCTCCGGCAGACCCCCGGCCCGGAGCACGCCTCCACGCAAAGCCGTCTGCCGTGTCGCAGGATGCGAGCGGCACGGCGAGCCCCAAGGTCCACCCCAAAAGCCGACCGCTCACAGCGCCGCTCAGTGGCCCGTACGCCGGGTAGGTAGATCTGGTACGGGCCACACGACACGCCCCCGGCCCGCTCGCGGCGCCTGGCATCCAGCCGACATGACCCGCCAGTCTCCACGAGCACAACCGATGCTAGCAATAACGGGGGGATAACCTCGGCTCGCGCGGCTCGGAGCAGCGGCCCGGCCAGCGTGGCCGCTTCGGTAGCAGAGCAGCCAGGCCCGAACGTAGTCAGCAAAAGCGCAACAGTTTTGGCTTTCAACATGATATCCCCGGGTTTTCTTGTGGAATTGTCAGGACTTCACAGTTTGCGCACATGTGGGTGTGCCACGTGGCACTAGCCCCTACCGATCAGGAGATCTCGTCGAGCTGCTTGCGGTGAATCGTGGCAAGCTCTGCGGTCACCCTATCGGCTTCCTCATCGATCTCGGAGATCTGATCCTCCAGCTCAGCCGTGGTGGGGGCGTCTGCGAGCGCGGCGCGGATCGCCTTGTACGCAACGATCGATGCCCGGACGGCGCTTAGCGCGACTCGAGCGGCAGTAACAAGGTTCACGGCAGGCCCCCTTTGGCGAGCGCTTCAGCCACGCGAACGGCTGCGTTGAGATCTCGCAATACGGCCGAGAACTTTTTGAAGGCATCGAGCAGATCTCGCTGGACCGATTGACACGTGAGCACAGTCTCGCGGCACTTGGCTCGATCCGCTTTCGCTTTGCAGTCGTCAACGATCGGCCGACAAAACGCATCGCCCCCGCTCACGGCTAGCCCGAGCTTGGCGACCTCGACCGAGACGCCGAGCCCCTTGCGGATCTGCTGCGTGGTCGAAGCCGAGCAGCCACCGACCAGCAAGATCGACGCGAGCAATGCGCGCATCATCTCGGTCCTCGCTTTGCCGCGGCACCCGCGAGGATCACAGCAGCCGAGCTGGCGAGCCCCACAGCCGCGGTTTGCGCCGCGGCGTTCGGGACGAAAATGAACAGCAGCGTCGATGCTGCTGCGAGGATGCCCCCGGCTGCGATCTGTTTCCATGTGAGCATGACGCCTCCTAGATCCCGGACGTGAGGTAGCGATCGTATGTAACCTCGAGACCGGCGAATTTGTCGCCGGTGTTGTGCGTGTCGATCAGCGCGAAGTTCTGCACGTCGGCCGAGTGCTCCCACGCGATAGATGAGATCGTCAGTGTTTCCCATGCTGGCGGTGTCCCGGCGAAAGCGGCCGGCCCTCCGGAGATCGAGCCGAGTACTGGTGCAGTGGTTGACGAGGCAAAGTTGACGTCAACCGGATACAGCGAAAGCTGTATCCCCGTCGCTGCCGTCCCGTAGACCTTGGCTTGTACTTGGGTGATCCGACAGCCGACTCGACCGGGGATCGGGATCCAGAGATCGTAACCGGCCGACAGGCATTCGTAGCCGTGCTCGGGGTTGGCGTTATTGACCTGCCACGCAGGGATCAGCGCGTCGCCCTCGTCAAAGTACTCCGAGATCGCACGCGTGATCACGAGGGTAAATGTCCCCCCCACTCCGCCCATGATCTCGTTTACCGCGGTCTGCAGATCGTTGAACGTCGCTGATGGGATCGGCAGATCGGGGGCTGCTACATAGTCCTGAATATCATATGGCCAAACCATCGCTCGCTCCTACTGACCGAAGACATCACGATCGAACAAGCTGTATTGCTCGTCAAACAAAAGCTCGTCAGACTCGCCGACGAGCAGCACTGTATGACCCTGCTTCACGCGATCAAGCAGCCGTTGCGCTGCAAGGATGTTGTAGACCCCCGCGTCGGTCGGCATCCGATGCACGAACCCGAAGAACACACCCGAGCCGTCGCCTCCTTGTGCGACATGTTCGGCGCTCAACGCTTCGTGGATTTCAACGTTGTTTTCTGGCGTCGCGTGGACCAGCTTGATTTCGTCAAAACTGATTTGGGTGAGGTTGACCGCGTCGTTCCGCGCGAAAGCCCCAAAGTCGCGAGCCACGGCGAACGGCATTGGCAGTGTCCCCATGGTCGACATTGCCGACTCGGTATTGCCATAGCGGAAGGTGAGATCGGTTCCAACTTTTTCGATTTGCAAATACTCGGGGAGAACCGGCGAAGGATCGACACGCAGGCTCCCAGCGTTTTCGGTCAAAACCCCGTTCTCGATCTTGTCGACCTGTAGATACCCACCAACACCCGATCCGTTGAAGGCCAACATCACGATGTTGTCGAAGTCCTGGAACAGCAGGAGTCCAGCGAATCCGTTTGCTGGGATCGTGTAGGCGGTCACGAGCCCGGTCACCGTGAACCCGTCGGACACATCATGAACTCGCCGACGGATGATCTGGCCGTTGTCGTTCGTGCCATCGAGTCGGCAGTCGACGCCCGCGGTCGCGATCAGTTGAATAGCAGTGGCGGATTCCGTTGAGCTGCCAGCCCCGGTTTCGGTCCATCGACTCGAAACAAAGCCATCACTGAAGTCATCGAAGAAAGCCGTTTCGGGCAGCAGCAACGGATAGAGGATCTTTCGAAGCTCCGGAAGCGACGCCCCGGCCGCTCCTCGCCAGATCGCCAGTAGTGCATTTCGCCGATCAGTGAGCGTCGCTTGCAGTGCCGGAACAGAGCCAAGCTGCGATTCCCAATTTGCAAGATCTTCGCTTGCCTTGTGGGGGAACAGCTCGGCGAACAACCGATAGGCGTGCACCTTGCCGTGGGCGAGCAAGGCGGCATCGGCCCGAGTGAGCCGATTCATTACCGCATCGTCGTCATCGGGTCGCAGGCCCGGGGGCCCGAGTGTTTTCAGCAATTGGTAATTTCGGTACCACCAACCGAGACCGCCACCGAACTGCGACAACCCGCCAAATTTTGACCAGCCACCAAATTTCATCGGAGCGCCTGAAAAAGTGCGAGGGCCAAACCGCCCCCTGCCACGAGCGAACTAGCGATCACGACGATCACCTTCCACCCGGCTGAGAACCCAGCCCTCGCTGTAAGGTTGTTGTTGGCGATCCTGTCGAGTTTTCTAACCAGACCGGAAATGCGTGAGTGGTGGTCATTGCACGGCAAAGTTTCAAGGAGCATGCCTTGCCTCGCAAGCGCCTTTTGGATCATGGAAAAATTGCCGTTCAGATGTTCAACCTTTATTCCGATGGTTTCCACCAGTCCCTCGAGTCGCCCAAGCGTACGCTCGCCAGTGTTGTTGCGGCGTTCGGTCATGGCAGATCCCCCTGGGCCGCCGTT
>JBDHHA010000252.1:0-4176 GCA_039589615.1 Gemmatimonadota bacterium
GATCGTATCCCCACCGCGCACGTCCCCGCCGGACGCTTCGATCTCGTGCCAGTTGACTTCCCGCCGATGCGCATTGGCGACCGTGACCGAAGAGCCCTCGCGGTAGGCGAGCGTCACGGATTCGAGGCCGTCTACGACGTCGGCAAAATCGGCGGATGGGTCGAACGTGACCATCAGATAAACACCTGCATTTCCGCTTCCCAGGGCGTCCCGTCGCCCTCGGCAATCAGCTTGTTGATCTCGGCCAGTTGTTCCCGAAGCGTCTTGAGGTATTCAGTCCACGCGACTTGCTGGCCGTTCACGTTGTACGACGGTTTGGGGCTCGCCGTGATTTCCACGATCCGTGCGCTGATCTGATTGCGCGATGTCTCCAGGTTGGTCGTGTAGTCGGCCGCCGCTGCGGGCGTCGTCGCCCCGCTGGTCAGCGATTCCTGCCACACGACCTTTCCGGTCGATACCCCGCCGATCAACGCCGCGATCCGGAGGGCTACTTCATCGCCGGCCGCGTAGGTGGCGGGGATCGTGAATTGGGCTTGATAGAGTCCGGTGCCCTTGTTGGTGATCGCGACCGTAACCGCCGTATCGGTGCCGTTCTTGATGAGCGTCCCCGTCGGCAGACTGTCCGCGTTGGCCAGCGCTTTATTGATGGCCTTGGTCGTAAACTGGTGGTATATGACGTCGCCGGCTGATGCCATGCGTTTCCCCTATTCGATCAATGGTCCGCCGCCGCCCGCCGAGCCCTGGGCGATCTTGCCCACCGAGCCAGCTACGGCGGTTGTTTCGCCAGTGTCGACCGTCACGAACTTGGCGAGTTGGGTGGCGTCGAGGCCGGCCCAGATTTCAACGACGGTGGGGGCACTGCCAGCGCCGCCCTGGAAGTCGGAATAGTCCGACAAGACAAACGTCGCCGCCGCGCCGCCGTGGGCTCCGTTGCCAAGGTAGACCTTCTCGGAAGCTGGATCGAAGTCGTTGAGGGCCCCAACGGCTGCGACGATCGCCGCCACCTCCGTGTCGATATACCCCGCGATCGTGGCTTGATTGGTTGCCGTCGCCATGTCGGGAATCGCGCTGAAGCTGCTCCCATCTTCCGTAGCTAGCATCGGGTTCGTGGGGATGGCTGCAATTCCCGCCGTGTGGTCCGCTGTCTGGGGCGTGTTGCCCGTGTAGGTCGTCAACGTATTGCAGAGGTTGGTCACGCCACAGAATCCGACGGTGGTCTGCGTGAAGTCCGCCGGGGCGGCGATGTTGTCGATATTTGCCCAGTCGATGCCCGCGCAGTTCTGGGCCGATATGTCGAGGGTTCGTGATGGGATCGTGGCGCGGACTAGTTGGGCGTTTCCGTAGCTGGCGTCATTGACGATCCCGTAACTGTCGCCGGTCTGGGGCGTGTGGCCGTTGATGTTGTCGAGGTATCCCGCTCTCGCATCCGTCCAGATGACGTTGGAAAGTGCCGTCGAGGCTACGGCATGCGCCGCCGTGCCGCCCACGTAGACGCCGACCGTCACACCCGCCGCGCACGTGACGGTCTGGGTCTTGATCGTGTTGACGTCGACCTTTTGATCGGTCTTGATATTGGTCCCGGTCAGATCGTTAGCCGTTGTCTTGTTTTCGACGTTGCCCCAATCGATACCAGCCGCCCCCGTTGCTGTAACGTCAAGCGTCCTGTTGGCCGTGGTCGGCCGTAGCGCGGGGCTCCGCTCAATCGAGAACTGCGCCACCACCTCCCCGACAACCGACACGCCGCCAACCGTCCCCGCTGACAGAACGGCGGAATACGTTTTGCCGCTCTCGAATCCATTCGCGGCGGTCGCGACAACCCGAAGGTTGTTCAGGCCGACAACCGAATCAAAGTCAACCGTCAACGTCTCGGCTGCGGTTATCTGCGTCGTGGAGTTGTCTTCGTAGATTTCGACGACAGGTGAGCCGGCCAACACGGTAGGAATGCCCGTGGCAAACGCCCGCGTTGTGAACTTGAAATCCAATGTTTGCTCTAGTGGATAGTCTGGTATGTTCACCCAATCATTCCTCCACCTGGCCCCACGAGCTTAGTCCCGCCGCCACCGCCCGCCGGGTCCGCGTGCTGAACCGCCCCCTTGTCAAACCTGCACCCTGAAGGATGCGCCCCGCCCCTTACGTTGCCCACGTCGGCCGGCTCGAAATAGGTAAACCGGTTGGCGAACGTGTCAGCACCACTCTTGGCGAACGGGCTGGAACCAAGCGATTCGTTGTCGCCGAGAGCCTGGATAATGTCTACCGACCCGCTGTAATCTGTAGCGTTGTTGTACATGCCGTTGTAGCCGTACAGGACCAAGCCAGTCGACCCGCTAAAGTCAATCCCTTTGCCACCGCTACCAGAAAACCCCTCGGCCAGATTGTTCAGTACCGCTTGATTTCCACCAGAATACCTTGTCTCAATCCCAGTGCCGGTGCCGCCATTGGACAGAACCGAATTACCTATGGCCTGAGCGTAATCACCCCAAACACCCACACCATCGCTAACTCCGTCAATGGAGATAACGTTATTCAACGCAAGGTTCCGCCCGTCCCCCTGTAGTGAAATTGCCACGCTGAAGTCATTTGCCCCGTTTGCAAAATAGCACCCCTGCACCACGCCATCGCTACCTGTACACCGCGCACCCTCTCCGGAGCAGTTGTGAAAATAACAATCCGAAACAAACGCTGTGTTCTGTATCTGTACCAGTCGCGCCCCCGTGCAGTTGTCAAACTCACACCGCCACGCACTGCAAAACCATCCAGGGTTCCACAGAATGTTCGCACCAGCAGTGTGAACGTGCATATCCGTTAGGTGTACGCCGGGGGTATTTGCCGTAATGAGAGCGTTTGAGTTGCAGTCGATACCCCCAACACCGCCATCGTTTGCCGCAGAGGTGTATCCCCGTAAGATAAGCGGGGCGGCTTGCGTTGGCGTTCCGTAGGTGGTCACATTAAGCAGTGCTGACAGTACATCATCCGATCCGGCCTTGACATTGATCTGATCCCCATTGGTGGCGTCTCGTGTGATACCACTATCAAGCGACCACTGGATCACCGAGCCAGACGCACGCCCCCACGGCGTACCGACAGACCCGTCTCCGGTGTCGGAGCCGAGCGACGGGTCGACGTAGTATTGTGAGGGGGTGCCCATTGGTTAACCTATGAGGTTCGCTTCCCCGGCCGCCTTGGCTAGGTTCGCGCGGTGCGCTTGAGTGTTGTACCCTAACACGGCCTGAAGATAGGACACGACGGTTACGACTGTGGCTTTCGTGAGCGGTTCCGCACCGGCCAGCCCGGACGTGTTGGGGATCACGTCGCCGTCCAGCAACTCTGCCAGGATAGCCGTCGTTGTGCCGGTGTATTCGGCGTTGACCACCTCGCCGTGATTGTTGACACGGGCCAACTCCCCAGCGGTGGCCCGAAAAAGGGCCATCCAGGAATTAAGGCTGGCCTTTTGTTCTGTGGTTAGGTCTGCGTATGCCATAGTTCATTTCTCCCTATCCGCTCTCACTCGTGGTGATGGTCGCCATTGCACACCGGGCAACAGTCGTGTTGCGTTTCGATTTTGGTTTGCCGAATCTGGAGGTCGGCGACGTGGTCGCATAGGCCCTTCATCCCCTCGACCGCCCGCTCGATCTTGGCCATCTTCCACAACAGGCCGCCAAGAGGTACGAAGATGGCCGTCCCCGTGCCGATCACCGTCAACATTACCGTCAGAGAGTCGCCGTTCATTTTCGCCCCTTGGTGTTAAGGCCCCGGCGGCGGCGGCATCACCGGCCCGCCTCCCGCATTCGGCGCGGCGTCGGTCGTCTCGTCGTCGATTTCGATGCCGTCCGCCCGCGCGTCGCGGAACGCCTTGTGTGTGTTGTAGTAGCTGGTGAGATTCGTCGGCCACGGCTGCAACTCCGGCAGGCTCGTAATGGGGATGCCTGCCGAAATCACCGAGAGCCGATCTTCCGTGAATACCTGCCCCAAGTGCGGAACCGTGTCGATCATCTCCGTACTCGTGAAGAACTTGGAGGGATCGTAGGCGATCAGCTCTTCCTCGGTCAGCAGGAAGAACGACATATAGACGCGACGGAGGTATTGCCCCACCTGCCCCGCGAAGGCCGTCGAGATCTCGAGCGCCTTCCGGTTCTCGGTGTGCTGCATCGCTTCGGCGATCATCATCATAATCAGCTC
>JBDHHA010000253.1:0-4389 GCA_039589615.1 Gemmatimonadota bacterium
ACCACCTCGCCCGCCGTGCGCTCGTCGGGGCCGATGATCACCGCAGTTTTTGCCCGGCGCGCCGCAGCAATCTTGAGTTGCTTTGCGACCGCCTGCGCCTTGAGAGCGTATTCAACCCGGACGCCGCGGTCGCGCAGCAAGTGACTGAGTCGAAGGACCTCGGGTACATCGGAAGTCGTCACCGCGACCACAAATACATCCAGCCTCTTCCCTGCGACGGGCGCCACCGCGTGATCCCGCAACAGCTCGGTGATCACCACGTCTCCCATTCCGAACCCCGTGCCCGGCAGGTCCACTCCACCCAGGGCTCTGAGAAGCCCATCGTATCGGCCCCCACCGCAGATTGCTCGGAGGGATCGACGCGCATCGAACAGCTCGTACACCACGCCGGTGTAGTACGCGAGTCCCCGAACGATGGAAAGGTCCACATCTAAGAAGTCGCCCAGTCCCATGTCGCACAGCGCGGCGTGGCAACCTCGCTGGCCTCCTCCCCACCCCGAATGTCTCCCAGCGCCTGTATGGCGGCGTCGAGACCGCGGATCCTGCCGATTTCAAATATGGCGTCGACGGCCGCCGTCGCGATGCCGGCGGCCTTCAATCGATCGGCTGACTTGTCCCGATCCTCTCGCTCGATCTTGTCGATGGCCATGTAGGCGGAAACGAGCTGGTCGTCCTGGACACCAGCAGCCGTCAACAGGGCACGCAGGATCCGCCTGTCGGACAACCGGACCCGGACGGCATCGGCACCCAAACCCAGCTCCCGCATGATGTCGATCGCCGCGGCGATGACCTCTGCGTCCGCCAGGGGGCCCTCCTCGCCGATGAGGTCCATATTGAGCTGGAAGTGCTCCCGCAGCCTTCCCCGCTGTTGCCGCTCGTACCGATACAGATGTGGAATCGAGTACCAGCGGATGGGTTTTTTGAAATCAGACGCCTTGGCCGCCACCATCCGTGCCAGCGTGGGTGTCATCTCCGGTCGCAGCGCCACAGGCCTACCCCCTTTGTCCTCAAAGTGGTAGAGCTGTTCCACGATCTCCTCCCCGCTCTTCGCCGTATACAGCTCGAGCGGTTCCAATGGCGGCCCGTCGTATTCTTCGAACCCGTACCGGGCCGAGACGGTACGCCAAGCAGCAAAAATGTGATGGAGGAGAGCGGTGTCGGCGGGGTAGAAATCCCTGAAACCGGGCAACGCTTTTACTTGCATCGCGACAATCTAGCCGAGCGGCCGGAACCCGGGCAACCGCACCATGGCATCACCCACCGTGTGGAACGATCCGCTGATCACCACCGTTCCGGCACCCTGCCCCGCCTCGTGAAGACAGGCATCGAAATCCTCCCGCCACTGCACGTCCACATCCCCCAGCGCGGCCGACTCGCCCGCGTGGGGCCGCCGTTCGGCTGGAGCCGATGGGGGGGTCGTGAGCCACAGCCGGTCGGCCACCGCGGCCAGTTGATGCACCATCGCCGACGCGTCCTTGTCACGCAGGATCCCCAGAACGGCGTGGAGGGGTCCCGGGGGGGGGCGCTCCGTCAGTGTGCCCACAAGGGCCTCCATGCCCGCCGGATTGTGCGCCACGTCGAAGATCCAGCGACCCCGCCGGTCGGCGCGCCCCGGGAGCCAGGCTTCAGCGAACCCTGCGGCGATGGACCTGGGATCCGGTCTCAGATGTGGCGGGAGTGCGTGGAGGATCGCTTCGGCGACGGCGCCGTTTCGGCGCTGGTGCCCGCCCTCCAGTCGCAGCGGCCCCCCAAAGGATCGGCCCGGGGGCACATCCACGATCTCGGCGCCTGCCCCGGCCGCAACCTCACGGAGGACCGCCGCCGGCTCCGGCGCCGCCTCGCCCACCACGAACGGTGTGTCGGACTTGGCGATTCCGGCCTTCTCCCGGGCGATGTCCACGAGGGTCGGCCCGAGGTACTCGGTGTGATCCAGTCCGACGTTGGTCACCCCGGCCACCACCGGCCGCAGGACGTTGGTGCTGTCCAGACGGCCTCCCAAACCCACCTCCACGACCGCTACCTGCACCCCCCGGGCCGCAAAATCGGCCAAGGCGATGGCCGTCGTCGCCTCGAAGAAACTGGCGTCGGTCTCGTCCACCGCCGATTGGAGGTGGGACGTCCAGGCCGCAAACGCTTCCTCGCCGATGGGCCGATCGTCCACCACGATGCGCTCCCGCACCTCCACGAGGTGCGGTGACGTGTACAGGCCCACGCGAAACCCCGCTCGACGCAGGCCGTGGTATACCATGGCGGCCACGGACCCCTTGCCGTTGGTCCCGCCAACGTGGATGGAGGCAAACTGCTCGTGGGGGTTGCCGACTTCCTCGAGGAGGCGTCGCGTCGGACCGAGAGACCACTTCTTGCCCGCACCGCCGAGCCTGGGAAACAAGTAGGCGCACGCCGCCCGGTAGGACAGTGGGGTCGTGATCAGCGGCCCTGCATCATCTTGAGCAGCGACGACGTGGTCGCCCGGAGCTCGCCGCGGGGAACCACGATGTCCACCATTCCCTTCTCCAGCAGGAACTCTGCGGTCTGGAACCCCTCCGGGAGATCTTGCCCGATGGTCTGCTTGATCACCCGGGGTCCGGCGAACCCGATCACCGCCTTGGGCTCGGCGACGTTCACATCGCCCTGCATCGCAAAAGAGGCGGACACACCGCCTGTGGTGGGATCGGTGAGAATCGAGATGTAGGGTATCCGCTCGCGCTTCAACCCCGAAATCAGGGCCGACGTCTTCGCGAGCTGCATCAGACTGAGGACCCCTTCCTGCATCCGCGCCCCACCCGAACGAGACACGATCACGAGGGGCACGCGATCGTCGATCGATCGCTGGGCCAAGCGTGCGATCTTCTCGCCAACGACGGAGCCCATCGAACCGCCCATGAACGCGAACTGCATCACACCGAGGTTGAGTGGATCCTTCTCCAGCGTGGCCGTGCCGGTGATGATCGCTTCCTGCGGCCCCACCTTTCGCTGGGCCCGAACCAGCCGATCCGCGTACCCTTCGAAGTTCAGCGGGTTGGCCGACTGCAGTCCGCCATACAGCTCCGTGAAGGAGCCCTCGTCGGTGAGCACGTCGATGTACACCTGGGAGTCCACGCGGCGGTGAAACCCACACTCGGGGCAGACCTCCAGCGCGCGCTCGAACTTGTCGCGGATGTCAACGTGGCCACATTGGGGGCACTTCTCCCACGCGTCCGCCGGGATCTCGAGCTTCTCCCGTGACGGACGTCGAGGTTTTCGGTCTTTTCGGAACCAAGGCATAGCGTCGAATCTGATTGGGTGTGGTCCGAGATGCTACCCCTCGAGGTAGCCCCCTAGGCGAGCATCCCAAGCCACCCGCAGCGTGAGCCCAATGGTCATGAGGCAGATGATCAAGAAGGAACCACCATAGGAGTAGAACGGGAGCGGGATGCCGGTCACAGGCAACACGTTCACCGTCATCCCCACGTTCTCCACGACGTGCGTCAACAGCATTCCCGCCATGCCCGCAACCATCACGCACGAAAACGTGTCGACCGCGTGTCGGGCGATGCGGATCGTGATCAGAAAGAACAGGGCAAAGAGCGACAGGGACACCACCACACCGACGAACCCGAATTCCTCCGCCAGCACCGGGTAGATGAAGTCCGTGTGCTGCGCCGGCAGAAACGCCAATCGCTTTTGTGTCCCTTCGACAAACCCCTTGCCAAACAGCCCTCCGGAGCCGATGGCGACCTTGGACTGAATGACGTTCCACCCGGTAGCGCGGGGATCGATCTCGGGGTTGAGGAACGAGAGAATGCGATTCTGCTGGTACTCCGCCAACCCCGTCCAGAGACGGAGTGCCACTACGCCCATCAGCACATTCATCCCCCACATGACCAGCGCCTCGAGCATGTAGGGACGCATCCACAACAACAGGATGGTGACGAATACGATCCACGCCCCCCAGAGTCCGGTCGAGAAGGCAAGAATGAGACTGATGACGGGTGACGCGACGAGGAGGAGCAACCACGGAGAGACGCCCACCCAAAAGAGCATGGCGAAGAAGATCCCGAGAAACACGAGCGCGCTTCCCAGATCCGGTTGCGCTGCGACGAGGACCAGAGGAATACCTGCGATGATGCCCGCCGGCAGCAACTCGAAGGCTGTCCGCGGTTGTTCCCTACGTCCCGCCAGGTGTCGCGCCAACATGAGAATCGTCGCCAGCTTGGCCAGCTCGGCCGGTTGCCCCAGACGAACACCGGCAATCGCGAGCCACGATTTGGAGCCTGCCGCGGTCCCGGCCCCGGTCCCGAAGAACAGGGTAATCACGAGGAGCGCGACGGTGCCGATGTACACGAACGGCGTCGCCCACTCGAGAATACGCGGAGACACACGGAAGATGAGTACCGCCCCGATGATGCC
>JBDHHA010000254.1:0-4784 GCA_039589615.1 Gemmatimonadota bacterium
CCCGAGGGTAGCGTGTGGCACCACACGATGCTGGTCATGGGACAGCTACTGACTCACGACCTGCTGTACCCCGAGATGATATGGGCTGCGCTCCTGCATGACATGGGGAAGATCGACACCACGAGACTGCACGAGCACAAGGGCGTGCTGGTGTCACCGGGACACGACAAGGTATCGGCAGACAAGTACCTGCCGGGGCTGCGTCACCTGATCCCCGACCATCTGGATCACTCGCTGATCGAGTGGCTGATCCGTCAGCACATGCGGGTACAGAAGATCGACGAGATGCGTCCGGCCAAGCAGGACGTACTTCGGAACGACAGGTACTTTCCGTGGCTGCTGGCCTTCACGGAAGCAGACGATATGGTCCGTCTCTTTGACGAGACATCGGAAGCAGAACGTAACGCTCTAATCGAGGATGCAAAGACATGGCTTATCACGCAGTAATCAGTCGGCTCACCAACGTACGTGAGCACCCGAACGCGGACCGACTCCAACTCGCAACGGTACGAGGCAACACGGTAATCGTGGGGCTCGACCAGAACGAGGGAGACTTGGGGATCTACTTCCCAACGGACGGTCAACTCTCGCACGAGTTCGTCAACGCGAACAACCTGTATCGTCGGAACCCTGACGGCACGAAGGGCGGTGGCTTCTTCGACCTGAATCGTAGGGTCAGGGCGCAGCCGTTCCGAGGCGTGAAGTCAGACGGATTCTGGACGGGCATCGGTGCCCTCACGTTCGTCGGACAGAAGCACCTGTACAAGCTCGAAGCTGGCGACGAGATCACTGAGCTTGGCGGCACGCTGCTCTGCCAGAAGTATTACACCCCGGCTACCCGGCGTGCAATGGCGGCGGGCCAGATGAAGAAGCGTCGGGAGAACATCATGTTCCACCAGCACTTCGACACTGAGCAGTGGCGGTTCAACAAGGAACGCGTCCTACCGTCCGACACCATGATCCTGACGGAGAAGGTACACGGTACGTCTGGTCGGTACGGGTACGTGCGGGACGAACTACCGAAGCGTTGGTGGGAGCGGCTGTTGGGCTGTCACTTCCCCCGCTACGGATGGGAGTACCTGATGGGCACGCGTCGAGTGATCGTCGGCGAGGCCAGCAACCCCGGCTTCTACGGGACCGACGAGTTCCGGTACAAGGCAGTCGAGAAGCTGACCGACAACCTGCACAAAGGCGAGATGGTGTACTTCGAGATCGTGGGATGGGTGAGCGAGACGACACCGATCATGCCCCCGGCAGTCACGACGAAGGTGGACCTGCCTCACGTCACGGAGTTGTACGGCGACGAGTTCCACTACAACTACGGCTGCATGCGAGGCGTGTCCAAGCTGATCGTCTATCGCATCTCGATGGTGAACGTGGACGGTGTTGAGATCGACCTGTCATGGAAGCAGGTGAAGGCACGGTGCGCCGAGCTTGGCGTCGAGCACGTCACCGAGATAGTACCGCCCGGTCATTACGACGAGACGGTGGTAGAGCAGGCGGCGGTTGGTCAGTCATTGAGTGGCGACCACATGCGGGAAGGCGTCTGCATCCGAGTGGATCAGGGCGAACGCCAGCCGTTAATCCTCAAGCACAAGTCGTACGAGTTCGGCGTGCTCGAAGGGTACATCAAACAGGACGACAACTACGTAGACATTGAGGAAGCAGCATGAATGAGCTAGACAACATCAAGGTCGTGGACGACAGCACGCCTGTCCGTATCGCTCAACTGGAAGCGACGACCAATGCACTGCGCCGACTGCAAGCAGCGTCGGTCTGTCTGCGGGACGCCCTTCGGGAGCGCAAGCACCTGACGGGTCGCACCCAACAGAAGATCGAGCTTGCGGACGGAGACGTTAACAAGACGATTGCCGAGCTTCACGAGCGGATCGCTGCGCTGGACCCCGAGGTCCGAGCCTTCGAGATGCACGAGGAAGATAACGAGAAGCAGCGTCACTTCCGAGCGACATCCGTTCACGATTTCAACAGAGCAACACAATGAGATACTTCATTCGCAGAGCAGGACCGTTAGTCGTCGCACTCTTAGCTGCCATCCTGATTTCTTTGGCACTCGTGGGGTGCGACAGTCCGACCGAGCCAATGATCGACGACCAACCCATCGACAACACTCCCACGGTAGACGGGCGTGACCTGATTGATTTCTGGCACCAACCGCAGGACGACGGGACAGCCTTTGCGATCTGGCTCCAACCAGTGACCACCGAGCACACCAACGGCGGTGTCTACGAGGCTGGCGTCTACCCGAACTTGAGCATCGTAGGTCTGTGGTTCCTGCCCGAGCTAGGCGTGATCCAGTTGGCCGACAACGGGTGTCAGCTAGGCGGCAACGGCGACCCGATCATCGGTCAGTATTACTACCAGTTCACAGCGAACGGCTTCTTGTCCCTGACCTTGAAAGAGGACGAGTGCGTCCGAGCAGAATTTGTGCCGGGTATCTGGCACCGAGGCACACCGCCAGCCAACTACAAGGCTGTGCCGGAAGTGACCTCATGGGAATCCCTTAGAACAACAACAACAAGCAAGTAAAGATGAAAGCGATAACACTCAACAGACTGAACACGGAACTGCGCTCGACCAGTGGTCGATTCTTCACGGTCACGTACCGGAAGCTGGACGGTTCCATCCGTAAGATGAACGCTCGGCTTGGCGTCCGCAAGGGTGTCAAGGGTACGGGCAGAGCACTTCGTAGGAACGACCGCATGCGGGTATGGGACCGCACGAAGGAAGCGTTCCGCACCGTCAACGTTGACCGGATCATCGAGCTTCGCGCCGAGGGTACGGTCACAAGACCGAGGGCATAAGCATGAAGTATACGCTCATTCCGAAGCGAGTACAGGCGTTGACTCCCGCACAGGTTCAGGTCATGGACGGCCTGAACTTGGCGGTGGTCGGTGTCGAGGATAAGCTAGACAAGGGCAGCACGCGGGACATCGTTGCGATGTGTGGCGTGTCCGGCTACGTGCATGGGAACTTGAAGCAAGTCGAGCACTACGTCAACAACTCCACGTACATACCGTGGGAGACGATACAGCGGCTGGCCGACGAGAAAGCTCTGGTCGAGAACCTGACGGCTCCCGAGTTCGAGCAGCAGTCGGCGTTCAACCGAGTGAGCATGAAGCTCTCGGTCGTGCGCCCCGGCATCCACACGGTGCCGTCGTACGTACATGCCGGAACCTTCGACGACATACTGCGTCTGGTCCCGGTGTATGCCAAGTCAACGATAGTTGAGGCAGCGAGGATCGTGGCGGGTCAGGAGCGAGCCGTCATGACCGGAGCCTACAACTGCACAAACGGAGCGAGGCACCTATGGATAGTCAGGTCGGGGTAAAGATGCCCGATGGCGTCGTCGTATCACTGTTCGATATGACGACGCTTGCAATCAGGCGGTGGAACATCACGGCGTCGGAACTGAATGGGCTGGTCTACGAGGAAGCTCGCAAGGAGTTTAAGAATGTAGACCAAGCGGACGATACTGCACGTAGGTTCTCAAGTGCGGGCATGGATGCAATGATCCAGTACCTGCTGGCAGGGAACGACGATCCGTATTGGGCGTACATCACACTGATCTGGCGCATGGCCGAGATAGCAAACAAGAGGTCGTAACCATGAACGAGTACCCAATCGTTACCGTACCGAGTGACATCACGGTATCCGAAGTGGACACCGATGCGAGGCTGATCGAACTGTTCCTCAACCGAGGGGTAGCTGCGAACACAGTGTCGGCGTACCATCAGGACATTGCCGTGTTCATGGTGTGGCGCAACGAAACGTACGTTTACGACAAGTCACTGGCGAAGATCACGTTCAGGTCTGCCACTGACTTCGTGCAGCATGTACGGAACACGTCGTCCGAGGCGACGGCTGCACGCAGGGTCACGACCATGCGGAACCTGTACAAGTTCGGCATTGCGATTGGGTACTTGCGGTGGAATCCCTTTAGCGCAATCAAGACACCATCGGTCAGGAACAAACTGGCTGACCGCATCCTGACAGAAGATCAGGTGGCGCAAGGGAAGCGGGACTACGCGCTTGCGAAGTTCCTCTACGTCACCGGGTGCCGGATCAGTGAAGCTCTGGAGCTACGCTGGACCGACTTCCGACACGACGACGGGATGGTGTTCGTCACTGTCTACGGCAAGGGGGGCAAGACGAGAGTGGTCAAGATCCCGAACCGTCAGGAGTCAGACCTGTACGGGGATGTCCTGCGGGGCGTCACCGTGGGCGACTGCCAGTGGGTGTTCCATACGAACACCGGCAACCCGATGCACAAGACACAGGCTCAGAAGCTGTTCGCTCGGATCAGTGACGAGGTAGGCTTCAAGGTCACGCCTCACTACCTGCGTCACAGTCACGCCACGCATGCGTTACGGAACGGTGCGGATATCGTGACGGTGCGCATGCGTTACGGAACGGTGCGGATATCGTGACGGTGCGGGACTCACTCGGACACGGTTCGTTACAGGTGACGAGTCAGTACCTGCACGCACGGCCCGACGATGCGTCGTCGGACTACATCAACATACCAACCGGAGAAGGACAATGAAAGCAATCGTAAACGCTGGCCTAATCATCGCGCAGATCGGCATCGCCGTTGCGATCACAGCGATCCACGTCTACATAGCCGTGGCCGCATGGACGTGGTGGACAGCATGAGAGACTTCGATTGGACACCAGCAATCCCGATCACGTTCGTACTTATCGTACTCATGATGATTGCGATGATGGGCTGCGGCAGCAGCATGCCTCTCAGATCAGAGATGGCA
>JBDHHA010000255.1:0-4486 GCA_039589615.1 Gemmatimonadota bacterium
TGCCGGGTAGGAGGGGGGATTGCTCCCCCCGCCCCCCACAGACCCGGACGTGAAGAATTCCCTCATCCGGTTCCTCGGCCAAGACAGGGCGTTCGCCAACGCCCTGCGCATGACTACGCTACCCCGTGGCAGACCGTCGCCCAGCGCTCCGCGAGAGTGTGGTGACACGGCTTGCCGGTCGCAGAGTACCGACCGTGGTCCTCCCCCGAGGATCGTCATGCCCGGCTTTGCCTTCCCTCCAGTGGGTCCCTGGGGTCACAGTTCCCCACCTTCACAGGTACTATGCTCCGCTACGACTGCCTCTGCCCATCCCGGTCGGTACACTCTTCGCTCCCTCCCGGTACCGTGCGTGCGGATCGTGATCCGTGTCCTCCGCCCCCGGCAAACCGAGGCGAAGCTCACCGGCCCGCCGTCCGCTCCAGGCCGGTGCCCGGGGCTCTTGTTGTGCCAGTACCCCCGATCTTCTGGCTCTGTTCGCACGGAGACAGTAGGCTCTCCCGAGTTCCCGAGCCGCCCCTGTAGACGCATGCCCCGCTCTTAGACCCCGGTGGTGACGGACGACCTTGCCATGGCGGTCGCCAGTCTGCTGCCTTCCAGTGGATGGAGACCGTCGGCTTTCAGCCCTGCAAACCAGCCGCAGGACCTATCCAATGACCACGACCATACCCTTTTCGGGGTTCAATCACGCGGCCTGCGCCCTCACCTGTCCCTCTGCTTCGCACACCCCGTCTCCGGGATCGCACTTCGGGTCGGCTGCCGGCCTGCTGGCTAGGCTTTGGCCGGACGAGACTTTCCTGCCGAGGCAGAATCACCCGCTGGGCGACAAAAGCGAATTTCAGTGTGCTGTCCACACCTCCCATCACTTCGGATTTATCTCGGCACGACCATCCGAGGGTTGTGGCCTGCTTCCTGAGCCCCAATACGCCATCCGCATCTGGTGCATTCGGATGCTCGCCGCCCGAGCGTTGCCGCGCAGGTAGGGCACCGTCTCCGGCGAGTGCCTGGCAGCACCGTGATCCTGTCGGCAATTATCATGGTGAGCAAAGCCGCAACGCACGCCGCCGCAGAGAGCCCGCCCACCGATGCATCCTTGAGGCCCGTGCGCCCCTGAATGACTGCGATCCCAACAACGAACGCGGCACACCATAGCACCATCAGGAGGCTGAACCAAAGCCATATGGCTATGAGGTGCTTCAACATGGCTGCCATAACCTATGGTAGGTTGTTCTGTCTAAGCCCAGACCACAGCGCAAGCGCTGTATTCCCCGCACAAGGGAAGCGGGCGCAACTCTCTCCCCCTACACCTAGCACACGGGACTCCACATATCAAGTGGTCCTATCTTGTTCCGTATGTGACCCAGGCGTTGCCGCCGGGCCCCGGCCTGACGTGCCGCGGCGATGGACCGGAACAAGGGAACGATCGTGCGCCATCGCATGAAGCACCGCGGCATGGGCCGGACGCGCTGCCGGGGCAAGGCCTGAGCGGCCCTGGCGCGCGTCCCGGCCGACCGGGTTGCCGCCGAGGCGCTGAGGCTCCTGGCGGCGTGACATTTTCGTTGTCCGCATATGCTCCCTTGTGCTCGCGGGACCAGGCTAGTATCCTCAGGGAAGACGGAGTTTATGGTCAGCGGGCCCGGGGACGTCACGCGCCGCAAGGGGAAGTTCGTGACATTTTCGTTGTCCGCATAAGCCAAGGTTATGCCCCACCAACCCAGGGGCGCTATGTCAGACGATCCTGCCAGGCCTCCTCGTTTCCCCTACGTCGCTGCACTCCTCTGCGCCGCTTGCCTCGGCGCGGCCATGTGGACGTGGATGAGGTTCTCGTATCCTTGGCAAGTACCATCCGACTCGTTCTACGACTTTGAGTCCTGGAATCATGCGCCTTCGACGGCTCCCCCCCCGAACCGCGCCCTGCTGGAACGGTATGTGGAACTGCGTGGCGCAGCATATGACCCAAGGACAAACAGACCCGGCCTCGAAGAGGCGGCCGCGCGGTCGATCCGCGTGGACAGCTGTGCGTCGTGGGTTCTTCTTACCGACCGTGCCGCGGCAGATGACGCAATCGGCAGGAAAGTCGTCTTGACCGGACGTGTACTGCCAGCCAAAGGACATGCTGGTGCGGGATACCCGTTCATCGTAGATACCACCGCCTCCCGCTTCCACGGCGCGAGCATCGCGGGCCTCGTGGTGGGCGCGATGGGCGTGTTCGTGTTCACGATTGCGCTCCAGCACTGGCTGAAGGAGCGCAGGAAGTTCCGGGAAGATGCGAGGGCATAACCCCGGGATCAAGTCGGACGCCCTCCGGCGCTTGCCGAGAATCGGCCGTCGCGTATGCTATGGATGGGGAGCCGGGAACGGTGCCACGGCGCGGGGCCGTGCGCCGCTTATCCCGATCCCGTTGACGGCATGACGTAAGTCCCCAATCGTCGTTGACGGCGTTACTGGACTTACGTCACCTCGCCTTGGCATCTTCTCCTCGACGGCGTTATTGGACCTACGACCGGCCGTCGGGCTCGCCGGGCGGCCGGCCGGGCTGCTCGCCGACGCACAGGAGCGGTCGTAAGTCCAATAAGTCCGTCGCCGGGCCGCCATTTGTCCGGGCCTCTTGTGTCGCGTTCTTGTCGATCTTATGACGGCGCTATACAGGCGCGGCAGATATCATGCGCGTCCGCCTCGAAATGGTCGCACCCGGAACTCCCCAACACGACAAAGCTAGAACCAGCCACAGAGGACACAGAGGGCACAGAGACCGGCGGACGGATCGGATAACGGCACGACAGGCTCCGTTGACGTTGCCGTATGCGAGGTGTCTTGCCGTTCTCGGTATCCTCTGTGACCTCTGTGACCTCTGTGGCAGAAGTAGCGGTGTAGGACGAATGCAAACACCGTTGCCATCGTGCTTGACGGGCCGTCCGCGGCGTGTATACTTGCCAAGTCGAAGGCACGATTATCCCGGGAGGAGCGCGGGACGATATGAAGTTCAACAGGCGACGCAGCAACCGCAAGAGGAAGCGCGTCTCCGGCTTCCTCAAGCGCAAGTCCACCAAGGCCGGGCGCAAGATACTCAAGCGACGCCGCCAGCGGGGACGGGCGCCTACGTCGGTCTAGGTCGGCGTCGGGAGATTCGAGGACGGGGCCCGGGGAAACCGTAAGGACAGCCGCGACGCGGACCGGCTCCGTCCCGTAACGGGGTGGGGGCGGCAGGGCGGTGTTGCCCGGAATGTGTGTGCGCGTATCTTCCGCATGAACCGCGCGCGCGGCGATCGTGAGAGGGACGGGCCTTGGGCGAGAAAGAGAAGTTCCCCGTCGAGGCCGGCATCATGCGCGTGACGCACGAGCTCGACGAGGTCACCCCCGAGGAGCTGGAGGAAGCCCTCCAGCGGCTCGTCAAGTCGGGGACCCCGGCCCCCGTGGTGGACCTGGCCGACGCTAGCTTCCTCCCCACCTATCACATAGGCGGCATCCGCTCCGCCGCGGAGGAGGCCCGGCGCGACGAGCGTTCCCTCACGGTGCGCGCCCGGCGGAGCATCGTGATGATGCTCGATCGCTCGGGCGTCGGCACCGTCGCGCGGCTGAAGCCCATCGAGTGAGCGGACGGGATCGCGTGGCGTCGGACTCTTTCCTGCCCCGGCGATCGGCCGAAACGACCCTCACCACCAAGGCACCAAGATCACCAAGGGGGGTCGCGCGACCGTTCCCGGATCCGCTTGGTGTCCTTGGTGTCTTGGTGGTAAAGGACGTTGCGAGACGGAGGTGACCGTGGCCGAAGGTCAGGCTCCTCGGAAGGTCCGGCCCGCCCTAACGGGCGTGGCAGCATCCGCAAAGAACGCTCCCCCACGACGCGGCAGGAGGCGCTCGGCCGGGCGCGTCCTGTGTGTGCCCCTCGGCCGCTCCCGCGCCTTCATCTCGCCCGACGGGACGCTGAGCAGGGGCGGCGGCCCTTCCCTCAGGATCCGCCCCGCCGGAAGGCCCGAACGGAAAGGCGTCCGCCCCGAGGGCGCGCCGCCCCTCGTCGAGTGGCGCGCCGCGTCGAGATCGAGAACCCCTACAGGGAGCCACGCAGGCTCGAGCTCGAGGCCGTCGTCTCCGCTCCGCCGTCCATGCGAGGCGCGAGGCTCGAAGGCGGGACGCTTCGCGGCGCCGGGGGCGAGGCGCTCGTCTCCTTCGCGGGCGCGGCCGGTACGTCGGGCTCCGCCCGGGCCTCACTAACGGGTGCCGACGTGTCGCTCACTCGCGTGAGGTCGGGCGAGGCGCACGTCGGGATCGATCTCGTGCTCCCTGCGCGGGGGATGCGCGTCGTCGAGGCGGTGCTCCGCCCGCGCGGGAAGACAAGGGCGAGCTCGCTCGGCCCGGCGCTCGCCGAGGCTCGGGCCGCATGGGACGGCCTGCGCGATTCCGTCGCCTCTGCTGTCCTCCCGGACGAGGCCCTGCAGGCCGGCTTCGACCGCGCGCTCGCGGCCGCCCTCGGCGCGATCTCGCCGGGCGA
>JBDHHA010000256.1:0-4020 GCA_039589615.1 Gemmatimonadota bacterium
CTCTGATCCTGCCCCTGAGCCTTGGTGTCCACCGGGGTGTCCACATAGGACTCAAGAACGGCCACGGCGTCCCTTAGATGGACAGGGGAGAGGTGGGCGTAGCGCAGTGTCATGGCGAGGGACTTCTGGCCGAGGAGGTCCCGGACCGTGTTCAGGTTAACCCCGGACATGACAAGGTGGGAGGCGAACGTGTGCCTCTTATGCCGAGCTCGGCATAAGCGGCATTATGCCGAGTCGCGGATTATGCCGAGTAGCAGGACGAAGTCCTTTCGGGTCTTGCAGATGCAGGCTTGAGTTCTCGGCATAATCGGGGTGTCTTCTGCCTCGACCGGCGACGAGGTCGGCGAAGGAGGAGACATGAAGAAGCGCTGCTATCAGCCGCCCATCCTGCTCGAGTGTTACCGCATTGGCCCTCTGGCCCCGCACATCGACGCATTCGCGGCCCGGCTTCTGGAGGCCGGCTACGGCAGACAGACTGCCAGGCACAAGCTCCGGGTCGTGGCCGATCTCAGCCTGTGGCTGCGAGCCAGGCGGGCCGGGCCCGAGAGTCTCGATGAGCACACTCTTGCTCGATTCCGGTGCCATCGAAGGCGATATGACGCCGCACGCCGCGGGGACTCCTCTGCCGTCCGGCAGGTGTTGGAGTTCTTGCAGGAGTTGGGCGTCGCACCGGCAGCGACTCCGAAGAAGAACGCTCGACCCTGCCACGCGATCGAGGAGAGGTTCGAGCGATACCTGAGACAGGAACGGCGACTCGCGGAGGCGAGCGTTCTCAACGCGACGCCGTTCGTGCGGAAGTTCCTCGACGGACGTTTCGGCACCGCTCGCATTGCGCTGGATGAGCTCGGTCCCGCGGATGTCACCCGATTCGTCCAGCGCCATGCCCATCGCCTCAGCCCGAAGCGAGCGCAGCTCATGGTGTGGGCGCTGCGCTCGTTTCTGCGCTTCCTCCATCTTCGCGGCTTGACAGGGACGGATCTCGCGGGAGCCGTGCCCACGGTCCCCGTGTGGCGGCACTCGAGTCTGCCGAGATTCATCAAGGCGGAGCAGGTCGATCGGATCCTGGGAACCTGCAACCGTGGCACGGCCATGGGACGGCGGGACTACGCGGTGCTGCTGGTCCTGGCCCGGCTGGGCCTGCGGGCCGGTGAGGTGACTGCGTTGACCCTGGAGGACATCGACTGGCGCTCCGGGGAGATCTGCGTTCGCGGCAAGGGAGCGCGTATCGATCGACTTCCACTTCCTCAGGATGTGGGCCGGGCCCTGGTCGCGTACCTACGCCATGGCCGGCCACGCTGCGACACGCGGCACGTCTTTGTGACTGTGCGAGCACCCATCGGACCCCTCTCCGGCCAAAGCAGTGTCGCATGCATCGTCGGCCGTGCCGTCAAGCGCGCCGGGCTTAACCTCCCGCACAGGGGCGCTCATCTGCTGCGACACTCCCTGGCGAGCGACCTGCTCCGCCGGGGAGCCTCGCTTGCCGAGATCGGCGAGCTTCTCCGGCATCGCCACCCGGACACGACATCCATCTACGCCAAGGTCGACGTCGACACCCTGCGCACCTTGGCACAGCCCTGGCCGGAGGGATGAGCCATGAGAAGCACCCTTTCTGAAGCGCTCCAGGAGTACCTCAGTCTGCGCCGGGGACTCGGCTTCAAGCTGCGCGATGAGACAAGGCTCCTCCGGGATTACATCTGCTTGCTCGAGCGGCGCGGGTGTGACTTCATCACGACCAGGCTGGCGGTCGAGTGGGCGACGAAGCCACGCCACAGCCAGCGCTCACACTGGGCAAGTCGCCTCAGGATGGTCCGTCAGTTCGCCATCCATAGGAGCGCCGCGGACCCTCGCACGCAGGTGCCACCCACAGGCACACTGCCGTTCCGCTACCGGCGCAAACGCCCCTATCTGTACTGCAACGCCGAGATCGTGCGGCTGATCCGGGCCGCCAGGCAGCTCTTTACGGCCACGGGGATGAGGCCACAGACGTACGCCACGTTGTTCGGGGTGCTCGCCGTCACGGCGCTGCGCGTCGGAGAGGTCGTCGCGCTCGATCGGGACGACGTCGACCTGTCGGAAGGGATCCTCACCGTTCGGCAGAGCAAGTTCGGCAAGTCACGGATGGTGCCCGTCCATCCATCGACCCTGCACGTGCTGCAACGCTACTCGGACCACAGGGACCGCATCTACCCGAACCCGAACACACCCAGCTTCTTCCTCGCCGAGCGTGGGAACCGGCTGACGCACTGGAGCGTTCGCTGGACCTTCATTCAGCTCTCCCGCAAGATCGGCTTGCGCTGCCCCACGGACAGCCACGGTCCGCGCCTGCATGACCTGCGACACGCGTTCGCGGTGCGGACACTGCTCGACTGGTATCGAGATGGCGTCGACGTCGAAGCACGTATCTCACACCTGGCGACCTACCTCGGCCACGGGCATGTGACGGACACCTACTGGTACATCTCGGCCACGCCCGAACTGCTGCACCTTGCGGCCGCTCGCCTGGAGAACACACCATGAACCCGCCGGGAGAGGTTGCCAGGCTGCTTGAGAGCTTCTTCATCAACAGGCTGATGCGGCACAGGTGCGCGAGCCCGCACACCATCGCCAGTTACCGGGATACCTTCCGGTTGCTGTTGACCTTCGTGCAGGAACGACTGAACAAGTCCCCGTCGAACCTGGTCATGCAGGATCTCGATGCCCCCCTGATCGGTACTTTCCTCGATCACCTCGGGAGCAAGCGCGGCAACGCTGCTCGCAGTCGCAACGTCCGGCTGGCCGCCATCCGCTCCTTCTTCCGCTACGTCGCCCTGGAGGAGCCCGCTCACAGTGCACTGATCCAGCGCGTGCTCGCCATGCCGAACCAGAAGGCCGACCGCAAGCCCATCGAGTTCCTCACCCGGCCCGAGACCGAGGCGTTGCTGGCGGCACCGGATCAGTCGACATGGCGCGGGCGGAGAGACCGGACGCTGCTGTTGCTGATGGTTCAGACCGGACTGCGCGTCTCCGAGACGATCGGACTTCGGTGCCAGGATGTGGTTCTCGGCTCAGGGGCTCACGTCCGCTGTCTCGGCAAGGGGCGCAAGGAGCGCTGCACACCGCTTCGCAAGGACGCTGCTGGCGCACTACGCCAGTGGCTTCGAGAGCGCCGGGCCGACGCATCGGCGCCGCTCTTCCCTGCCATGACAGGTGCCCCGCTCAGCCGTGACGGCGTGCAGTATCTGCTGGCCAAACACCTCGCCGTCGCCCGGCGGCACTGCCCTTCGTTACTCCCCAAGCGTGTCTCCCCGCACGTGCTGCGGCACAGCACCGCCATGGACCTGCTCGAGCATGGAGTTGACCGATCCGTCATCGCGCTGTGGCTCGGCCATGAGTCGATCGAGACCACACACGTGTACCTGCATGCCAGCCTGGAGCTTAAAGAGCGTGCCCTCGCCCGGACGGCGCCACTGAACCTGCCGCCAGGACGATACCGGCCGAGCGACCGGGTTCTGGCCTTCCTCGCGAGCCTCTGATTATGCGGAGCAGGATGAGAGTCCGATCCAGCAAAGTGCCCGCTCCGAGCCGAGACCCACCGGCGGCCAGGAGCCACTCGGCATAATCCCCGACTCGGCATAATGCCTTAGGGCGTGGAACCCGTACCGCCGGTCGAATCCCGCCCGCTCCTGCCACCAGTGGAAGCGCCACTGCGTCGCCCTCGGGGACAGTCGCCGACCCCCGGGCTGACAAGAAGAGTGGGGCATCCTGGGACATCGGCTGCCCGACCAGCCTCTTCCACGTCAGGAACCGACTGAGCTTCGTCTGAAGCCGAGCCGGCATGAAGACCTCGCCTCGTCGGCTGCCCTTCGTCGTGGCTGGGTTCAGGATCACCCGTCGGCGGATTTGCCGTCCGTCCGGCTGACGTACCCCACAATTAGCTGGATTCATCGATCATCACTGAGTCCAGCTCGCCGAAGGTACTCACTGTAGAATGTGGGCAGTTCATTTCCACTCACTAGTCGTACGTAGTGATGCAGATTGTGT
>JBDHHA010000257.1:0-7351 GCA_039589615.1 Gemmatimonadota bacterium
ATAGCGAAATGGTTCCGAGGCGGCGCACGTCGCGAAATACGAACACCGAACCGTTTCCCAGGGTGGCCCGGAGCACCACGTAGCGCTGTTCGTCGGGTCGTAGGCGCCGGTCGTACACGATCAGCGATCCGGTCATGCGGAGCTGGATCACCACTCGCTCGCCGTTGGCGAGGCGGATCACCACGTGCTTGGCACGCCGGGTGACCTCGACCACACGATTGTTGCGCAGCGCGGTGAGAAGCTTGCGGGCGGAGCCGCCCCGGAGGACGTCGTGCTTGAGGAGTTGGGGATTGCGGAAGGGTCGTCCCGTGAGCCGCGGGGAGATCCCCCGCACGATGGTCTCGACTTCAGGAAGCTCCGGCACGAGCGATCTCCCGCCACCCGATGTCCCGTCGAAACACCTTACCCTCGAACTCCACCGCCTCCACGAGCCGCTGGCTCGCCTCCAGCGCGGTGGGGACGTCGGGTCCCAGACCGGTCGCGCACAGCACGCGGCCTCCCGACACCCGCAGCGTGCCGTCGGCGTCGCTGGTACCGGCGTGGAAGAGCACTGTATTGGGCGGCAGCTCTCCGGGGAGCGTGATAGCCGCGCCCTTCCGGGGCGCCTCCGGGTAGCCCGGTGCCGCCATCACCGTGGTTACCGCGGCCTGGCGGGATTGGGTGGCGGGTCGGGGCGTCCACCCATCATCCGAGGCGATGCCCCAGAGCGTGTCGGCGAGACCTTCCCCCGCGATGGGCAGCACCACCTGGGCCTCCGGGTCTCCAAAGCGGCAGTTGAACTCCACCACCGACGGGTCCCCACCGACGGGTCCCCGTCCGGGGAGATCATGATCCCCCCATAGAGCACACCCCGATAGGGAGAGCCCCGGTTTGCCATCTCCCGGAGAGTCGGGTCGATGACCTCCCGCTCCACTCGGGCGAGGAGGGCTTCGCTGGCGATGCTCACGGGAGCGTACGCCCCCATCCCGCCCGTATTTGGTCCTAAGTCGTTTTCTTCCAGTCGCTTATGGTCTTGCGATGCCGGCAGGTACAGTGTCCGCTCCCCGTCGGTCAGGGCGAAAACGGAAAGCTCCTCGCCGTGGAGGAACGCCTCCACCAGGACTTCCTTCCCGGCGTCGCCGAACCGTCCGCCGAACATGGCGGACACGGCCGTGCCGGCTTCCTCCCGGGAGGAGCACACGATGGCTCCCTTTCCCGCGGCGAGTCCCGAAGCCTTCACCACCAGGGGCTCGTCGTGGGTGGCGATGTAGTCCAGGGCCGCGGCTTCGTCGGTGAACGTCCGCGACGCGGCGGTGGGGACCCCCGCCTGGGCCATCACGTCCTTGGCGAAGGCCTTGGACGCCTCGATCTGGGCGGCCGCCCTGGTGGGGCCGAACGCGTGCCGCCCGGCGGCCTGGAGTGTGTCCACCAGCCCGGCGGCGAGCGGCGCCTCGGGGCCGACCACCGTGAGGTCGATCTGCTCTCGCCGAATGGCGTCCATCACGGCGTTGTGATCGTTGGGGTCTACGGGGAGGTTGGTGGCACAGTCCCGGGTCCCAGGGTTCCCGGGGGCACAAAAAACGGTGGCGGCCGGGGACAGTGCCCAACAGAGGGCATGTTCCCGGCCGCCACCGCCGACGACGAGTATTCTCACCGTTTCGTTGCGTCCTTGAATGCCTGGGTAAATGACTGTCCGGCCTTCTTCGCCGCGTCGAATACCTGGCCCATCGTCTCCTTCACCTCGCGTCCATAATGCCCGGCGGCCTGGCCGATGTCGTCGCCCAAGGGGCGGTCTTCCTGTTCGGTGCCTCGGTGGGTGTAATCGCCGTCCACCACGATCTTGTCGTATTCGCCGTCGTCGATCCACTTCTGCAGCTCGGCTGCGCGCATGGAGCTGAACGGATGATCGAGGTCGAGCGTGTTGAGGATCTTGTAGATCGTGTCCAAGGGCCCGCCCCCTTCGGCGTACTCCTTGGCCTGCTCCATGTAGACGTCCAGGTTCATCTCGATATCCTGCTCGCCGCCGGCGAACTTCATGTTGACCGAGAGCGACTGCTCCCGGTTCTGGCACGCCACGAGCCCGGCGCGATCCGAGGACAGCTCGCTCTTGCGGAACCACTCCATCAGGGCGAGCCGGATCGGCAGCAGCGCGATCCCCGCCAGGAACGGCAGGTTGGTGAACCCGAACAGCAGGATGAGGTAGAGGATCGTGTGGTAGAGCGCGTGGCCGCTCATGATGTGCCCCAGCTCGTGTCCCAGCACTACCCGCTGCTCGTCGTCATTGAGGATCCTCATCGCGCCCGAATGGATGACGATGAACGGCTCCTCGAACCCCACGGCCATCGCGTTGGCGATGGGTGTCTGAGACACGTACAGCTCCACCTCCTTGTCCCAATCGAGCGTCGTCTGCACCTCGGACAGCATGGTGTGGAGCTTGGGGAACTGTTGGGGTCCCACCTTCACGGCGTCTCCCTGGAAGATCAGCCGGATGCCCTGTTCCCCCCCGATGAACGAGAGGATCTTCCTGACGGCCGTGTCGAACCCGGGAACGGCTCGAAGCGACTGAAGCGCGGCCCGGTCGGCCGGGTGCTCCCAGCTCACCGGAGAGATACCGGTCAGGATCTTGCGGGGGCGGTCAGTCGGAACGCCGGTCATGTATGCCTCCAAATATCGAGAGTGCGCGCAGAAGTAAGGTACTACCGTGCCTTATTGTACGCGCCCAGAGCGGCTCGGTTTCATACTGTCATGCTTCTTCACACCCCAGCCATGGCCTGCTCCAGATCCGCCAGCAGGTCGTCGGCACTCTCGATCCCCACGGAGAGCCGCACCAGCCCCATGGTGAGGCCCATGGATTCCCTGAGGCCCACGGGCACCGAGGCGTGGGTCATGGTGGCGGGGTGGCCGATGAGGCTTTCGACCCCGCCGAGGGACTCCGCCAGCGAGAACAGCCGGGTCCCCTCCACCACGGCCCGTGCCGCATCGAAGGATCCCGCGTCGAAGGAAATCATCCCGCCGAATCCGTGCATCTGCCTGCATGCCAACTCATGCTGGGGGTGGTCGGGGAGGCCCGGGTAGTAGACGTGTTTCACACGGGGCTGCTCCGCGAGCCACTGGGCGATGCGTCGCCCGTTTTCGTCATGGCGCTCCATCCGCAGCGCCAGCGTTTTGGTCCCCCGCAACGCAAGCCAGCAGTCGAACGGGCCCGGGACCGCACCTGCGGCGTTCTGGAGAAACGTCAGGCGCTCGGCCACGTCGTCGAGTGTGGTGAGGACGGCGCCGCCGACGATGTCACTGTGTCCGTTGAGGAATTTGGTGGTGGAGTGCACGACGATATTGGCGCCGTGTTCGAGAGGCCGCTGAAAGATGGGAGACGCAAAGGTATTGTCGACGACGAAGAACAGGCCCTTGGCGGCGGTGAGCTCCCCAATGGCGCCGAGGTCGACCAGCCGCATCATGGGGTTCGTGGGCGTTTCGACGTACACCATCTTCGTGGCTGGCGTGAGGGCGCGCTCGAAATTGGCAGGGTCCCGCTCGTCGACGAAGGTGAAGCGCAATCCGAACCGCTCGAGCACCTGTACCATGAGGCGATGCGATCCGCCGTAGAGGTTTTCGCCCGACACGATGTGATCTCCCGCCGACAGGAGCTTGAGGATCGCCTCCGTGGCCGCCATGCCCGACGAAAACGCAAACCCGTGAGGTGCGCCTTCGAGTGACGCCAGGTTTCGCTCGAGGGCGTCCCGCGTCGGATTTCGTGTGCGTGCGTACTCGAAGCCTTTGTGCTCCCCGAGCTTCGGTTGCACGTACGTCGATGTTTGGAAGATCGGCGTCATGATGGCGCCGGTGGTCGGGTCGGGTTCTTGGCCGGCGTGAATGGCGCGCGTCGCTATGTCGAACCGGAGGTCGTCGTCGGTGGTGCGAGTCATGAACGTGGGGGTGAAGGTCAACGCAACCTAACCATTTGCCCCTCTGCCCATACACCCCCTGCACCCCTAGCTTACGGCACGGCTTATGGGGAGCGAACCACCGAAATGAGCGACACGCTGATTGTCAGCGTTTCCGGAATCCGCGGCATCGTCGGCAAGGATCTCACGCCGGAACTGGTGCACCGATTTGCGGCGGCGATGGGGACGCTGGTGGGGGAGGCGGGCGGGAACCGGGTGGTGCTCGCCAGGGACTCCCGCACCTCCGGGCCGATGTTCGCTGAGGCTGCTGCCGCCGGGTTGGAGGCTGCGGGGTGCGGCGTCATCGACTGCGGCATGATTCCCACGCCCACAGCCCAGTTGGCGGTAGAGCATCACGGTGCAGGGGGCGGGATCATCGTCACGGCTAGTCACAATCCCATCGAGTGGAATGCCCTCAAGTTCGTGGGAGCCGACGGGGTGTTCCTCGACGCGGAGGCGGGCGCGCGGTTGCGCGGCCTGGCTGAGGGAGACGGTGCGGCGCTGGCCGGTGGGGGTCTGGCGGTGGCCGGGGAGACTGACGGCGGGGCTGTGGCGCGGCACCTGGACGGGGTGCTCGGGCTCTCGGTGATCGACGTGGAGCGAATCCGGAGCCACCGGTTCACGGTGGCCCTCGACTGTGCCAGGGGGGTGGGGGGAACGATCATGCCCGCCCTGCTGGAGGCCCTGGGGTGCCGCGTCGTGGGCATGGAGTTGGAAACCGATGGCCATTTCACGCGCCCGCCGGAGCCGGGCGGACGAGAACGGCCGGCCCATTGGCGAAGATTACACTTTGGCGTTGGGGGTCCGGGCGGTGCTGGCACAGACGCCGGGGCCCGTGGTTGTGAACCTTTCGACATCGCTTATTGTAGACGACGCGGTGCGGGAATTCGGGGTCAGCCTCGAGCGGGCGCCCGTGGGAGAGGCCAATGTGGCCCGGGCGATGCGCACCCGAGGCGCCATCGTGGGTGGGGAGGGAAACGGCGGGGTCATGAAACGGCGGGGTCATGTTGCCCGAGCTGCACCTCGGCCGTGACGCGCCGGTGGCGGCGGCTTTGACGCTGCATCTGTTGGCGGTGACAGGGAACACGGTGTCGCAGATGGTGCGAGCCGCACCGTGTTATACGATTGTGAAGGCGAAGGCCCCCCGGGGTGGAGACGTGCAGGCCACGTACGCAAGGCTCCAAGCCAGGTTCCCGGATGCCGCCGCCGACCGGCAGGATGGACTGCGGCTGGCGTGGGACGACAGTTGGCTCCACGTCCGCCCCTCGGGGACGGAGCCGATCGTGCGCCTGATTGCCGAGGCACCTTCCGCCGAGCGGGCTCAGGAGTTGGTGGACGAGGCCAGGAGGGCTTCCGAGGGGTCGTGATCGCGTGGTGGCCGGCTGCCGTTGGGTGGCAGGCCTTTTGGCGAAGCAAACCGGATTTAGGAAACTTATGTGCGGAATCGTTGGATATACCGGACGTCGGGCCGCTGCGCCCTTCATCATGGAGGGCCTCAAGCGGCTCGAGTACCGGGGCTACGACTCGGCGGGCCTCGCGGCTCGAGATCGAGAAGACGGCCGGCAAGATTGCCGCGCTGGAGAACAGGATTCGCGCCGACAACCACACGGGCACGCTGGCTCTCGGGCACACGCGTTGGGCGACCCACGGGGCTCCCACCAACGCCAACGCCCATCCCCACACAGATGCCGACGAGACCATTGCGGTCGTCCACAACGGGATCGTCGAGAACGCGTCGGCATTGAAGGATTGGCTCGTCGAGCGGGGATATGAGTTCCGTTCCGAGACGGACACCGAGATCCTGGTGCACCTGATCCGCGAGCTGTACACCGATTCTCTCGAAGGAGCGGTGGCGGCGGCCCTTCGACGTGTCGAAGGCACGTACGGACTGGGAGTCATCTCCACGCTCGAGCCGAACAAGCTGGTTGCCGCCCGATCGGGCTCACCCTTGCTCCTGGCGGTGGGCGACGGCGAGAACTTCGTGGCGTCCGACGCTGCCGCCGTCGTGCGGCACACGCGTTCCGTGGTGTATCTGGACGACGGCGAGATCGCGGTACTCACGCCGGACGAGTACCACATCATCGACCTCGACGCGACACGCGTGGAGAAGAGCGTGTCGCTGGTGGACTGGGACCTCGAGACCATCGAACGCGGTGGCCACCCCCACTTCATGATCAAGGAGATCTTCGAGCAGCCGGAAGCCATAACAAACACGATGCGCGGCCGCCTGCTGGAGGAAGAGGGCTCCGCCCGGCTGGGTGGCATAAACATGACGGACGAACAGCTCCTGGAATACGACCGCATCGTGATCACCGCGTGCGGCACGTCGTGGCACGCGGCGCTGATCGGCGAGTACATGCTCGAAGAACTCGCGCGCATCCCGACGGAAGTCGAATACGCATCCGAGTTCCGTTACCGAACACCGCTGGTGGACAACCGAACGTTGGTAATCGGCATTTCGCAGAGTGGAGAGACGGCAGACACGCTGGCCGCGTTGCAGGAAGCCAAGAAGCGCGGAGCGAGAACGCTGGGCCTCGTGAATTCGGTGGGTAGCACCATCGCTCGGGAAGTGGACGGGGGAACGTACATCCACGCGGGGCCGGAGATCGGTGTGGCGAGTACCAAGGCGTTCACGTGTCAGGTGGTGGCACTGGCGCTCCTCACCTTGCGCCTCGGCAGACTGCGATCGCTGTCGGTGCTACAGGGTCGGGAGATGGTCAAGGCGTTGCAGCACTTACCGCAGCAGATTGGTGAAGTGCTGGACCGTGCGGAGGAGATCGAGAGGCTGGCGGACGCCTACGCCCTGGCGCAGAATGCCCTGTTTCTCGGACGCGGGTACAATTTCCCGGTCGCCCTCGAGGGCGCGCTGAAGCTCAAGGAAATATCGTACATCCACGCGGAGGGGTATCCGGCCGCCGAGATGAAGCACGGTCCAATCGCGTTGATCGACGAGATGATGCCGGTGATCTGTGTCGCCCCAAACGACGCCGTGTATCACAAGATCGTCTCCAACGTGCAGGAGGTGAAAGCGCGCCGGGCTCGCGTCTTTGCCGTGGTCACTGAAGGGGATGAGGAGATCACCAGGCTCGCCGATCACACGGTCACCATACCGAAGACCGTGGACTCCCTCACGCCGATTCTCAGCGTGATTCCGCTACAGCTGTTGTCCTATTACGTCGCCGTGCGGCGCGGATGCGACGTAGACCAACCGCGCAACCTCGCGAAGTCGGTCACTGTGGAGTAGTGCGGGTCGTCGTCCAGAGGGTCTCACGCGCAGCGGTCACCATCGACGACAGGATCGTCGCCTCCATCGACCGGGGTCTGCTCGTCCTGGTCGGATTCACGCCTGGCGACACGGCGGCGGCCGTCGAATGGATGGCCGAAAAGCTCGTTGGACTCCGGGTTTTCGAAGATGACGCAAACAAGATGAA
>JBDHHA010000258.1:0-3933 GCA_039589615.1 Gemmatimonadota bacterium
GCGACATCGAGGAGGAATTCGCCGCGCATGTTCTTCCCCTGCGGGGGGCGCGCTTCGCCCGCGGCTGGTTCTGGCGTCAGGCCCTGGGCTCGGCCAGGTCGGTGCTCTTCGCCCGGCGCCGGGGGCGCCCCCTCCCACCGGGTAGACCCGAGCGCCGCGCGTCCAAGCGGAGCCGGGGGAGAAACGTCGTGGCCGGCCTGCACCACGACCTTCGCTATGCCTACCGCTCCCTGGTCAAGCACCCCGGCGTCTCGTCGCTGGCCGTCGTCACGCTGGCGCTGGGAATCGGCGCCACGACATCGATCTTCAGCCTGGCCAACACCCTCGTTTTTAGCCCCATACCCGGCGTGCGGGACATGGAACGTCAGGCCGAGATCGTCGTGGCAGAATGGAACGAAAACGGGTACCGGCCGCGTTGGGTGATGCCCGACAACTACCGCGAGATCATGGAAGGACTTCCGGCGTGGGACGGGATCGCCGGATACTCCCGGCCGTCGGTGCACGTGGCAGGCGGTGGGGCGACCCCCCAGCGTCTGGGCGCCGAATCGGTGATGGCCTCCTACTTCGACGTGCTCGGCGTGGTACCACGAGCCGGGAGGTTGTTCCAGGGGTCCGACGACGTGCCTGGCGCACCGCCGGTGGCGGTCATCAGCGACCGCCTGTGGACCAGGCTGTTCCACCGCACCGAAGACCTCGTGGGCATCACGGTGAAGCTGAACGGGGTACAGCATGCCGTCATCGGGGTGGTGCCGCCGGGGTTCCATGGCACCGAGCGCTTCGGCAACACCGACGTGTGGTTCCCGGGATCGATGAACGCCCACATCCATCATTTCCCGGGGTTGACGGCGAGCCAGTCTCGAGCGCGGTATTACCAGTTCGTCGGACGGCTGGCAGACGGCGCAACATTCGAGGAGGGCCAGGCGCAACTCACGGCGGCCATGCGCGCGTTGACCGAGGGAGAGACCGATGCCGCCGAACGCTTTCGCGAAGCCGACGCCCGCGTCTTTCCGGGGCTCGGAATAAACGACTACGCACGAGAACGGCTGTCGCAAACACTGCGGATGCTCATGGGAGTCGTCGTCCTGGTACTGCTCATCGCCTGCGCCAACGTGACCAATCTGTTGGTGTTCCAGGGGATCCGCCGACAGGGCGAGCGCGCCGTCCGCAGGGCCCTGGGTGCCTCCGACGCCCGAGTGCTACGCGAGCAACTGACGGAGAGCGTGGTGCTGGCCCTGATGGGGGGAGCGGTGGGCGTGCTCTTCGCACTCGGCTTGGCGAAGATCTTCGAAGGTACGGCGTTCGGCGGAATGCGAGCCGTGGAGCACGTCCAGCTCGATCTTCGTGTGCTGGCGTTCACGGTGGGTGTCTCGGTGCTCGTGGGAATCGTCTTCGGGACGGTTCCGGCATTGATGGGGATCCGCCGTGGCTTTGCCGCGGCGTTCAAGGATTTCAGTATCACGGAGGCCAGGCGCCGACCGTTCGTACGGGCTGGATTTGCCGTCCTCCAGCTTGCGGCATCGGTCACGCTGTTGGTGGGCGCGCTCCTGTTTCTGGGAACGCTGCGGAACCTGAACCGCGTCGACCTGGGGTTCGACCCAGACGGCGTGACCGCCTTCTATGTCAGTCCCGGCGACCAAGGATACTCGCTCGACCAGATGATGGCCTACCATACATCACTCCTGGACCGGGTCCGGTCTCTACCGGGCGTGCAGTCGGCAAGCCTCAGCGAATATGCGCCGTTCGCCTACTACATGGTCGATAATGTCTACCCGGCCGGCGAGCCCGAGGAGGCGATGGTCGAGGTCCACAAGAACGGCGTCACGCCCGGTTACTTCCGCACCCTGGGCATCCAGCTCCTGGGTGGCCGCGTGTTTACCGAGGGAGAGGCGTTCACCACGGGCGGCGACTACCCCGTCGTCCTGAGCGAGGCCCTCGCTGCGCGACTGTTCGGACAGGCGAGCGCGTTGGGCGGGGAGCTGCGCACCCGCCGGAGATACGACGGGTCGGTGGATTCATTCCGCGTCGTGGGCGTCGTGCGGAACACGACGCTCAACAGCTTGCGTGAGGACGACCGGATGATGCTGTACTGGCCCCTCTCCGGAGTGCGGTCGAGCCTCGGCCGCGCGGCGCTGCTGGTGAAGTCGCAGCAAGCACCGGCGGCGGTGACGGCCTCGGTGACAGACGTTGCCGAAGCCCTGGACAGCTCCCTCCCGCTCTACGGCGTCGCGGGACTCCAGGAACGAGTGGAGGCCACGTTGTCGGAGGAATGGCTGTTTGCCCGCACCCTGGCACTGCTGGCGGCCGTCGCGGTGGTGCTCGCCAGCGTCGGGCTCTACGGCCTGGTGGCGTTCGGGGTCGCCGAGCGGACCCGGGAATTCGGGATCCGCGTCGCGTTGGGCGCGGACCAGCAGCGGATCCTCAAGCTGGTCATGCGCCAGGCGGGCCTGCTTGCCCTGCTCGGAGTGGGCGTGGGGTTGGCGGGAGCGGTGGGTCTGGGCCGGATCGTGGAGGGTCGCCTGTTCGGCGTAGAACCGGTCAACGTGATCGTGTATGTGACCGCCGCGCTGGCGTTGGCGTTGGTGGCGCTGATGGCCAGCTACCGTCCGGCCCGAGCGGCGACGCAGGTAGATCCGGTGGCGGCGCTCAGGTATGACTGATTGGCGCTGGAGCCACGCCGTGCTGTTGGGGGCGGTGCTCCTCGCCTCGGCCGCCGGCGCACAGCAGCGGGTGGAGATTCCCGACACCGAGCGCCACGTGCTCCAGTCGGCAATCGTGGACGAGGAGTTCAAGGTCCACGTCTATCTCCCCCGGGGATACGAGGAGTCGACCGAGGCGTTGCCCGTGGTTTACCTCCTGGATGCGGAGTACAGCTTCGGCGGGGTGGCCTACATCGTCCGCCGCCTCATCAAGGACGAGCTCATTCCTCCGATGGTCGTGGTGGGTGTGGCGTACGAGATCCCGTACGACGACTACTATCAGCGGCGGCAACGGGACTTCACACCCACCCGTGCCCACCTGGACGAGTTCCCCGCCGCGGGCCACGCCGAGGCGTTCGCGCGCTTCATGCGGGACGAGTTGATCCCGTTCGTCAATCGGACCTACCGCGTGGACCCCGACGACCGCACCATCATGGGCCTGTCGTTCAGCGGCCTGTTCTCGACATACGCGCTCTTTGCCCCGAACCGGATCTTCCACCGCTACGTGATCGTCAGTCCGTCGCTCTGGTGGGACGGGGGATTCATGTTCCGACAGGAGGTCGCGTACCGCGCGCAAACAGCGGCCCTACCGGCTCGCGTCTTCCTGGCCGCCGGAGCGGACGATGGTCCCACCATCGTCCGGGACCTCCGGAGGCTCGAGGGCCTTCTCGCCGAACGGCAGTACGACGGATTGGAGTACCAGGTGCGTTTCTTCCCGGATGAGACTCACCGTACGGTCTTCCCCATTGCCGTGTCACACGGCTTGCGGTTCGTGTTCCGGTGAGGATGCGGTAGGTCCGACCGCCCCTTCCCGTTGACGGCGGTTCCCGTCGTGGGTGAAGAGTTCACCGTCTCCATGGAGCTGTACAATCCCCACGCCGAGTCGGTCGAGCTGGACAACATCGAGGTCTCGAGTCAAACGCTGGAGTTCTTCGAAATCCTCGCGCTGTATCCCGACGGGTTCAGAAGTGATTTCTTCGGCATGGGCGTGTGGTACATCGAAAAGGACATTGCCCCAACGGCTCAGCAGCTGGTGACCATCAGCATGCGCGCGCGACGACCGGGCTTGGGGCTGATCGAGTTGGGCGTCTGCAATGCCTTTGAGGATTGCACGCCGGTGACACACCCCATCGATATTGTTTCCCGATAAACGGGTGGTCGTGGGACCTCACCCATTACCGCGAGCCGGACTACTTCAGCTTCCTGCCCCTGATCCCTGTGACCGGTGGACGCTGAG
>JBDHHA010000259.1:0-3913 GCA_039589615.1 Gemmatimonadota bacterium
ACTCGCGGGCATCGTGAGTGACACGTCCATCCGGACCGGTGGGGACGAAATGGATCAGGCCATCGTGCAGTTCATGCGCAAGAACTACAACTTGCTCATCGGCGAGCCCACGGCTGAATCCATCAAGATCCAAATCGGTTCGGCAGCCCCCGTGGGGGACGAAAAAGAGATGGAGGCCAAAGGCCGGGATCTCGTGTCGGGCATTCCCAAGGTGGTCCGTGTCCACTCCAGTGAGATCCGGGAAGCCATTCAGGAACCCATCCAGCAAATCGTGGACGCGATTCGACGCGCGTTGGAGATCACGCCGCCCGAGCTCGCCAGTGACATCGTGGACCGGGGAATTGTCATGGCCGGAGGCGGGTCCATGATTCGCGGGCTCGACGTCCTGGTGTCCCAGGAGACCTCGTTGCCCATTCGCTTGGATGAAGACCCGTTGACATGTGTGGTGCGTGGAACCGGACGCATCCTTGATGATCCGGAGAAGTACCGCGCAGTACTAGCGACCTAAACCGTGCCGCCGCAGTCCGAGCCCTATTCGTCACGGCGTGACACCGTCACCTTCGTGATTTGCTTGTTGCTTGCTGTCGCGGCTCGCCTGACCCCCCTGACATATGCCGAAGCCATCGCGTCGGGCATCCGCGATACGGTCTTGTACCCGTTCCTGCGGCTCCAAGAAGAAACGGAGCAGTCCCGGGTTCGCCGTATAGCATTCGAGGAGATAGCGGCACGGGCGGACTCGGCGGATGCCATTGCCGGACGGGTGGAGAGCCTGGAGCAGGAGAACGCCAGGTTGCGGGCGATCTTGGGGCTGCGGGCCCGCATGCCGGTGCGCCACGTGGCCGCCGAAGTGTTGCACCAAACCCAGCCCACGGAAGGGACGACGATCCTCGTGTCGGCTGGCGAGCAGGAAGGCGTGCGGCGCTGGGCTCCGGTGGTGTCGTTGGGGGGGCTCGTAGGAAGCGTGCAGGCCGTGGATCGGAACACGGCGGTCGTGCACACCTGGACTCATCCCGACTTCGGCGCCGCCGTCACGGCTCTGAACGACTCGTTGGTCGGTGTGGTTGGTCCCCGGTTCGGGGAGGGGTTCACGATGATGCTCGAGCTGCGTGACGTCGCGTACGGGGGAGACATTCCCCAAGGGACGCTCGTTTACACGTCCGGCCTGGGTGGCGTCTATCCCCGAGGGATTCCCGTCGGACGGATTCGCAGCGTGCTCGACGACCGCGTGGGGTGGTCACGAAGCTTCCTGTTGGAGCCGACAGTGCATCCCGCCGCGGTGTCGCACGTGCTGGTGCTCCTGGCCGAAGGGGGAGATTTGAGCAACGCGTTCGAGGAGCGGCAATGAACGGCGAACGATCCAAGATCAAGGTCGGCGTCGTCCTTCTGGCCCTCGTCGTCATGCACTTCACGGTGCGTCCGTTCCTCGGAACCGACCGGATCGCACCGGACTTTCTCTTGCTGGCACTGATGTTTTTCGCCATCCGGAGCCGCCCGTCGAGCGCTGCCGTGGCGGGATTCACGGTGGGGATTCTCGCCGATGCTCTCTCGCCCGTGGCGTTCGGCGCCGGCGCCCTCGCCCACACCGTAGTGGGGTATCTTCTGGCATGGGGAAAGTCGGTGTTCTTCCCGGATAATCTGCTCGTCACCACCGGGTTTCTGTTGGGTGGGGCGTGGGTTAGGAACTTCTTGGTGTTGCTGGCGGGAGGGCAGATCCAGGGTGCCGAGCTATTCTGGGCCCTCAGCCTCTGGTCGGTGGGGCAGGCCGTCACAACCACCATAGCAGGACTGCTCGTGCTCCTCGTATTTCGGCGCTGGTTCAAGATCGGACTCATCCAGTGAACTGGAATCACCCCCACGAACTTCAGCGCCGGGCCTTTGCCACGTCGGTTCTGGTGGTTGGTGTGTTCCTGGTGTTGGGAGGCGCGTTCTTCCGGCTCCAGGTGCTGGGATGGGGCCAGTACGCGGTCCAGTCGCGCAACAACCAGTTCCGTCCCGTGGCGGTGCCGGCCCCGAGGGGCATCATCGTGGATCGGCACGGCGTCGTGCTCGCCACGAACGTACCGAGCTACACGATCTCGCTGTTGGCCTCGAGTCACGATGTCGTGCGGGCGACGCTGGATTCGATGGCCAAGTACACGCCGTTCGACTCCACACAGTATGCCGGTGTGCTGGGGCGGCACGAGCGCTCTCCGGACAATCCGGTAGTGATCATGCGAGACGCGCCGTTCCAGGTGGTCGCAACGCTGGAAGAGCGCAAGGCCTCGTTCCCCGGGTTGATCGTGCAGACCGAGCCGAAGCGACGCTACCCCCACGCCGACATCGTCTCGCACCTTCTGGGATACGTCGGGGAAGTGTCGGAGGAGGAGCTGGCCGGTGGCGAGTTTGCCCGATCGCGGATGGGCACGCTGGTGGGGCGGGGCGGACTCGAGTCCCAGTACGACGACGACTTGCGCGGATTGGACGGCGAGCGGTTGGTGGAGGTAGACGCGCTGGGACGCATGGTCATGGGCGAAGGGGGAGGGGGACTAGAGCCACAACAGGGCGACACGCTGCACACCGCACTCGATTTCGATCTGCAGCAATATGTCGCGGAGCTGTTCCCGGCATTTGGGGAGCGTGGCGCGGTCGTCGCCATGGATCCGCGCGATGGCGCGATCTTGGCCATGTACTCGGTGCCGAGCTACGACCCCAACGAATTCATCGGTGGGGTCGATCCGGAATTGTGGGAATCGTGGTTGGCGTCGGAGAGCACGCCGCTGCTGAATCGAGCCGTGCAGGGACTCTATCCTCCCGCGTCGCCGTGGAAGCTGGCGATGGCCCTGATGGCGTTGGAGCGCGGCGACGTAACACTCGAGACGAAGATGCCGGTGGAATGCCGCGGTGGGTATCAGTACTTCAACCGGTACTTCCGCTGTTGGCGGGCGGCCGGCCACGCGGATCTCACATTGGCGGAAGCGATCGAGCAATCCTGCGACGTGTACTTCTACCAACTCGGGTTGATGTTGGGCCTGGACAGCACCCTGCGGGACGCCGCCGAATTGGGCTTCGGAGGTAAGACAGGCGTGGATCTACCAGCGGAGATGGCGCCCGTCTTTCCCGAAACCACCGCCTACTTCGACTCCCTCTACGGGCCACGGGGTTGGACCAACGCCGTAGCGCTCAACATGGCGATCGGACAGGGCGAGAATTCCCAAACCCTGATCAACATGATGCGGTTCTACGCCTTGCTGGCGCGGGACGATGGGAGGGCGCCTACGCCGACGCTGGTCCCGCGGGAGGGTGGCGAGGCCGATTTCCCCGTCCTCGCCTCAGCGGCAAACGTTGCCCAGCTCCGGCCTCCCCTCGAGATGGTCGTGGCGAGCGGCACGGCCATCGCCTCGCGGATTCGGAACCTGAGAATCGCGGGGAAGACGGGCACCGCGCAGAATTCCCACGGGCTGGATCACGGCTGGTTCATCGGCTTCGCCCCGGTGGACGCCCCCGAAGTCGTGGTCGGGGCCATCATCGAGTTCGGGGAGCACGGCTCGTCGGTGGCACCGATGGTCACCAGGATCATCGCACGGCACCTGTTGGGTCCGGATGCCGACCGCGACCGCCCGGTGCGCTGGGTGCTGCCGGCGGACTCCGCCCCAACACCGGAACAGCTGGGACCGGACTCGACACGAGGCGTGACGGGACGGTGACGCGGCGGGCGGGACTGGACTGGCCCCTGATCCTGGCAGTCGTCGCCCTGCTGCTGCTGGGCATTGCGACGCTGTATTCTGCGGGTCAAACCGACTTTCCCACCCTCGCCGCGGGCATCTGGCGGCGCCAGTTGTTGTGGCTCGCGGTGGGCATCATCGGGGCGGTACTCATCTTCCGTGTGTCTCCGCGTATTCTCGAGTGGGCGACGCCGTTCGTGTACATCGGCACC
>JBDHHA010000260.1:0-4830 GCA_039589615.1 Gemmatimonadota bacterium
ATCGTCGTCGAGGTCCACCACCAGAACCGGCCACTCGCTCTCCGGCGTCACGTCGCGGCGCAAGTGCCCGTCCAACAGCTCTAGGCGGCCGTCTGGTAGCTCCCGGACAAGCAGGGCATCGGCAATCCCGATCTCCCCCAAGACGCCCTGGAGGGCCGCCCGTTGCGTCTCCGGATGCGTCCGCCAGTTGTCGGCCCGGGGGACCAGGTCGGCCGCCTTCACGCGGCGGAGGTCGATGATTCGGTCGCGGAGTTTCATACCGGCACCGCCTCCCTTGATACAAACCGAAACAACCGCTCCCACCCCCGGATGATCGCCCCCGGTTCCGACAGCTCCTCACACCGCGTCCGGGCCGCCTCCGCGATCGCCAGCCGCCGCCTCTCGTTCCCTGCCAGGTACGCGGGGTATTCCGCCAGATCATCGTCACTCGCGCACAAGAACCCGCTCTTGTCGTGCTCCAACATCTCCGGCCAGCCCCAGGCGTTCTGCGCCACGATCGGCACGCCCGCCGCCATCGCCTCCAATCCGACCCGCGGCCAGTTCTCCGCCGCCCCGCCGTTGAGCGTCGTCACACGGCGGCGGAGCGCCCAGCTTACTTTCCAGCTTGTCCGTCCATCCCATGCAAAGCGCTTCGCGCTGCGGGTACGGAACCCGCTCCAGAATCGGCCAGTGATTCGACGACCACTTGTCGACGTCGGGGCGCGCCAGCTTCCCGATCACGAATCGGCCGCCGGGCGTGTGTTGCCTGGGATTGAACTCGAACTCGTCCGGGAAGAACGCGCCCCGGATCAGGTGGCCTTGCTCGGGCCGGTAGCCGTTCCGAGCCAGCGCCCGGGCGAAGCGATCCCGCTGGAACTCCGATTGGAACATGAAGCCATCGGGCAGCCCGTGGCGCATCCAAGTCAGCGTCTCGTGGGAGAAGGGATACGTCATGCAGGGAACCCAGATCGTCCGGCAGTGCATCGCCTTGAGCCGGGCGAAGTTTTCGTAGAGCGGCTTGCCGTCGAGTCGCGTCCGGCAAAAGTGCTGGTTGCACATCCCGACCACGATCGACCCGGCCAGCCCCGGAACGGTACCCCGATCGACGCGAGCTTCTCTTCCCAATGCGAATCCGCGCCCCAGGTCGGGATCATCGTCACGTTCCAGCCGGCCAACCGCCACAGCCGAACCGTGTGCCAGCACTCCGTATTCGCCCCGCCCATCGCCCCGGGGTAGCCCATTTGAAAGATGCGCATCCGTTCTACTCCGGCCAGTGTTTACAAACTTGTCTCGGTCCGTTGAAGTGGGAACGCATCAGGCAGAGTCGAGCGGCGATCATGGGGCAGAACCCCTGGACGGCGTCCCAGTGTCCCTCGGGGCACGCTTGGCAGGCCAGCTTGCGGGCTTGCGCCCGGGCGGGGGTGTCGTTGGCTCGTGATGCGATCGGTGGCTCTTGCGTCGGGGGCGGCGGCTTGCACGTCTTGTGGAGCCGCTCCGGAGGATGCGCCGACCATCGCTTGTGTCCGCACCGCTTGCACCGATAGTGCGTTTCATCCCCACGGAGTTCTCCGGTCGATTCGTATTGACACTTATCGCGCACGATCACGCCGCCTCCCGCCATGCTTCGATCGTGGCCGGCATGGTGTCCGCGCAGTAGATGATGCCCGAGCCCGGATCTTGCTGGTGAGCCTCCCAGTATTTCGTCAACTGCACCTTTCCATCCCCGTCGAGCGCGTCCCAGCAATCCGTGTTGTCGTTGCTGTTGTATTGGGCTGATCGGTAGTAGGCCCACGACTGGCTCCCGGGAGGGGAGCCGTAGGCCAAAACGTGCCCATAGACTCGCCAGTAGGGCGAGCCGTCGACAGCGTCGACAGAGAAAAACAAACTGACTCGCAACGTCGCCACATAGTCGGGAGACGGCGGGTTCGGAATCGTGCACAGCTGTTCCTCATACTGCCACGAGCACGTCGCCACCGGTCCCTCGTCCGTCGTATACTCCCCGCTGATCTGGTCGCAGTTGTTGCAATCAACGTCCGACCACCCACCCACCCCGAGGTCGACCACCCATTCGCCGGTATAGCCCGCCGGCCAGACTGCATCGCAGACGTCGCAATTAAGCGGTGTCCCACCGCTGCAACAACCCGCTCCAAACCACGGCATCGGTCACGCTCCCGAGCTACTCAGTTCACTGCCGCAAACGCACTCATTCGGACAACGCAGGTCGGTCAGCACACCCACCTTCCCGTTGGCGGCCTGGTGCAATTCCACGACCCCGGTTGCCCCCTCGCTCAGATATCCGAAATAGCCGATCTGCGACCAGTCGACGATGTTCACCACCTGGCCCGTGTCCGTCACGTACCCGCCGTTCCCGCCGTTGGCGGCCGGATCGAAGCATCGCCGGTAGGCGGTGACTGGCGACGTGCTCCACTGCGGCAGGTTTGCGGCCAGCTCGACCCGCCAGAACGTCCGCGAGGAAAGCTGCACCACCTCGAAGCGGCGCGACTCCGCCATAAACTTCGCGTAGCCCCTTTGCCCCGGGTACCCCTCGAAGCCACAAATGGCATCCCATACCTTGAAGCTAAACGAGCCAACCGGCTGATAGGCTTCCGCGCATTCCGTCGTGGTGGCGGCCTCGGCGCAGATCCCGGACGACGACGACGGCTCGGCCGCTTCCGGGCAATCCTGGCAGCGCAGCAAGTAGGCTTCCCCCCAGCGGCCGGTGGGAAGGTGCGTGGCCAGCTCGAACCGAATCCACGATTCATACCCATCATGAATCGCCCACAAGCCGCTCTCCGGTTCGTAGATACACCAGACCCAATCCCCCACCGAGTAGAGCGGCCAGAACGCATCGTTGAGCCGTTGGTCTGCCGCGATCTCCAGGGGGTAGCCAGTCGGGTGCGTGATATACTCGTCGAGGATTCCGCTCGACGAGCTGGACCCGTCGCCATCGACAGGCGGCGTCGGCACGGCCCACGTTCCATCCGGCTCGTAGTAGAGGATCGCTCGGCCCATCGTGTAGTGATACTGAAACGGCCAGCCGCTACTTGAGCGCTCCTCCCATCGCCAGTCGCAATCGGAATCGACGATCTCGAATAGGCCCATGGCGGGGGGCTGGGGCAGCGTGAGGAACGAGCCCGCCCCGGTGAGGTCGGTTTGGATCGCGCCTTCGCCTTGGATCGATCGCGCGGCGTGGACGTCGCGCACGAGGCCGCGCTCGCGGCGGTAGTTGGGCATGTCGCCCGGGCGGGGGAGTGGAGAGCGTGAAGGCATCAGGTACCCGAAGAGGATGAGCAAGAGACCGATTGAAACATATTGGCGAAGACTTCCTTGTCGTAGCGATCGCGAACCGCCCCGGCCCCGTTGTCCATCTTGACGCGATACCACTTGACGCCGTCGTTGCCCGGGCCGTACTCGTGGTTCCACCCGTAGGTATCGTCGCCGACTTTGATGCGCCGCTCGCGGAGGATGATCGTCACCTCCCAGCAGAACGGGTCGAGCAGATCGAACCGGATCGAGGGGCGGATATCGAAGTCGTCGAACAGAAGCGTCTCGGGCGGGCAGTCGAGAAAATAGTCTGCGTTGACGTGCCCGATCATCGTATCCCGCCAGCACGATATGGGCGGTTCTTGCACGTACAACCAGGTCAAGTGATACTCGCCCGTAACGATCAGCTTCCGCCCGGCCTGGGAATCCTTCCGCCACTTCGGCCCGGTGGGCGATCCCTCGGTGTTCTGCTCGTGCTTCATATCCTCCGGCCGCATACTGAGGAATTGCCCCCCGGCGCGGCGCTCGAAGCGGAGGGTTGTGCCGGCCTCGATTGTCGGCTTGGTGACGTTCGACGGCCACGGAGCGACCGAGAAGTCCGTCGAGTACCGGCAGACCGCCACCGCCCACGGATCGCTGCCCTTCGCGTACTGGGGCAACTCGTCGATAACGTCGCCGATCTCCGTCGTCGGCGGCAGTTGCGGGTCGCGCGGGTAGATGTTGATTCGCCCGCAGTAGCAGCCGGGAAGTGAGGGGTGGAGCGCCCTGGTCTTGGCCTGCGCGAACGAGAACCGCTGCAACCACGGCCCGACGTAGATCAGCTCGTCGGCGTTGGCGTCGCCGACCCCGTGCTGCGTGCGCCCGCTGTTGGGCAGCATTTCCCAATCCGCGGCGACGTAGGGCGTCCATCCGTTGAGCGGCATTCCGTTAGCCTCCGATCGACCCTACGGGCAGCCGTGCGCCGGTCTGCGGGTCGAAGTCCTTTGGGTTGAATCCGGGAACCGCCTCTTGCACCGCGTTGGCGGCGATCTTCTCCAGCAGGTCCCGGGCTTGTTCGGTCGCGTTGGCGGTGCGTTCTGCCAACCGCCGACCCGCCTCTTGTTGCATCGTGTCGGCCAGGCCGGCGAGGCTGGTCAGTCCGAAGCGCATCCCGGGCGGCTTGCTTGCCGCGTCCCCGCCTCCGCCGGCCCCTCCGCCGGACCCACCAACGCCCGGCACCTCCCCCATCCCTTTCAGCTCGGGCGGCGTCTTGAACTTGTCCGAAATGCGGGGCGCGCCGCCGAGCTTCGCCTCCCATTCAGCCCGGGCTTTCGCCGTCTTCTTGGCGATCTCGTCTTGCGCCTTCTGGTAGCCCTTCTCGGCGCTGAGCATCTTGTCATGCGTCCGCTGTTGGATGTCTTCCCGCAAAGCCGCGATCGAATCCTCGGTCGCCTTCCAGGCTTTCTTGGCGGCAGCCGCAAGCGGCACGGGATCGTCGCCTTCGATGTTGGCCTTTGCCCCCGCGAACAGCTCGACCATCTGGCCCAGCGTGGAGCCGGTGGTTTTGAGAAGCGCATCGAACGCACCCGTGAACATCCCGCCGACACC
>JBDHHA010000261.1:0-4279 GCA_039589615.1 Gemmatimonadota bacterium
GGTCGAGGCGGTCGAGGTCCGCCGAAACGGCTACGCCCCGGTGAAGATCGGCGCCGTCGCGCCCCCTGGCCGGCACACGGTCACCGCCGTCCAGGAGGAGGGCGTGGGTGGCGAAAGGGTCGAAGCCTTCGCCACCCTGACCATCGCTATCGGCAACCGCAAGCCGCCCCCGGAAGACACCCCGATTCCTCACTGAGCATTCCCGAAAGGAGAAGGAGAAAGCCATGGCTAGGCAAACAGCAGAACAGCCCCGGCGCCGCCTCTTCCTCGGGATGCTCGCGGTCCTGGCGGCGACGCTCGGGCTCACCTTCGGGCCGGCGACCGCGCAGGTCGAGGTCTACGACTTCCATCCCGAAACGAAGTTCGGCGGGCGATCCGTGGCGGTCAGCGTGAACCCGGCCGACGCCTCCATCGCCATCGAGGCGGCGGAGGGCGGGGCGATCCGTGGCGGTCAGCGTGAACCCGGCCGACGCCTCCATCGCCATCGAGGCGGCGGAGGGCGGCGGCCTCTACATGACCTACAACGGGGGGCTCAACTGGAGCAGGGTCTGGACGTTCCCCATGTTCCGCATGGAGGACGTGACGTACGATCCGAACGACCCGAACATCATCTTCGCCACCACGTTCTTCGACGGTCGCACGAACACGCAGTCCGGAGTCTGGCGCAGCCTGGACGGCGGGACGAGCTGGTCACAGACCGGCGCCTTGATATCGTGCAGCCCACGGAAGAACTTCCGGCGCATCGGCATCGCGCCGGGCGCCGACGTGCACCAGAAAGTCTTCGTGGCCAACGAGTGCGGCGTGGCTTACAGCCACGACTCGGGTGCCACCTGGATCAACCAAGACCCTGTGGGGGGGTTCGGGCACTGGTTCTGGGACGTCGCGGCCCGCCGCACGGGTCCGGACACGGTGACCGCCTACGCATGCGGACACGGGGGTCTCTACCGCACCGCTGTCACGGGGAGCGCGGCGCCGGTCTGGGAGCTTCTCCATGGCCCCGGCCTGGGCCAACCCGACAACGTGCTTCATTACCCCGCCGACAGACTCTACCCCTTCTGTGGTCTCACGATCTCACCGTTTGACGCCGAGGTCGTCTTCCTCACGATGAACAACTGTCCTGCGCCGGGAGGTTGCGCCGACGACGAGCCGAAGTACCGTCTGTACGAATACGACCTGGACGGATCCAGCTTCACCTGGACGCGGCTGCCCGGACCGGACGGGCCGGGCCGGCCACCGTGGCTGGCCACCCGACGGATCCCCGCGACCCAGGAATTCGATCTGATCTGGGGTGCCGGCATCGCGACCCACTGGCAGCGCTGCCGCCACGACGGCGACCCGGCCACGCTGGACTGCGTGGTCGCACAGGACCCCGACTGCTCGAACTACGTTGATGACGATGGCGACGGTATGATCAACGAGGGTTGTCCTGAGGTCAGCGGCGGCCCCGAGATCGGCAACGACCTCTACAACCAGTGCAAGAACGCTCTGGACGAGGATGCAGACGGCCGGGCCAACGACGGCTGCGCCGTGATGGAGCGCCTCGACGCTGGGGTCCACGGCGATCCGAGCGACGTCGCGTTGGACCCGGTCAGCGGCTGCCCGATCCTGATGGCCAACGACGGGGGGATCAGCCGCAGCACGGACTGCGGCGTGACCTGGGTCGAGAGCAACGACGGCCGCAGAGCCTTGCAGATCTACAACACCTTCGGGACGATGCGCGGCTTCGGGCCGAACGAGACCGACCTGTACTTCGGCACGCAGGACAACTCGTTTTTCGCCGCCTTCGACGGGGGTGGGTGGGGCATCCACGGCTGCTGCGAGGGATACGGCGGACAGGTCGACCGGCGCACGCCTCCCGGAGGGGCGTCCGAGATCCGCATGGTCTACCAGGCCGGCGCCGCGTTCGACCACTTCAACCTTTCCCCGCGCGGGTTCGCGGAGTTCGACGGCCGGATACCCCAGCCGCCGGGCGGGGTCGCGCCTGAGGGGTGGGCCAAGGGGCCGCCGACGATGTTCGGCCACAAGCGCTGGGCGGTGATCAGCCAGAACCAGGGATGCCCGCCGATGTACCGGCTCTACATCATGCAGCCCGAGACGGGCGCGCAGTGCGACAACAACACCGACGATGACTTCGATGGGGCGGTCAACGACGGCTGCCCGATGGAGGGCTTGTCCCCGGAAACCGACGAGGAGTGCCACGACAACGTTGACAGCGATGGGGACGACACGGTCAACGACGGGTGCTCTCACGTCGACAGCGCGGAGGTCGGAGCGGAGTGCGGCGACAACTACGTCGACGACGACGGCGACGGCGTGGTCAACGACGGGTGCCCGCCGGTAGGCGACCCGGAGGTGATCGAGAGCGACTGCGAGAACAACATCATCGGCCGATGCCTCAACGCCTCCGACGACGATGACGACGACGCGGTCAACGACGGCTGCCCGGAGGTCGGCGTGTGGGGGCCGATGGGTCCCACCTTCCAGTATAACTGGGAGCGACGGATGGCGGCGTCGGGCCCGGCCTCGTCGCCCACGTTCTACTTCGGCGTGGACACCGGCAACGAGGTCTACAAGCTGCGCAAGATCTTCGGCCCGCTCAACGCGAGCGCGACGCTGGACGACGCGAGCGGGTCGGGAAAGCAGACCCTCGGACTTATCGAGCGCTACTGGGGCGCCGACGGCACCTGGCAGAGCCCGCTGGTGTTCGGTGTGGACCCCTCGAACCCGAATCGACTGATCGCCGCCGACCAGTTGACCCAGGAGATGAAGACCTCTTCCACCGGCGGAGCCACCTGGCAGGTCAACGCCGAGTTGACGGATCTCATCACCAACTCAGGCGAGTTCCTGTGGAACGGCACACATGGCAGCGAGGCCTGGAGCGTCGCCTTCGACCCGGACGACGGGCAGCGGATCCTGATCGGCACGGAGCAGGCGGGAATCATCGCCACCGTCGACGGCGGGGCGAAGTGGTTCAGGCTCAGGGACACGCTCAACCGTGTGCCGTTCGTCAACTCGTTCTTCTTCGACAACGATCACGACGTGATCTACGCCTCGTCCTACGGCAGCGGCCTGTGGACGATCGAGATCACCAACATCCCGCCCGTGGCGCTGTGCCAGGACGTCACCGTTCCCACCGAGCCCGGCGTGTGCTACGCGGACGCGTCGATCGACGACGGCTCGTATGATCCCGACGGCGGGCCGGTGACGCTGGACCAGGATCCACCGGGGCCCTACCCCCTCGGCGTGACGGACGTAACGCTGACCGTCACGGACAACTACGGCTACACGGACACCTGCACGGGGACCGTCACGGTCGTCGACCTGGAGCCGCCGGTGATCGACTGCAACGCGCCCCCGACGATCACCCCGCCCGACGCGCCGATCTCCTTCACGCCGATCGTCACGGACAACTGCGCCGTGGCCAGCTCCGCGATCGAGGGCTACGACTGCTTCATGATCGCCGGGTCCGGCAAGACGATCGACAAGAAGGACTCGTGCATCGTGGAGTACACCGAGGACACGATCACGATCCTCGACGCCGGAGGCGTGGACGACCACATCACGTGGACCGTCACCGCCGTGGACACCAGCGACAACTCGACCACGGAAATGTGCGAGGTGCTGGTGGTGAACCCGGCTCAGAGTCCTTGAGCCTCTGACCCCGGCCTCGGCGCCGAGGTTCTTCCGCGGGGCAGCGACATCACACCGTCGCTGTCCCGCTTCGTGGTGCCCAAAACCCCATCCGCCTATTCGACCTTGTGCTCGGGGCGCCCCTAAAACGTACCTCCTACCTCATTTGGAATCGTACTCATGCGGCCACCCGCCATCCCTCCTCAGGTAGCCGGAATCTGTCCAAATCCCTGGATCTGATTGTCCCTATCAGTTCAACTCCCGCCCCCGGCACGCTCATTAAAGATCTCGAAGGAAAGCGCATCACTCAAGTTACCTGTTAATCCGTAAACCAAGCGGATCCAGGCAGGGTTCAACCTACGCCCGCGCCGGATCCTGACAGGCCGGTTGACAGCCCCGCCGTCCGGCAGGACAATGATTACACGCCTCAACGACAAGAAGGAGTCAAGCCATGACGACGGCGGCGGAGATCCGGCCAGGGATGGCGCTGCGGATCGAAGGATCTGTCTACCGCGTGCTGGACTCGGAAACGCATCAGGGGGGCGGCAAGATGGGTGGCGTGGTGCACGCGCGCCTGGAGAACATCGACACCGGCGGCCAGACCGACCAGCGCTTCCGGCCCGATGAGCGTGTCGACCGACTCGACCTC
>JBDHHA010000262.1:0-3877 GCA_039589615.1 Gemmatimonadota bacterium
GACGAGGAGATCGGCCAGGGGGGCATGGGGACGGTTTACCTGGCTCGGGACGTGAAGCTGGGGAGACAGGTCGCCATCAAAGTGGTTTCTCCGGAGGTGGTGAGCGGAATCGGGGTGCAGCAATTCCTCAAGGAAGCGCGGTACACGGCGCGTCTCCAGCACCAGAACATTCTCGGCCTTTACGATGCGGGTGAGGCCGCCGGGCATCCGTACTACGTGATGCCGTATATCAAGGGGGGCTCCCTCCGGTGTCTCCTCGATCGCCATGGCCGGCTGACCCTCGGCGACACGTTGCGCATTGCCGGCGGCCTCGCCAAAGCGCTCGACCACGCGCACCAGCATCATGTGCTCCACTGTGACGTGAAGCCGGAGAACATTCTCCTCGGCGAAGAGCACGTGTATGTGGCGGACTTCGGCATCTCACGCGCCATCCACGCCGAGACTTTTGAGTGGGGGCGCCGCAACGAGATCGACTCGTCGGCGGGCACGCCGGCCTACGTGAGTCCGGAACAGGCGAGCGGGGAGCAGAATCTCGACGAGCGAGCCGACGTCTACAGCGTCGGGTGTGTGGTGTTCGAGATGCTGACTGGACGGTCGCCGTTCACAGGTCGCAACACGATGGAGATCGTGGCACAGCGATTCACGTCGGAGGTTCCCGATCTCCGAGAGTACGCACCAGATGTGCCGCCGGCCGTGGCGGCGGCCATCGAGCGGGCCATGTCGCTCGCGCCGGGGCGACGCACTCCTTCGGCAATGGCCTTTCACCGAGATCTGGAAGTGGCAGCGGCGCCGCGGACGGGATTCGCTCGCAGTTTGCAGCGCGCCGCGTTCGTGGCCGACGCGACGGCGCGACGCATACGTGGCCGGGGGCGTCGTCGATCACGGAGCATCCTGAGAGGGGGATTCGTGGACGGATTGTGGCAGGACGTTCGACTAGCGTTTCGTTCCATGAGGCGCGTTCCGACGTTTGCGGTCATGGCTATTCTGACGCTGGCGCTCGGCATGGGAGCGAACACGGCCATCTTCACGGTCGTGAACGCCGTTCTTCTCCAGCCGCTGCCGTGGGATCGGCCGGAGGAACTGGCGATGATATGGGAGCTGGATCGGGAAGGCCAGATGGGCATCGGAGACCCCGAATGGACGGTAGCCCCTGCCAACTACGTCGCGTGGCGAGAGCGATCCAACTCGTTCTCCGACCTAGGGGCGTTCAACGTCTGGGGTCCGACGTTGAGTGGTGATGGGGAGCCGGAGCGTCTCGTAGGGTCCATCGTTACACCAAATCTGTTCCGACTGCTGGGAGTGATGCCGGCTCTGGGGACCGGCTTCGCCGCAGATCACGCCGTTCCGGGCAACGATCGAGTGGTGATCCTGAGCCATGGATTGTGGCAACGGCGATTCGGAGGCGATGCGTCAGTCGTCGGGCGCGCGGTGAGGCTCAACGGCACGTCGTATACCGTCCTCGGTGTGTTACCCGAAGCGTACCGTCACCCCGAGCCGAGTTGGATCCAGGGAACCCAGATCTTTGCACCCATTGCCTGGGAGGACCCGCGGAACAGGCACGGGCGTTATCTCAGAACCATCGGTCGGGTTCGGCCAGGCGTCTCCCTGGAGGAGGCGGAGGTGGAGCTTGCCGCGGTGGCCCGCCAGCTCGAGACCGACTTTCCAGAGACGAACCGAGGGTACGGAATCGTGTTGCGTTCGGTGCACGAGGAGTTGTTCGGCGGTGTGCGTCGCGGGCTGCTACTGATGCTGGGTGCTGCGGGCTTTGTGCTGCTCATCGTATGCGTGAACGTGGCGAACTTAGTGCTGGCGCGAAGTCATGGGCGCCGGAAGGAATTCGCGATCCGAGCCGCCCTCGGTGCCGGCCGTCAGCGACTCGCCCGGCAGCTTGTTGCGGAGAACGTGATCCTTGCGCTGGCAGGCGGTATCGTCGGGCTCGCCGCCGTGGCTGGTGGCACGCGGTTCATGCGGGCAGCGGAAGGGCAATACCTGTCGAACGTGGCGGACATCTATGTTGACGCCACGGTGATTTGGTTCATGATGGCGCTCGCGGTGGGGACGGGCATCGTGTTTGGGTTACTTCCCGTGTGGCAGACATCCCGCGCGGACCTCCGCACTCCGCTCTTGGAGGAGAGTGCCGGTGGCGGCCTAGGCTTGCGCGCCCGGCGCGTACGGAGTGGTCTCGTGGTGGCGGAGGTGATGCTCGCAACGGTACTCGTGGTGGGAGCCGGATTGTTGACGCGGAGCTTCGTCTCATTGATCGATGTGCCGATCGGGTTTGATGCCGATGGGCTCTTCACCTTCCAAGTGACGACGCCCAGGTGGCGTTATGAGACGGAGGAGGAGGTCCGCGCGTTCCACGATCAATTGCTTCCTAGATTGAATGCACTCCCGGGGGTCGAAAACACCGCCCTGGTAAGTGATCTCCCGTTCACGACGATCAACCAGTTCGTCACGGTGAATCCGGTGGACGACCAACGGCCGCCTGACGAGGCACCCTCGGTGGAGTACCGTACCGTGGGGTCTGGATATTTCCGCGCCATGGGAATCGACGTCATTGCGGGGCGCGACATTCGACCTGAGGATCGCGGCAATAGTGAGCTGGTCAGTGTGGTCAACGAGGCGTTCGCGGCTCGCTTCTGGCCCGGTCAAGCTGCCCTCGGCAAACGGTTCATGGTGGGTAGCCGGGAACCCGTCACGACAACGGTTATCGGGGTGGTGGCCGACATTTTGGATGACGGATTCGACGGTGCGACCGAGCCCCGCATCTACCGGGGGTTTTCCCAAGCTCCCCAATGGGGGACGGCGGTTGTGTTGCGGGGCAGCGTTTCGGTGTCATCCTTGGCACCGGCAATCCGGCAGGAGATCCGGGAGCTCGACGACGAAGTATTGACCAGCAACTTCCGTATGATGGACGACGTTGTGGCTGCGACAGTTGCCGACGAGCGATTAGCCCTCGCACTGGCGGCGGCGTTTTCTCTCCTCGCACTGGCGTTGGCGGGCGTGGGGATCTACGGCGTCATGTCATACGCGGTGGCTGAACGTCAGAGAGAGATCGGCATTCGTGGTGCGTTGGGTGCACAGCGGGCGGATGTCATGAAGCTCGTGCTGGGCCACTCCGGGTTGCTGACACTGATTGGCACGCTTGGCGGCATCGTCTTCGCTCTTCCGTTGGCCCGGTTCTTGAGCGCGTTCCTCTATGGGGTGCGGCTTGGTGATCCGGTCACGCTCTTGGCGGCCCCATTGGCGCTTGCCGGCGTGGCGTTCATGGCGAGTTATCTGCCGGCGGCGCGTGCCACGAGGATCTCTCCCGTGGAGGCGTTGCGGAGCGAGCGGTAGGACTTCGATCAGTGCCGTCCCGGCGGTGACTGACACCGCACCGCCGGGACGGCGACGACCCAGTCCACAGGGGCTGCACGAAGCGCAAGGAAAGAGGGGCCCCACCGGGCCAATCGAACCTCAGAGAACACTTTTCCCGATCCACACCAGGAGAGCTGTAACTCCGGACCGATCCCCGCGTTATATAAAGGAAAACTGCCACTGGAAGGACCTCGACCAACCGTGCGCGTCCGCCTGAAGCTCGACCGTCTCCACGATCTAATGGCCAGGAGCAACCTGACCCAGAACCACTGGGCCATCCGTATCGGGATGTCCCGGGGCCACTGGTCGGAGATCGTAAACGGGAAGCACGTCCACCCGTCGCCCAAGACCAGGGAACGGATGCTGGAGGTGTTCGGGGTCTCCTTTGATGAGCTCTTCGAGGTTGAGCCCGACGCGCCGACCGGAACGGACCCGAGCTTCCAGGCTGCCCTGAGCGGTCGATACCTCATCGACGAGGAGATCGGCCAGGGGGGCATGGGGACGGTTTACCTGGCTC
>JBDHHA010000263.1:0-3873 GCA_039589615.1 Gemmatimonadota bacterium
GGGTGGCCCGGGGCAGTTGCCCTGCTGCATCTCAGGACATTCCGCACTCCGCCCGCTGCAACTGCAACGCACCGAAATCAGGGTCTCCTGCACAGACGTCGCAGACCGCCGCCCTGTGCCGGTCAACAAGGTCATCTCGGCCTGAAGCCGTCTCCACGGACCGGCTAACGATGCGCGGATGGGTGGAAAGACCGCCAGGCGATGCAGGATCCTTCGACAGCCGCTGCGGCCGGTGCGCTCCTCTGCGCGTCATCCGACGGCACGCGGGCTGGCAGAGATCCAGAGGCTCAAAGCTGGTGGGCGCTCAGGCGGCGCGTCGGTATCGGTGGTGGAGACCACCGACCTGGGGCTCGGCCACGATCCGCCCCTGGCTCGATGGCTCAATCTCGCGCGGCCGGGGAGGGTTGCCTTCGAGGGACTGGTGGGGCCGTGACTCGTGGTAATACGAGAAGTACTCACGTAGAACGCGCCGCAGATGAGCTTCGTTGATCACGAGGACATGGTCGAGACACTCCCTCCGGATCGAGCCGATCAGGCGCTCGACGAACGGACTCTGCCACGGCGAGCGCGGTGCAATGAGAACCTCCTCGATTCCCATGCCGCGAACCCGATTCCTGAAGCAGGAGCCATAGATCCGGTCTCGGTCACGGAGCAGATACCTGGGTGCCGTGTCGTAGGGAAACGCTTCCACGATCTGCTGGGCTGTCCAGCGGCTCGTCGGATGACTCGTGACGTTGACGTGAACGACCGTCCGTCGATGCTGGCGGAGAACCAGGAAGCAGATGAGGATGCGGAAGTTCACGGTCGGGACTGTGAAGAAGTCGATCGCCACGATCTCGCGGGCATGGTTGTTCAAGAAGACGCGCCATCCCTGTGAGGGTGGCTTGCGACCGCGAACCATGTACTTGGCCACCGTCAGCTCCCCGACCTCGTAACCGAGCAGATGGAGCTCCGAGCGAATCCGGCGTCGTCCCCAGGTGGGATTGTCGCGGGACATGCGACGGATGAGGACACGGATCTCCGCGTCGAGCTTCGGCCGGCCGCACCGCGTCCGTGATTTCCAGCGCCAGTAGAGCCGGAAGCCCTCGCGATGCCAGCGGAGGACGGTCTCCGGCCGGACGACGACCAGGCTCGACCGCCAGCCTCGCCAAAGGCGGGAAAGCCATACCCAGAAGATCCGATCTCGCCGATGGAGCTTCGGGCGCTTCACCGACCGCTGGAGGAGGGCTACTTGCTGGCGGAGCGCCAGGTTCTCCGCGGCGATCGCCGCGCGGCTCTGGAGCAGCAGCCGGAGGAGTGTCGTGACGACCTGTAGGGCGACCATTGAAGCTCCCACCTGAGACGACTGCCCCGAGCGTACCGCGTAGCCTCACTGGAACGTGTGGTCGGAAAACGTAAAGAATGGCGGGAAGTTCCGAGTACTTGACCGGGACAGGTGGGGCCTAAGCCTATTGCAGTCGCCGCGCACTGCGAGGATCTGTCATGAGGCGAGTTGCTCCAACTGAAAGTCTCACCCCATCTACACTACCGCTTGCTGGTTTCCCTTCGGTATCCGCGCGGGACCGCAAGGCCAATCACGAGGCCAATCGCGGGCGTCACCGCCACCACCAACTCGCGGCTAGGCACGCTGTAAAGAGGCGACCAGCCTTGACTCCTGGCATAGCTCACCCGGTCAACAAGAGCCGCATGTACGAAAAATGCTACCAGAAACAAAACAACCGCATGCACGACTCCGTCAAGCAACTGCATCTTCCACCCACTAAACCACCCCCAGTCTTTCGTTTGTATCTGATGCGCAACCACAACTCCGATGAAAAACGCCGTGATGTTCCATGGCACGGTCTGATAGACAACGTGCCAATATCCAGGCACGTCGTGCGAGAGTTCAACAAACCGGAACACCATCGACACCAGCGCCGTGCACGCCGCCGCTATCAGCCCTACCGCAAAGTACGCCGGCCACGGTCTTGAAAGAGGCCACCCTACCTTCAAGTCTACGCTTCGCCATCGTGACTTCTGCTCGCTCACCGGTGCGGTGCCTACTATCCCAGCAGCCACCCAAGTTGGAATTACGAAGTACAGCGCAATTTGCATCGCCTTTAGCAGGCCAGTAAATGCGCCGTACCGCGACAGTCCAAGCATGCCACCCATCCAAAATCCTACGCCGAGGATGAGGGCTCCCGCGAAGAACACGAGCATACCAGTACGAAAGGGGTATGGGGGGGGCTCTGGCGACCGGTCAAACCCGATCTGTCGGAACAAGGCGGCTCGCCCCTTTTCTGTCAAGGCATTCTGCAAGACGGCGCGCGAAATGAACTCGTGGGCGAATTGCAGGTACGCCTCGCATTGGTTTTCCGCGGAGCGTGCGACGTGATTCAATTCGGCGCTCGAGGCTTTCGCCTTCACGAGGGCCATGAGACTGAACAGTGTACCCTCGCTAAGGACACCATAGACTCGCATGATTTCGTCAAATTCCACACGGTTGTCTTGTACGAAGTCACTGAAGTCCGGATCTTTCGGCCACCTGCCTAGAATCTCAGACAGTTGCTCTGCTCGGCGCAGAGAGCGCACAGAAAGCTGCTCAGTACTCGGGAGGTCAACAATTAGTGAGGAGGAGCCATCTCCTGGATCTGGTCGAACTGCTTCAGATCTAATGTTGATCTCAGCCAACTCTTGTGCGACTCGGAGTACCTCACGCGGGATTCTCGCGACCCTCTGTGCTCGGCGCCGAAGCTCGCGTTCCCAGCGATTCAGAAACGGAGTTTGTGGAAGAAATAGAGACAAGAGCAGCGCAGCAATCAGAGGAGCGGACAGGCCGCCGATTCCTTTCAGTGATGTAGGGTTCGTGTTATTCAGGACTTCCCAGATCGGTCCATGCAATGCGAACACGAAATACACACAGGCCATGCCGCTTAGGTATAGGGCCAGCACGCTGTAGAAACGGAGGGCGGTTGTGGTTGCCCGTGTGGATGCGCGGACAAGGGCAATGGTGGTAGTCGATTCGGGGGTAAGCTCGGATGCGTCCGGCGGAAGCTTAAATCTTTCGTAGCCAAAGAACAGTGTTATTGAAAGACCGAGGAGGAGATCTATCCATTCCCGCGGTTCCGCAACCATATTTCCCTCCTCGGAGTAAGGTGCGCCCTGATCCTGGGTGGCGCCTTGGCTTGCTCCTAACCTCGGATAGTATCTGCATGAGCCGAAACTGTGGAATAAAAGATCGGGTGTCTGTCACGCTCGAATTCTGGTCGATCAAGAGGAAGTCCAATCTCGCGGGAATCTGCTATAGCGTGGGGGGATTTCCCTACCCCGTGTCAGTACCTCCGAGCTGCCCGCAAAGGCAAGCGGCTGGGGGACAAGACGCTGATTTTCCAAGCTATACGCGTAGACGAGAAAGGCAATACCCTCGCTGGGACCATAGATATTGATACTCTTGCGGGTTGCAGCTCGGATTTTTCTACATCGTGCACGCCCCAGTCGGCGATGGAGTATCACCCTAGGGAATTACACTGGCTCGCTTGGTTTCTATTCGCTTTTCTCTGTACCGGTCGTCGTGTTATAAATGTTCGAGAGAAACTCGCGGCCAACGGAGAGGGGATGGTTGCATGACTCGCCCCAGCTCCTTCGCTGCCCTGGTTGACGTGCCCCCACGAGATCGATCCGGGTAGAGTTTTCGGATCGAAGACGAAAGCGGGAACGGAATGGGTCAGAAACGCCACACGCCGGAGCAGATCATCCGGAAGCTCCGGGAGGCAGAGGTCGAGATCACCCGGGGGCAAACCGCGGTGGAGGCCGAGGGGAGGAGAATACCCCGATCACCTGGGTGTGCTGAGGAGTACAGCCCGCCCTTGAATCCGATCTACTTGCGTAGCTGCT
>JBDHHA010000264.1:0-5452 GCA_039589615.1 Gemmatimonadota bacterium
CTGCCGCCGGTCACCCATGCCCGCCGCCGTGCGGGATCGATACGCACCCCCCCGAAGTTGGAGAGGTCGATCATGATCCCCTTATCGCACGTCGACTTACCGGAGAAACTGTGTCCGCCGCATTTGACGGCGGTGAGTAGGTCATATTCCTTGGCGAACTTCACCGCCGTTCGAACGTCGGCGGTACCGGTTGGTTGGGCGATGAGCGCCGGATATTTCTGGAACGAGGGATTGAGAATGCGGCGCGCGTCATCGTAGCCGGCATCTTGGGCCAGCAGCAGCCCTCCACGTAGCTCGCCGGCCAACTCTTTGATTGAACTTCCCGAGAGCGTGATCTGCTCGCCATTCCCTGTCACGGCATCGACGTCGCCTGGATCTTGGAAAACGGTCCGGAACGACGGCAACGACCGACCGAGCATTGGCGCTCCGATCGCGGCGAATAGCGTGGATTGGATGAATGATCGGCGTTTCATCGGACGGCCTCCGAAAGGTCGAGAAGAATATGAAGAAGTCCTTAAGATATGCCTGGACCCTTGGGTTCGTAAGACCTGCCGCTCGTCGATGCCGACCGCCCACCGCTGCCGTGAGCCCGCAGCATGCCACAATGCGCCTTACCTGTTGTGGGAATCCTTCATAACGGCAGACTTTGGAGCACCAATGGTCGACTCGACAGTTTTGGCCCCGGATCGCGCAGAGATCTTTGCAGAACGCTTTGTCAACGCACTGAACGAAGGAGCGCTCTGCCTCATGACCGCCATCGGACATCGCACCGGGCTTTTTGATGTCATGAATGGTCTTCCGCCTGCCACTTCGGAGGAAATCGCGGAGAAGGCCGAACTCAACGAGCGATACGTGCGCGAATGGCTCGGCGCCATGGTCACCTCCCGAGTCGTTGATGTCTTTCCAGAGACGCAGCAGTACCAGCTACCACCGGAACACGCCGCCATGTTGACCCGCGGGGCGGGTGCCGACAACCTCGCCGTGTTCGCGCAATACATCTCCGTACTCGGCGGCGTTGAGGACGACATCGTCGAGTGTTTCAAGCACGGCGGCGGCGTGCCTTACTCCAGGTATCCCAGGTTCCATGCCGTCATGGCCGAGGACAGCGGGCAATCGGTGCTGTCTTCTCTCGAATCCCACATCGTGCCCCTCATTCCGGGCCTCCACGATCGTCTGACGGCTGGGATCGATGTGCTCGATGTCGGGTGCGGGGCGGGACGCATCATGGTTCGCCTTGCCGGCCTGTATCCCAACAGTCGTTTCGTGGGCGTCGACCTGTCGGAGGAGGCTATCACCACCGCGCGCCTCGCGGCCGCCGCCGAAGGGCTGTCAAACGTCGAGTTCACCGTCATGGATGTCAGTGACTTTGACGAGGTGGTCGAGCCCGGATCGTACGATCTGATTACGACCTTTGACGCGGTGCACGATCAAGCCAAACCCGGTAGCGTGCTCCGGGGCATTCACCGGGCCCTTCGGCCCGACGGCGTCTACCTCATGCAGGACATCAGTGGCACAAGCCACGTGCACCAGGACATCGAACATCCAATCGGCCCACTGCTGTACACGATCTCGTGCATGCACTGCATGACCGTATCTCTCGCACAGGACGGTGAGGGGTTGGGAGCGATGTGGGGTGAGGAGAAGACCCGCGCTTACCTGCGGGAAGCGGGATTTGGTACCGTCGAGACCAATAAGCTCGAGCACGACATCCAGAACAACTGGTACGTAGTGACCAGGTGACTGGGTGGGGGCGTTGAGGGGAGTCTTGCGGGTCTGCGTACCCCGCGTCACTATCGAATTTGCACCGTTCTCCTGCCCCGGCTCGTGTATGGATGCTCGCGGCATCTCCAAATCAGATCTGGTGGCGGATGCCGACGCAGCACCATGGGCGAGTCGCCGATTTGACCCAATGGGCCGACCGCGTCGTGGTGTTCTGACGCTGCACGCGGACCTATCGATCGCATCCGCTACGGTTTCTAGGCGGTTGCCATGACCTCTTCACGGCGTCTTGCGGTGGACTAGGGTCCATAACGCAAAGGGCTCCGGGGCCTTGGAAGGCATGCTCCTGACGGGGGGTGCGAGGGGCTCCGGACGCTCGCCCGTCCAGGGGCGCTGAATCTCTCGGACCCGTCCGACCGTAGATTATGTCTGATCCAGGGGCCCTCTCTTCATCGTCACGGAGTAATGGATGGACTGGCTACGCCGCGATTTCGCCTTTGCTGTTCGGCTGCTTCGTGCGCGTTGGGGCGTTTCCAGCGTTGCCATCCTGGTGCTGGCGCTCGGCATCAGCCTGACAGCCACCATGTATGCCATCATCGATGGCGTCGTGTTCACCGGCCCGGATTACCAGAACTTGGAAAGGGTCCTTTCCCTCCGGACCACGATTCCCCAAAGTCAATTCGACCAGCCCGTGCGGCTGCACGATTACCTGGATTGGCGTGAGCAGCAGACCGTCTTCGACGAGATGGCGGCGTATTACACGTCGTCGGCCAACCTCTCCCTCCCGGGAGAGCCCGCCCAGAGCTTTTCGGGCGTTCACGTGTCCGCCAGCACGTTTGCCTTGCTGGGGAAACAGGCCATGATGGGTCGCACGTTCGTGCCGGAAGATGACTTCGTCACGGGGGAGCCCATCATTCTGCTGGGCCATCACGTCTGGGAGAATCGCTACGATCGAGATCCCCAGATCGTCGGCAAGACGATTCGAGTGAACGCACGCCCGACCACTGTAGTTGGTGTCATGCCGCCGGATTTCCGGTTTCCCGAACTCCATGACGTGTGGATGCCGTTGGAGTTGGACCCCGGCACGCTGGAGCGGCGCCAGGGCCCTGGTCTCGTAGTGTTGGCCTTGTTGAATGAGGGCACCTCGCAAACCGCGGCTCAGGCGCAGCTCATGGCGATCGCCCAAAGGCTCGAGGAACAGTATCCCGTGGCCAACCGGGAGGTTCATCCGATCACCGAGCTGTGGATGGACGAGATCTTCGTCGACGACGAAACGAAGGGCCTGTTGTACACGATGTTCACCGCCGTGTTTGGGGTGCTGCTCATCGCCTGTGCCAACGTGGCGAATCTGCAGTTTGCCCTCACCATTGTTCGCGGCAAGGAGCTTGCGGTACGGACCGCCTTGGGGGCGTCGCGCAATCGCGTGCTCCGACAGCTCTTGAGTGAGACCGTGGTGCTGGCGTTCGGTGGAGCGGTGGTGGGTGTGGTGCTCGCCAAGTTCTCCCTCGACCTATTCACGCGAGTGGTGACGCCCCTCGGTATCCCACCCTGGTTGAACTTCGATTTGAGTCCCGCCGTGTTCGTTTTCGTCCTGGGCATCACGTTTTTCGCCGCCTTGGCCTCGGGCATGCTCCCGGCCCTCCATGCCACGCGCGTCGACATCAACAGTATTCTCAAGGATCAGGTGCGCGGCTCGAGCGGCGGGGTCAACCGATGGTCGACGAGCTTGGTGGTGTTGGAGGTCGCGGTCTCGTGCGCGTTGCTCGTGGGCGCGGGACTCACGATCCGCAGCACGCTCGAACTCGGCAGCGCCGACTACGGGTTGGACCAGGAGAACATCATGACGGCGCGATTCGGACTGCCCGGGGAAACGTATCCCGACTCGACGAGCCGCCAGGTGGTGACCGACCGGTTCCATCGGGAGTTGGAAGCCATTCCGGCGGTGCGCGAGGTTGCGATCACGTCCAACCTGCCCATCCTGGGCACGGGGCTCTACTTCTACGGCGTAGGGGACGGGGAGTACGTCGACGACGCCGAGTATCCGTTCGGTGGATACACCCGTGTCTCATCGTCGTTCTTCGACCTCATCGGCGTTCCCATCGTGGCAGGCCGCGGTTTCCGCGACGTCACAGAATCCCTGGCTCACGGTCGTAGGGGTAGTTCGCGATTTCCAGATGACGCCGGAGCCGGACTTCGCCGCAGCGCCACCGGAGGGCATGTTCGTGCCCATCGCCCAGCAACCCAGCGGCGGGTTTTCCATCATGCTCCGGACCGCAGGAGACCCGCTCGACGTGACGGCGAGCGTGCGCGAACTGGTGACACGCATCGATCCGGACATTCCCATGTCCCAGGTGAACACGCTGACCGGTCGGGTGGAGGACTCGAACCTTGGCGAACTCATCTTGACCGGCATGTTCGCGACCTTCGGGGTCGTGGCCTTGATCTTGGCGTCCATCGGCCTCTATGCCGTCATGGCCTTTTCGGTCAGCCGGCGGACCGCGGAGGTCGGCATTCGTATGGCCTTGGGGGCCAATGGCGGCCGGATCGTAGGCCTCCTCCTGCGGCAGGGCGCCCGGCCGTTGGGAATTGGCATCGCCATCGGACTCGTGCTGGCGTGGTTCCTGGGAAGAGCCCTGGCCACGGTGCTGTTCCGTGTGGGGGCCTTCGATCTGCTGACCTTCACGATGATCCCCGTCTTGCTACTCGCGGTCAGTGCGGTCGCCCTGTTGGTGCCCGCGAAACGGGCCGCCTCGGTGGATCCCGTAACTGCTCTCCGAGCGGAGTAGCCTACCCGCCTTCATCTTCTCTGCTACAGGCGCCGCGATAGTCCAAAACATCGCGCGCATGAACCCCGACGCGCTCGCGCGCGGCGGTTTTCAGTGCCCAAGTCTGTGCCCCATCAACGCGTTGGACCGATGAAGTCGTTCGCGAATTCCGTGGTTTCACAGCAGACTGCCTTCCCCGCTGTCCCTCACCGCTATCAGCGGTGGATGCAGCGCTCAGGTTGATCTGAAAATGCGTCGCCAGGTAGGTTTCCAAGACGAGGGCGAGGGCGTCGGCGAACGCCGCCTGGCTGGAGGTACTGTCCCGGGCACCAACCCAATGGACCTCGATTTGGATCCCGCTTATCATCCCAAAGCCCTGCTGGGCCAGTAAACCGCCCAGGCTCGTCGCACCCCGCACCAACTCGACGAAGCCAGCAGCGGCGTCGAGTGCGAGTCTGCGAATGCTGCTCTGATTGATCAACTCGGGATCGTCGAGGAGGCTGTCCGGCAACCCGAGATCACTAGACCGTAGGAGATAGCCCAACTCCAAGCGCTGGATGTCGTGGCCGTGACCGTGGAGGTCGAGGTAGAGACCTCGGCCGTACTGCTGCACGACCTTCTGCTTCGCGGCGTCGATGAACCCGTGGTGTTCAGCCCAAGCCCATTCGGCGTACACGCTACCCTGTGCTGCTTCCTCGATCTCGCGGTTGGCGTCCAGCCTATTGCGGTGCAGGCGGTTGATGATCAGGTGGGGGCGGCCGTCGCTACGACCGAAGAGGGCGGCGGCTACCGCGCGGGCTAGTTCCTGGGTCTGACGGTCCTGTGTGGTCACGCCGTAGGTGCGGAAGGGGATCTGGTCCGGTTCCAAGTCCCCCCCGTGCGGGGCACTCACGATGATGGGAAGATCTCCAGCCTGATATTCCGTGTACCCCCGGAGACCAAAGTAGGTCTCTCCTGCGACGAAGTCG
>JBDHHA010000265.1:0-3814 GCA_039589615.1 Gemmatimonadota bacterium
TCGTCGATATTGAGCGTCGTTTTCATATGTATCAATATGTATATTTGATACATACCATGCAAGTCGAGTCGCCGGTGGGAAGGCTGTCACGCTCGTTCATGCACGAGCGAAGCCAAGGAAGAAGTGTCTGGTCTGGACCGCTACTGCCCCAAGTTCAAACGAAGGGTGATTCTCGAGCGTCTCACCCGTGCGGTAGCCCCGCGCAGGCCTTATGTTGGCAGGGTTTCCTGTGCCACTGCAGTAATCGCGTGGTCGAGTCATCAGGCCCACTGCGAGGGCGAGCCACCATGTCAATAATGCACCAGCCAACCGTCGAGCGGAGGTCTATGCCTCTGCGCACCTGTGGCGTCTGCTTGGACGGAGTGTATGTCACGCAACTGGAGACCGATGCGTATGCCGGACCCGGTGTGCTACGGCGAGTCGGCATTGATTCGAGCGACGAGCAAGTTGTGTGGCACGTCGAGTCGTGCAGCCGCTGCGGCCATGTCCAGATCTTCAGGCGGGATCGGGATCGGTAAAGAACTACGGGACCCTTCTCGAAGAGATTCTTCACATCGCCAAGGTTACTCGGTCTCTTGTGAAGTCGAGGCGATGATGTCAATGTGTTAGTCTAGCCCCAGCAGGGCGGTTGGCCGCATCCAATCGTACGTGTCACTCCTGCGAAACGTCCGCATGATTCAAGGCACCACATGTCCACAGTACAACAGATCCTTGCCAACAAAAACCCTGGCGCCGTCACGATGAACGCCGACGAGACGGTGCTCAACGCAGTGCTCATGATGGACAGGGCTGAGGTTGGCGCCCTCGTGGTTACCGACGTCGCCGGAATCGGCATCTTCACGGAACGGGACCTCCTGCGACGGGTCGTTGCCAAACAGTGCGATCCGGCTACGACCCTCCTCCGGGATGTGATGACCACGCCCGTAGCCACATGTCGGCCCGAAACGAGCCTTTTCGAGTGCCGGGCCACCCTGGAGGGGAGAGGAATCCGTCACCTTCCGGTAGTGGATGCCAACGGGATTTGTGGCCTGATCACCAACCGGGACATCACCGCCTTTATCAAAGAACACGGTTCGTAGGTCGGAACGGGCGGCGAACGTGCTTGCGAGAGGAGCCCCAGATCGGACTCCGGAACCACAACCACCTAGCTAACCTCGCTCGCGGGGGATTCTCAACGGTAACCGTCCTCTCGTTGAGAATGCGCCAGCCTGGAGGGACCCTTCAGCCGCCGGCAGCTAGCTGGTATGAAGAGATCAGCAGCTCCGGTCTACGCACGGCCAAGCGTAGAAGCAAAAGGGCGGGACCATCGGGCTTGCGCCGGCCGGACTCCCAGGCCTGCACGAGTTTCGTACTCACGTTCAGATAATGCGCCAAGACAGCTTGTGAGACCTTGAGTCTTCTTCGCAACCTCTGTACGGCAGCGGCGCTCATTGGCTTGAGGGGAGGCGGTAAGACGGTGGTCCGCAGATCGCGTTTGCCGCGAGCATGTTGGAGGGCCTCATTAGCCGACTCCAGCAGTTCTGCAAAGAGCTTGTCGTCCATTCGATAGGTCCTACACGATGCGCTTCGTGAAGACATGCGTCTCGACAAAGGTCGTCGCCAGCGGCGCTCTTTCCGACACAGTAGTATGCTATAGTGTAGTGGCCCGACGTCGCACATCGCCGTGAGTGTGATCCCCTCGTAGCTGGCGACAGACTGCTTCCTAGGCCACGTCGGTCAGCCGCTGCACCAGTGCGAAAACAGTCTGCTCGAAAGCCTCCAAGTACGACTCGCCGAGGTAATCCCGTCCTTCGGGCGCATCGAGCTGAATCTGCGTCAGGATCCCGCCGTGCTCCCGCATGAATTCCCGCGCCAACGACGACGCAACGTAAGACGACTCGACTTCGGCCCCAGGTCCGCGGAGCCATGCCAGCAGGCGAAGCACAAAGGCATAGATGGCTACCCACGGGTGCCACGGGGCCGTGTCCCGCAGGTCTAGCAAAGCGGTCCACCGTTCTGGCTCGGCGTAGTATTTGACGGGTCGATCCGTATGGGATTTGATGAGCCTGGCGTCCGCGAGCGCCTCGCAGGCTCCGCGCACCGAATACTTTGCGTAGAACAGAGCGTCAGCGATCTCTTTGACACCCGCCCATGCGCCTCGCCGGCCTATGAGGTAGGCAAGCGTATCGGTGCGCACGTCGACACCGAATGCAGTCCGGAGCCGCAGCATGAGCGAGCCCGCCTCACCGAATCTCGTCGACGGAGGCCCTACCTTGCCGGACCTGCCGGAAAGAATGGGGCCGGTCCGAGCCAACCCCTTCCAGCGGGGGTCCTTGCCGAAATCCGCAACCGTCGCTGCGAACCCAGCCACCCGGCCCACCGCATCGGGCGGGAACGCGCCCATGGCGCGTTTGAGGCGCTGCACGCTGAGCATACGTGATCCCAACTCCGCGAATCCATGAAGGAAATCCCGGAGACGCCGCTCGTCGTCCTCCAACCAAAGGGACACCAGAACGAGCGCTTCGGGGTCCACGATGGCCCCGGGCGCCCGAGGGGCCGCCGCCTGTCCGCCGAGGGCCTGCCACTGGATCCACGCCGCGTTGGTGACAGCTTCCTGCAGCTCGTGCGCGATGCTAGCGAAGCGCTTCTCGGACATACGCCACCACCTTGTCGACTACCGCGTGGAATTCCGAAGTCGGATCCTGCGCACGGACCCACTCTCCGGCACGTTCGAGCTCTTCGTCATTGGGATTGAGGGCGAGCAGATCACGCACGTGTACGTTGTCAGGTCCTGTTTGGTCAGCCGAGGCGTAGAGTTTGAAACAGACCAAGTCGCGCCGGTCCACAACCCCCACCTGGAGGGCGCCGTAGGTGAGCCACTCGAGTCGCCCGGCCAGTCCCTCCGGCAGACCAAAAACCCACTGGTCCGCGACCGCCGTATTGATCCAGTTGTCCAACAAACCTCGATCGCGGGCCACGGCCGCGATCGCACCCCGCAGCCCTTCAGGGAGTGGGTCGGGCGGATGGATCGTGCCTGCCGCATCTGCCCGTGCCAACACGTCGACGTCGATGGTGGGCCGGTCCACAATGCCCAACAGGTTCATCGCGGCACCACCCAAAACGACGATCGCACAGGGCTCGTTGGCGTGCGCGAGATGCTCGCCCACGGCCGTAAGGGCCGCCTCGAGAGCGGTACGTCCGGAGAGTTTCATCAGTGGCTTGAACCGTATTATATAGTGCAATAGACTATATAATACTGTCTATGACCACAAGCAAGACCCTCCAAGACCCAGCAGATTGGCTCCCTGCCACGGTGGCGCATTCTCAACCAGTGGACTTTCCGGTTGAGAATGACTGGGGAGCGAAGTGAGGTAGGCAGTTGCGGTAATTGGATTTATGTCACGCTCGGATGCTTGACATAATTGTTTATTATACGCACAACCCGTCGGGCCGAAGCCCCACCGCGTCGCGACGGAGGAACATGGCGGAGGCCAGCCACGGCCGATCGAGCCCGCAGGTCATCCTCGGCTCACGCTCCCTGCAGCACCTGATCCACCGCCACGGAGGATTCCACCATGCACTCCGGCAACTGCCACGCGCTGGTGGTGACAGAGCTTTGCCTACCGCGACACTCGTATCCGGTACTCGCCGGTGTGCGCCGGATTGAAGTGCCGAACTTTCGCGTAGTACGTCCCCGGATCCAGCATGGCGCTGATTCTCGCGTTGGTCCCCGCACCACCGTCGTCGTCTTCAGCCACCAAGCTGGTCACCTCGTTCGGTCCGAACAATCCCAACATGACGTCGGTGGATCCTGAGGTCTCGACCGTATGGAGCG
>JBDHHA010000266.1:0-3814 GCA_039589615.1 Gemmatimonadota bacterium
AGCCGCCAGAGCAGCCTCTCCGGCACCTTGCGCCAATGCTTCGTTCAGGTTGACCCGCAGCCACTCAGCCGCGTCGTCATTGGCCAGAACGGCACGGAGGCCGGGATTGATCCAAGCGTGCTTCCGGATGAAGGCCAACTGCCCTTCAATGTCATTCGAGGCGACCAACTGCTCATACTGAGCCAACTTCTTTGCGCTCAGCTTTTTGAATCCAGCAACCACAGATGGCAGGATCGCGAGTCCAGCCTGAATGGCGAAGTTGACCCAGTTCTCGCGGGCCTGTGGGTTGTCTACAGCTGGAGGGTCAAACGTGAAGGTATTCCGCCCTCCGTCATGCCGGTCCAGTTTATTGAGCTGGATCGTGTAAGATGAACCCGGCCCTGTCCAATACTTTACAGTTTCCGCAACCGCCGTGCTGATGTCAGCCGCTGATACTTCTTCCCTCTCCGGAATCCCGGCTGGAGCGACTAAGTTCACGTCTGATTTCTTTACGCTGATGAGCCGTCTGAGCCACATCTTCCACAAGCCTGTGAGCCCTGCTCCCTTCTTCTCGTACAGAGCTTCTGACACTCGCACGGCCATGGCGTAGCGCTCTTGTTGATTCGAGTACTCTCTGTACTCATCAACCATCCGGAAGGCAGGCTCCACGATATTTTCAGCAAAGATCCGCAGAGCCTCTCGATGCGCGTAGCTTGCTGCCGTGGGCTTGACCGTGTGTTCCCATCGCCCTCTGACAATGTAGTTCAGCAGCCCACCTTGTCGGGCGATCCGAGCGTAGGCTTCAACCTTGGGTGCGAGCCTTTTACGTCGGCGGTCAACTTTGGACAGACGAGCTGTATTTGTCCGAGCCATGTGCCCACCAGCCTTTGCCTGAATCTTGTCCTGAAGACGCTCGTACATCTCCGCCAGATCAGGGTATTGGCTGGGCGGGTAACGCTCGAACAGGCGATGCAAGAGCATTCCGTACTCGGAGCGGTTCCCGAAGCCCCGCGACATGTACTGCAGCGCAATCTTCGCGTGCTGCAGGTCGCTCACCGGCCACGATCGCGTCTCCGGCTTCAGGAAGGCACTGGAAGGCAGCGAAGCACGCTCAGCAGGACTGTACCCACCGCGTGGACCTCTGCGGAAGCCTCGATTTCGTTTTGCCATGGTCACACCCAAACGCAGAAATGCCTGCTCCTGTATAGTCTGGAGCAGGCATCAGCGGGGCGGGGATAGCACTCGAAGTCAGTACCGGCTCTTGCCCGTCGAAGCAGTTGCAAAACCGAGGATACGCCGTTCACCGTAGCCGTCCCCGTAGCCGTCTCCTTTGACAACAGCGAAGATTTCCTTGGGCTCCCCTGCTCCCATCTTGTAGGAGAAGTTTCTCCCCCCGGCCACGTAAGCCATTTGCCCCTCGTAGTCCCATGGATACGCCCGCTTGAACCTGTCGAGGTGAATCTTCATGGCTCTGTGAGCGTTGTCCTTGGAGTTGTAGAACCCGAGGATCTTCGGATAGTAGCCATCTGTAGAGGGACTCGGCCCGCCGGAAAGGATCGCGACTACATCCGTGAGTTCGCCCGAGTACATCGGTTGCTCACGCTGAATGGAACTCTTGCGTGCAGGGGGCTTCTGGTCGAGCATCCCTTCTTCGGCGATGTGGGCTGTCTGACCTCTGCGCCGTGCCTTCCGAAGCTGCTTCTTCTGATGACGGCGACCTTCTGGACCCGTGACCTCATAGTCATCCATCCAGCCGTAGACGCCCTTCGTGAACGGTGACTTCTTCCCACGGGCGGTTGGATTCATGTGCATTGGGGTGCATTGAGCATGGCTGTAAACCTTGCCGCCCCGAGGACCCGACATGCCGGGGACGACGGTCATTTCGTCCCCGCGTTCGATGTCGTGGTGGCACACGGCGCATGCCTTCGATCCGAAACGATTGATCATTACTTCCTCTTTCCACGAAGTCGTGTGTTGGCACGTGCGCCACGACGGGCTCTCATGGTGCGGAGTGTTTTCTTCAGCCCCATCTCCCGGTAGATGGAAGCAAAAGCCATCGGGCGTCCGTAGTAGTTGGCCAACGACTTCATTCCAGTCCGAACGCCATAGACGGTGGGGTTGCCCCCGTGCTCATCTGAGCGGCTCACATCCATGAGTTCTTCCACCCACACGTCGTCTACATACTCCGGGTCCATGGAGTCGATGTATCGCTGGGCCTCTTCCGGCGTGGAGAAGAATGTGTCGAAGCTCGCGTAGTAGGTCGGGCTGTACCCACCGTCCGCGTAGATGACGACACCTTCCAAAGCACCTTCTGCCGGATGCTTCTGCCGGGTGATGGGCTCCATGGAGACAGGCTCCATCATCTCCATCATCTCTGCCTGCACCTGACGCTTGCCGGCTTTCCGTCGCCGTTTCTTGCTCTGGCGAGACTCAATCTGCTTCCCGCTGATTCCCGCGATGGAGCCGCCGGGGTGTTCATGGAAGAAACCGGATGCCCGACCCTTCGGGGAGTTGGGGCGTGCGTTGATCTCACGACCGAGATTGCGGAAGTAGCTGTCGTCCCAAGGGTCCTGCGGCATCTGACGGATTGAGTCCAACAGAGTGCGGAGGTCTGCCTTCCGCATCTTTCGCACGCGAGAGCTGTTCGGCAGCGGATACCCGAGACGCAGCAGCTCAGCGTACTGCTCTTCTCGCAGTCCGCTGAACTCATGCTCGTACTCGTGGATGAGATCGGCTCGGGTGAACGCCATCCTACTTCTTCCACGCCATCTTGACACCCTGAGCATCACGACCACGACGGCGGAGTTCTGCCGCTGCCCACGGAGCACCCGAGTCAACAAGCTGCTGCTTCGTCATGTTACGTACATCGGTGTCGTGGTACGGCGCATCGGTGCCCATCGAGGGAAGACCAGTCACAGGCCCCATGCGCTCCAGACGACCCGCCTTGGGCTGGCCCTTGAAGGTACGACGACCCGCGTTGCGGAACACACGAGGAGCCGGGTTGTAGCGGCTCATGTAGTCGCCAGAATCGAATCCCTGAGCCATCGAACGGGCCTGAGCCTTCACAGCGGGAAGGGTGTCGATGAAGCCCGTGTAGAACTCTGCATCCTCGTCGGCCCAGAAGGGAACGAGCCCACCACGGTTTGCTGCACCCCACGCGGCTGCCGTTCCGAGTCCCACCACCACTTCAGCGTCGTGCATATCGAGCAGCTTCTTGGCAGCATCGGACCCGGCCACATAAGACTGGGTGTACTTGCTACCGCGCTTCCGTCCACCGCCCAGCTCGCGCAGCGGGTTGCGCCGGCCGAAGGGGTTGGACCGCATTCCGCACTCGCCGGGGTTGGCGTGGACGTACTTCTTGCCACCCTTCGGGCCTCGGATGCTGGGATGCACCTGAATCTGGCTGTGGCCGGGAGTGAACTCAGCACCGCACTCAACACAGTGCTGGCCGGGGAACTTTGCAGTGATGGCTGCCATTGGAAACTCCGTGAATCTCGACTGTCATAGCATGCCGGATGTCGCGGTACAGCCCTTCACCCTGACCCCGAGTGCTACGCTCAGTCTCGTCGGTTCAAGTAGAGCGTGTAGAGCACACCGCAGACGATGGCGAGGGTTGCAGGACTGCGCATGGCTCTGCGAGCAACCACGCGAGGATTGCGGGCGGCCTCGATGATGTCTTCGTGACTGATGACGATTTGACCGACCGCATCGTTGGGCGACCCGAACCAGTGGAGAGCAGCATCCGCAAGGTAGCCGTTGTACGAAGGCTGGAACTTCACTTCAGTCTCTCCCACGCCCTCTTCACGCCGGATTCCGTCTTGTACTCCCGCCCAAG
>JBDHHA010000267.1:0-3805 GCA_039589615.1 Gemmatimonadota bacterium
CGACGCAGCCCAGTGCCGTGAGCACCGTAGCGGCGGCCCCGGCCGCGCTGGCGCTGGACGGAGACAACGGCAGCCTCACAATCGACGAGATCTGGTTGGTCGTGGATGAGTTCAAGCTCGAGCGGGTCGAGGACGCGTGTGAGGAGTTGGCCGAGGGACAGGAGGATGACGATGACTGCGAAGAGTTCGAGCAAGAGCCATTCTTTGTGTCCGTACCGCTCGAAGGAGATGGAATCGGAGACGTGAGTGCGGAGGTGACGCCAGGCACGTATGAGGAACTCAAGTTCGAGACCAAGGCGGCGGACGACGATGGCGAACTGCTAGCCGACATTCGGGAGAACTACTTTGATGATTGGCCGGCAGAGGCGAGCATGCTGGTGGTGGGCACGTTCACGCCGACTGACGGCGACCCGGTTTCCTTCCGCGCCTTCTTCGATGCCGAGGTGAAGGTCGAGCTCGAGTTCCCCGAGGGCGAGCCGCTGGTCGTCCAGGAGGGAGGTGACCTGTCGGTCACGGTGTTCATCGACCCGGCCATCTGGTTCGTGAACGACGGTACGGTGGACGATCTCAGCATGTACGACTACGACGCGACGAATGAAGTGTTCAAGTTCGAGGCGAAGTTCGAGGACGGCTTCACCAAGATCGAGTTGGACGATTAGTCCGAGAATGAATCGGCTCAACACCACCGCTGTCGCAGTGTTGTTCGTTGCGACGGCGGTGGTTGCCGAACGGGTATCGGCCCAGGCGACTGGCATGCCGACGTTCTTCGCACCTACCCGCGGTTTTGGTTCCTCAGAGGTGGGTGTGACACTTAGCCGGCCAGGCGGAGGGGGAACGGCCCTCGAGGGCCGGTTAGGTGCCGCCTTGAACCGAGCCGACCTGGCGCTGCGCGCCGGTTACGCCGACCCTGGAGAGAATGCGGACGGCAGCTTCGTCGCTGGCGTCGAGGCGCGTGTGCCGGTGCTCGGTCACAGCCCCACGTTCCCGCTCGACGGCGCCTTCATCCTCGGCGTTGGCCGAAGCTTCGCGTCGGGAGATGGCCAAACGTTCGTGCCGCTCGGGCTGTCGTTGGGCCGCCGGTTGGTGCTGGACGGACCAGCGCTTCAAGTCACACCGTATGTTCAACCTACTGTCATTTTCGAGAGCAACTCCGTGCTCACCTTGGGCCTGGGTGTGGACGTTAGAATCCGGGGCATTCCCGACGTTCGTGTGAACTGGGCGGCGGGAGATATGGACGGGTTCTCCGTGAGCCTGTATTGGAGTCACTGATTCCAGCCAAGAAAAACAGCGTTCGGCTTTGAGCGCGCCTGTCGACAACGCTCGGGCATCCACACATCGTATCTGGGAGTTCCGACGATCATGGCTGCTGTCGCTGCTGTACGAACCGAACGCGCGCTTTTCACTTAGACGCTACATATTTCTTCCGATGCCGTCGCCCGAATCTCCGACATCATCCTATTGCCCCGGATGTGGGACGTTCATCCCCGAGCCTGTGAGTGCGTGCCCGGTCTGCGGCAGTGATCTGACTGTCACCGGTGCTTCGGTCGCCCACGCCCGTTCCCCTGCGGATGAAGATCTAGCCCTCGTCCGGGGCGCGCTCCAAGAGGACTACGATGTGACGCGGGAGCTGGGCCGCGGCGGTATGGCGGTTGTCTACCTCGCGCGGGAGCGACGCCTCGAGCGTGAGGTTGCCATCAAGGTCCTTTCTCTCGCGCGGAGCGGGGATCAGAGCCTGGTGGAGCGGTTCCTGCGCGAGGCGCGCACGGCGGCAAAACTAGAGCATCCGCACATCATCCCGATCCACCGGGTGGGGGAAGTTGGAAGGGTCATCTACTTCGCGATGAAGTTCGTGGCCGGCCCCTCGCTCGCAGCGATTCTCCGGCAGCGCACCAAGCTTCCGCCGGACGAGATCCGTTCTCTTCTCGCCGAGGTCGGGAGCGCACTTGGTTATGCCGCACGCCGTGGTGTCGTCCATCGTGACATCAAGCCGGACAATATCCTGCGGGACGAGGAGTCGGGACACTTCATCGTGACGGACTTCGGGATCGCCCGCTCGGCTGATGCATCGCCCCTCACCGAAGCCGGGATGTCGGTCGGAACGCCCCGGTACATGAGCCCCGAACAAGCGAGCGCAAGATCGTTAGACGGTCGCAGCGACATCTACAGTCTCGGTGTCGTGGCGTACCAGTGCCTGACCGGACGGCCCCCGTTCGAGGAGCGCGAGAGCATGGCCGTGCTGTACGCCCACGTCAACACACCTCTACCACGTCCGGTGCTCGCGACCGACGAGGAGCGGGCACTCTTCGCAATCGTGGAGCGCATGCTCGCCAAGGACCCTGCCAGGCGCCCGCAGACGGGGGACGAGTTGGTGAGCCTAGCTGCACCGGCGGCCTCGGTGGAGTCGAGTTCGGGTGAACCAACCGAGATACTTGATACCGGCCATCAGGGTCGTGAGCAACTCGATTCACTGCGCTCGGCCGTCACGGGTGCCAGTAACGCCGCACGGCGTGTAAGCGCGTCGCTGCAGCAGGAGACCGCGCGCGCGTGGTCCAAGGCCAAGCCTCATCTGTTAGAGTGGATTGCTCGATTCCTCCGTACACGGGCGGTGACTTGGCTGACCGTGTCACCTCGGCGCGTGGTTGGGGCTGTCGTTGCCGCCATCGTTGTGTTGTGGGGTGGAAAGACAACGCTCCACTTCGCCACCAAGCATGCCTCGCGTTGTCCCGAGGGAACTAGTGCGTTCACGGTGCTGCTCGATGAGGTGGGCACTGTCAGTTTGGGACGGGACCTCGATGTGTACTACGACGTATGCGGACTTGAGCGGGGCACGCCGTACACCGTGCGCCTGCACGTGTCGCGCGGGGCCGGTGGCATCCGCGGCCTGCTTGGTGGGCGCACTAGTCCGGTGACGCTGAGCTTCGACGAGCAGGCGCGGGGCCCAGCCACCCGGCGGCATCGCACCATCGTACTACCGGAATTGCAGGCGGGAAGCTACGCGCTACAGGTGAGCGTTTCCACAGACGATGGACGTGACGGAAGCCGCAGCCACGACTTTCAGTTGGTAGAACGGTAGCCGAGCATTCCCAGGTCGAGAGTTCTCGGCCGACGCGCTGCTCAAGATGGCCATCTCAGTGCTCAAACGCTCGGCGAGAGCATATCATGGGGTACGGAAGATCGCGCGTGCGGTTGCGGATCGGGCTGGAACGTCCTCCACCCGTGCACCCCCGGCACTCCTGGTGAACTTACGGTGCACAAGTCGAATGTGAGCATCCGGTTCATCGAGACAGGCCAAGTCTGCAGCTTCGCCGGTCGCGTGGTCGTCGAAAAACGACGTCAAAATCACCGGAAATGAAGTGCTCGGCGACCTTTGCCTGTATCGAGTTGGGACGCGTCGTACCTTCTTTCCACAGCGATTCTCTCGAAACATCCGTCCCTATTCGATCCGACACCTCAAAGCGTTGGTCCGGAAATGCTAACTCCTGCCCTTGCTGAGGGTGGACCAGGAGGGTCCCGTCGAGTTCGCTCAAGTCGACGAATCGCACGAGAGGTGGCTAACCTGACAGAAGGTTCTTAAGGGGCGCTCTATCCGACCAAAAGTGATGGGGAATATCCTCGTGCGTTGTTCATCCCATACGTCGGTCGTACATTTGAAACGCTACGAGGCCGGAAGATTGGAACGTTTGGAGACACGAGGTTGGTCAATGAGAGAGATAGTCGTCGCCCCTGCGCTGCTGGCGTTGCTGACCGTACCTGCGGTCGCCCAATCGTCGTTCACGCCGTCGTACAATGCGCCATACCGGGCGTT
>JBDHHA010000268.1:0-4209 GCA_039589615.1 Gemmatimonadota bacterium
GATTCGGATGTGCGCCGCTCCGCTGTGCCTACCCGCCGAGGTGAATATTGCCCGGAGGTGTCAACGGGGGATCAACTCGGTGTGGGCCGGGTGGATAGGATGCGGGTCGTGTGCTGGACAGGGCCTATGCTGATCTCAAGTGGGGGTGTTTGCCGATGGCCCTATCAGGTGATCGGATCAACCACTTGGAGAAATGGGAATCGGTGAAAATCCGTGTCGCGGGTGTAGATCGTTTTGATTCCGTGTTCCCGCATCAAGACGGCCGTGTGGGCATCGTGCATGAGATTCCCACTCAGGTGGGGGAGCTCGCTCAAGACCTCACCGGCCACGGTCCCGTGGCGTTCGCTGGGCGTGAGGCAATCCAAGCCGGGAGATTGTAGGAGGACGTCCACAAAGCGCCACGCCCGGTCGGCGGACCACGGGCTCCGCAGCACCCGAGAGTGTGTGGTCACCCTCAAGAACTCGTAACAGATCGCCCAAGTCACAAACCACGCTGCGGCTTGTTTGCGCCATGCAGTCAGTTGGCCGAGGCACTGTTCGTGAAACGGCGAATCGGCATCGGCGGCGTAGACCAGCACGTTGGTGTCGACGACGAACACTACCGTCCCTCCATGGCCTGGTAGAGCGCGTCCCGATCGGCGATGTCGACGAGATGACCACCGCTCTTGAACGTGGGGAGCGGCGCTAGGTCGGGGTGTCCGCGCCTGGCGCGGAACAACGCGCGGAGGGCTGTTTCCACCAGCTCAGACATGGTCCGCCCTTGCCGTGCCGCTTCCTGTTTGAGCCGTTTCATCACGGAGTCATCAATGTTGAGCGTGGTTTTCATATGGATAACCATACATATGATATGGTTATATGGCAAGACTCGATCGGTGGCCGCTGACCCGGAGAGGAGTGGCGGGTAGGCCGTTGTTGTCTGCACCTCGAGGGAGGCCGAGCCTCGCCCGGAACGTGCGCCGCTCCGCTGTGCCCACCCGCCGAAGTGAAGATTGCCGGAGCATGTCAACGGGGAATCAACTCGTTGTGAGCTACGCGGATAGTTCGCCTGTCGACCCACACAATCCCCACGGCACTTCTCTACACGAATGAAGAGGCCTTTACGGCCTTCTTTTCGTGCGCGCCTGTGGAACATCCGACCTCGGAGTCCGTAGAGGTGGATGCCAATCGCGGTTTCCGCTTCGACAACACCTCCGAGGTAGGTGATGGATCCAGAAAAGACAGCACGGCATCGGCGCCTCTTCTGCGTAGCCGCTCGGTTTCTCACTATCATCTTCTTCACCTTCCTTTCCACCGCATGCGGTGACGCCACAGGTTCCTCATCGGACGAGATAACGATCGAAACGAACTCGTTGGACGATGGGTGGGAGACCGTCGGCTATTCGGTTCAGCTCTCGGCGTCGGGCGGTAGCGCCGGACAATATGGTTGGTCGCTCGGGGGCGGTGCGCTTCCCGACGGCATCGTGTTGGATGGTGAAGGCAGGCTGGACATGCCGGCCCCGGGAAGGCTCGTCATCATGCGGGCGCACTGACAGAACGCGACCGAATCCGGAGATTCTCTATGAGTGGCTTGGTGCAAGACATCCGCTATGCTTTTCGCGCAATCCGACGCGAACCCGGTCTCACGGTTTTCGCCGCCCTGATCATCGGCTTGGGGGTCGCGGCGAACACGTCCGTCTTCAGCGTCATGAGCCCCTTGATGCTGCGGCCGTTGCCGTTTCACGAACCGGGGCGGCTCGTGTGGGTGGCGAACGCCACTGAGGGTGGAATGTCCCTCGTGACGTCGCGCACGTCGAACCTCAGGGACTTCCGCACACTGAATCAATCGTTCGAGGGGTTGACCGGGTACTTCGCGTTCTTCGAGTACGAGAGTTACCGCCTTGTGGGCGACGGGCCGCCGGAGCGGCTGGTGGGCGTGGGGGTCGCACACGACTTCCTCGACGTGCTGGGTGTGACGCCCCTGTTGGGTCGCAACTTCGTTGACGAGGAGCGCGGGTGGGGTGGACGGCCGGCGGCGATCCTCACCCACGGCTTCTGGATGCGGCGCTTCGGCGGCGACCCGGCCGTGGTGGGGCGCTCGCTCTCGCTGAACGACCAACCCACCGAAGTCGTGGGGGTGCTGCCGCCGTCGTTCGACTTCGCCTCGACCTTCGCACCGGCCTCCCGCGTGGACTTCCTTCGGGTGTTTCCCATCAGCGATGAGACGGACAATTGGGGCAACACGCTGTCGATGATTGGCCGGCTGAGACCCGGGGCGACGGTTGAGACCGCCCAGGCCGACCTCGACGGGATCATCGCCGGTTTGCAGGAGGCCGATCCGGGACGGTGGGGGTTGGGCGCAAATGTGCGTGGGCTCCAGGACCAGATTGCGGGTGACATCCGCGGTGCCATGATGCTGTTGGCGGCGGCGGCGGGCGTGGTGCTGCTGGTGGCCTGTGCCAATCTGTCGAACCTCCTGTTGGCGCGAGGTCGAGCGCGCAGCAAGGAGATGGCGTTGCGAAGCGCCCTCGGTGCCGATCGGCGCCGCCTCGTCCGCCAGCTGATGATCGAGAGTCTGGTCATGGCGATGTTCGGCGGACTGGTGGGCGTCAGCCTCGCGTTGGGGGTCACCGGGCTCGTCGCCGATACGCGTGCCATCAGCATTCCGATGCTGAGCGCCGTGTCGGTCGACACCGGTGCGTTGTTGTTCACCTTCCTCGCCACGCTGCTGGCGGGACTGCTGGTGGGGGTCGTGCCGGCGCTTCAGGGGTCGCGGGGGCGAGAAGCCGCCGTGCTGAACGACTCGAGTCGCGGGTCATCCGAGAGCAAGCGCAGCGCGGCGGTGCGCGAGGGATTGGTTGTCGCGGAAGTGGCGTTGGCCTGTGTCCTCCTCGTGGGCGGCGGCCTCTTGCTGCGGAGCTTCGTGAGTGTGTTGGACGTGGACCTCGGCTACCAGCCGGAGGAGGCCATCGCGTGGCAGGTCCAAACGAGCCGCGACTTCGACAACCTGGCGGAGCGGGCCGGATTCTACCGCGGGTTGACTGCGGGCGTAGAAGCCGTGCCCGGCGTGGAGGAGGTGGGCCTGAGCGACTCGCCTCCGCTGGGGCGCAACCGGAGCTGGAGCGTTCGCGCCGAAGGTGTCGTGTACGAAGAGGGTGAACAGCCCACCGCGTTCCCCCGTGTGGTGGACAGCCAGTACCTCCGGGTGATGCGGATTCCCCTGTTGGCCGGCCGCCACTTCACACCCGATGACGACGACGATGCGCCCGGCGTGGTCATCCTCAACGAGACGGCCGCCGAAACGCTCTACCCCGGGGTGGACCCACTCGGTCGGATGGTCAACAACTGGCGGGTGGTAGGTGTGGTGGGCGACGTGCGCCATCAGTCGTTGGAGGAGGGGTCCGGGCTGGAGATCTACCTCCCCATCACGCAGGTGAACGACTTCAGCACCCTCGCCATGGTCGTCCGGTCGCGGCTCCCCGCCGCGTCTCTGGTGGGCGGAGTTCGGGCCGCGCTGCAACAGGCCGACGCGTCCATGCCGACCGGCGACTTTGAGACCCTGGAAGCGGTGGTGGATCGCGCGGTCTCGCCGCGGCGCTTCATTCTCGTCGTACTCGGCGTGTTTGCGGGCACAGCGCTGGTGCTGGCCGCTCTCGGCATCTATGCCGTCCTCTCGTACACGGTGAGCCAGCGGATTCCGGAGATCGGCATTCGCATGGCGCTGGGAGAGTCGGCGGCGGGGGTGCGGCGGCGGGTGGTCGGCCGGACGATGATGCTTGCCGGAACGGGAGTGGTGATCGGTGGGGCGATGTCGCTTCGGTACCGCGGTGATCCTGTTGCTCGTCTCTGCCATGGCGGGCTTTGTGCCGGCGCTTCGGGCTTCGAGCACGGATCCCGTCGAGGCGTTGCGGTCGTAAGATGACGAATCCTTGCTTCCATCGGGTTCGCCGCGGATTGGCGGCGTGGCTCACTTTCCCGATCCTGGGGCTGGCCGCTGCCGCGTGCAGCGCCGGAGACCGTTCTTCGCATGCCGTCGTCAGCGACAGCGCCGGCGTCCAGATCATCGACAACACGGAGTTCGCCTGGCCGGAGGGCGTGGAGTGGCGCCTCGCCGGTGAGCCCGCCCTGGACATTGGTGTGGTCGAGGGCGAAGCCGCCTACCAGCTCTTTGACGTGGTCGGCGCGCAGCGCCTGACGGACGGTCGGATCGTCGTCGCGAATGCGGGCAGCTTC
>JBDHHA010000269.1:0-3786 GCA_039589615.1 Gemmatimonadota bacterium
CACTTCAGCCGTGGATCAAAGTCGTTCGGGAAGGGGAAGCTGATTACCGCGTTGAGGTTGTCGATGAAGTTGTTGTGGTAGAAGTGGCCGGAGTCCTCGTTCGGGAATGCCGTCCGAACCGCCGTGTTGTTGCGCAGGAAATCGTTCTGCGTGACGATCGCGTTGCCGTGCCAGCTTCCGAAGAGATCGATGCCCCTGGCGTTGTCGCGGATCACGTTGCCACGGATCGTCACGTCGGGCTGGTCGCTGCCCCAGAGCCAGATCCCCGTCGACGCGTCCCAGATCTCGTTGTCCAGGATCTGGCAGTCGTCCCCCGAGTTCAGTGCGATCCCTCCTGACGTCGTCGCGATCCCCGAGCCCCGGATCTCGAGACCCCTCACCGTCACGTTGGGGGAGTCGATCGAGATGACCGGCTCGGAATCCACGGCCGAGCGGATTACGGCCCCTTCGCTGGAGAGGAGCGTGACCGGAATGCCTAGCGTCAGGTTCTCGAGGTACGCGCCGGCGAGGACCTCGACGGTGTCCCCGGGATTCGCGCTCTCGAGCGCGGACTGGATCGTGGGGAACGGACTGTCGATCGAGCCACAGCTCGCGGAGCATGTGCTGTCGTCATCGACGTAGAGCACGCCTAGCGAGGCAGAGGGGGATGCCAGCACCAGGATGGCCGTCACCGATGCGGCCGCTGCGGCCGACCGCGCACGGCGGATCCACGCGCCGCACGCAGGGTGGTCTCGCTGTACTCTCAGCATGTTGGCCCCCACGAGTTTCTGCTCTCGCTGGATAGGCACGGCGGGTCTGCCGCCGCACCGCTCCGCCGATCGAGCCCCGGGCAGCTCTGAAGCCGCCCCCTGAATTTGCAATATCCATGCCGTGGCCATGCTCTGATTCCAGAGACGGCTGACCCAGGGTGCTGTCGTCAGCTTGCCGTACGAATTCGCGTATCGCGCGCCAGATGCCATCCGCACGTCGCCTTCGCGGACAGCGGAAGAGCCTTCGTTTCCCCGGTCTCTTCTAGGCCAGAGCGGAAGACTCTTACGAGTTGTCTGGCCGCCCCCGAACCGTCGGGGTCACCGACCCGTCCAGGCATGAACAGCGTTCACCCCGATAGGCCCCACACTGTTCTGTTCGACCGAGGCACATTGTCTCAGCCGAGCATTTCCCGAACATCTACGCTTAAGCTGTCATCTGCCACGGTCACCGGAGGCGACGGGCATTCGCCAAGTGTGTTGCGATCGGCTGATCCGGCGAAGCATCGCCCGCTCCAGCTCCCGAATCCTCGGGGATCGATTTGATGTTCGCGAAATTGCTCACGCGGCCATTCTCCGGCGAAACGGTCTCCTCGGACTCTGCCCACCCGAAATAGCCTCAGGAGGTCCGCGCACTCTGCAACGATCCCCGAGAGGATCCCGTGCCAGTGGTTGGCATCGAAGCTGCCGACACCGAGATCGGGAGTCAGGGTGTCGAGGCGAATCTGTGATTCCCGATGGCTCCTAGCTCAGTCGGTCAGAGCAATCGGCTCATAACCGGACGGTCCCAGGTTCGAATCCTGGAGGCCTACCGTCTTATTTGCGGTTTCCAATGGCCGCGAGCACCATTTCACAAGAGCAATCGCCGACAGGGAGTCGAAATGTCCCCTTCCCCTCAGACACTTCCCCCCGCGTTGGTGGTTTTCGGAGGCACTGGGTTTGTGGGCACGGCAGTGTTGGCGGAGGCCTTGTTACAGAACAAGGACCTCCACATTTTCGCAGTGAGTCGAACTGGAGTCGCACCCGCGTGGCTCTCTGATGAGCCTGTGTACCAAACCACCAGGCTCAGCTTCGTAAGCGGGGACCTCCTCGCCCCGCAGACCGTTCGCGACGCGCTACGCGCAGTGACGCGGAAATACAACATTGCGGCGTGTATCTCGTGCGTGGGGGCGATTACGCCGTGGTCGCAGACGAACATGGTGCGGACCTGCGGCGACGCGAACATCAATGCATACACCACCAGCAGGGAGATAGGTGCCACCAAGTTTGCCGTGATCACCCGTGACAGGTCGAACATGGACGACTGGTGGTATCCCTTCCCCTACCTGATCCCTGGCTACTACGAGGGCAAGCGCAAGATCGAGGAGTTCGTGGCGAACGACGTCCAGAACGCCGGCAACGCGATCTGTCTCCGCGCGGGGTTCGTCGTCGGGACGAGAAGAACTCTGCCCGGACTGCCCACGTCGGTGAAGATTGCGGTGCCGCTGGACGGCTTTTATGAGGTGGTGAACCGGTTGTGCCCGACGATCGGCGTGCAGGAGCTGGCGGGGGCGGCCGTGAGGTTCGTGCTGTCGGAGAGAAAGGCAGAGACGGTGCTGGTCCTGAACGACGCGATACCAGATTACTTCAAACAGTCTTGATTGCTTGGCATGCCGTCACAGTGCGGCACACTGAGAGTTAGGAACTCCAACACTTCCGGAGAGATCGAGACCAGAGGCCGCACATCCCATCAGAATCCATGGTGGCCCTTCGAATTGCAGCCAATCAGCGTTCGCTCAGGCGGTTCGGCCGGCCGTGGCGGGGCGTCTCCAAGGGGTTCGTCGGGCGGGCTCGCCGAGGCCTTCTTCGCGAGCCTTCGCGTGTTCACGCGGTCCGTGCTCTCTCAGTTCCCGCGCGGTCAGGGACCTCCGCAGGGTGCCGAAGAGAAGGTCAGCGAGAGGGAGCAGGAAGTTCACGTTGGCCTGCTCGTCTACGTGATGGATGTAGTGGTGCTCATCCAGAAAGCCGAACCAGGGTTGACGCTGCAGGAGCCGGTGGCTGTGCGGCCGATGAATGGCGTCGTGCACGGTCACGAAGAGATTCGAGATCACCACGAGCGACAGGAGCGAGCCGAGCAGGAGGGCGAGGTTCATGGTAAGCAGCCAGGCCGGAAGGCAGATCAAGATCAGTCCAAGCGCAAGGTAGAAGAGGAAATGACTGGCTCGCACGAGGGCGTTTCCCCAGCTCGAGGTGCAGACCTCCGAGACCTCCCCGCCGAAGACCGGAATCCGTCGGGGCGGACCTCCTGTCACGTAACGGTAGGTGGGAAAGTACAGATGGTGATGGGCGAGGTGCACCGAGTAGATCCGGCGCAGGAAGGGAATCGCCGGTCGATGATAGACGTACCGGTGGACCATCCACTCGTAGGGAGATGCGAGTGCAGGGGTGATCAGGATCCCCGTCGCGAACGCCACGAGCGCCTTGGGGACACCGTCCGGGAGCCCTGAGACGAGCAGCGCCAACAGAGCCGTGCTCGCAACCAGAGCGCTCCACGCCACGATGACTCGGGTCACGTTGAGCTCGAATTGCGGCTGGCCGTTCATCTTCTGCCCCCGTGCCCGACCCACCATCGCTGTTACCATGGGCCGGCGACCCGCAGGAGCGTCGTCCTCGCCAGAGGCGGAGGGCTGAGATGCCGATGGTAGGGCAGGCCGTGCCGCGGTGCCTCTCGGCCCTGGTCTGGGCGTGTGGGATGGCCGCCTGCTTGGGATGGCCGGCAGCAGTGAATTCAGCGCCGCCACCGCCGCGTGTGGTCTTCAACCCCGTCGCCGATCCGGACCGTTCCGCAAACCCGAGCCTCGAAGAGCGGATGCGCGAGCTCTACAACGAGAGAGCGCACCGCATCTACAACAGCCTCTTCCCATACTATGCCGAGGCCTGCACGGTCACCCGCTACCGACAGCGGGCTCGGACGCCGGATGGGCCCGAGAACACGGGGGGGACAGGCGGGCATGCCACTCTGTTCCTCCACGGCGCCTGCCGGAATGACGACAGCACTATC